>NJDO01000075.1 GCA_002254385.1 Thermoplasmatales archaeon ex4484_6 | reverse complement strand
GCTGGGTCGATACGACTCTGGGCAGCAAGAACGTCTTCGTCTCGGTATCCACCGATGACGGAGCTACATGGTCGACCCCCGCAAGGGCGAACAGCTTCGATCCCCAGTCGGACAAGTATCCTCCGAGGGTGGCCGTGGACAGCTCCGACGAGGTCCATGTGGTGTGGATGGAGAGGGCCACCCCCACTTCCGACAGGGATATTTTCCATTCGAGAAGCATAGTGAACCAGGCCCCAATACCCGTTTCGAACCTGAATCTCGTCTATGCCGAGGAGTTCGATGCCATGATAAGTTGGGGTTTCAACGTGGAACCGGACTTCAAGGAATACCGGATCTATCTCAACGAAACCCAGAATTTCACAATCGGACCGAACAGCCTTGTGGAGACAACAGATGATCAGGGTACGAACCTCTTCAACTTCACGGAGCTCCATGCCAACAGGGATTATTACGTGAGGGTGGAAGTCGTTGATATGGAAGGAATGTCATCGCTTTCGGAAGAGCTCCACTTCAGGACCCTCCCCATCAACCAACCTCCGGTATTCGTGAGGCCGATACCAACCGTTTACATGCTGGAGGATACACCCCGGTACGGAGCGCTTAACATGTCCCGGTGGGTGGAGAATGAATGGGTCGTTGATGATCATTATGGAGGTATCACGGATATCCATTTCGATATCGAGGCCTATTCCGAGGACCCCAAGGTGGATGCGTATTTCAGGGACATGAGCGAGAGTCAACCCTACTGGCTGCTCGACCTTTTCCCCAACACCCCGGACTGGTACGGCTCGGAGATGTTCAGGGTGATAACAACCGATCCGGGGAAGGACGGCGGTTTCGGATCCCCGGATGATAGATCATCCCGGTCCAACTGGTTCAATGTCACGGTGAATTCCACGAATGACGTGCCCACATGGCTGAAGTACGAGGACCTCTCCACCGGAGCATCGGTTTTGATCCCGCCCACTGCCGCGGAACTCGAACTGCCGGCCAAGGATATCGGCTGCATCGAGAGGCAGCTCTACGAATTTGCCATAATCGGGAGGGACAAGGACAAGGATTTCATCACATTCAGCGTCGTGGACAACGACAGGATAACAGCGACACCTGACCTGCTTGACCCCGGTGCGAGAACGATATTCTCGTTCACTCCGGACAACGACGATGTTCCCGAGATAAACTTCACAGTGATGGCGGATGATGGTCATGATGGTATCAGGATGTTGAAGATCTTCCTTCCCGTGGAGAATGTGAACGATCCCCCGTTCTTCGTTTCGGTGGACGGGGAGAAGGTGGCCCCCACGGACGGCACCGTCAATTTCACGGTGATGGAGCTCGGATCCTTCCACTTCAATGTGACCGCGGATGATATTGATTCGGACGAGAGCCTCTCCCTCAGGTCCCTCGATGAAAGGGCCACCATTCAGAAGACGGGGGAGAAGAACTGGACCGTCACCTTCACCGCCAGGGAGGAGGACGTGCTTGCAGGCAGCGTGGACTTCCAGCTTCAGCTTCTGGACGTACAGAAAACGGACCCCTCGTTCCTAAACGTTCATGTGGATGTGATAAACATCCAGGATCGGCCCGAATGGATACCGGGTCACGACAGGATAGTCGTGTCCTTCACATACGACGAGAATGACCAGAATGAGTGGCCCGGCGAGAACGAGATCCAGGCGGAATGGGGTGAACCGGTAACCTTCGAGGGCTTCGCCCGGGACAAGGACAATGACCCCCTGAACTACACATGGTGGGTATCCACCCTGGACGAGTCCAGGAACTGGACCGTTTACGGGAAGGTGATGGATTTCAGGTTCTCACCGTCGAAGGGCGGACTGGAGAAACCTGTCCGGGAGAAGTTCAAGATAACCCTGATAGTGAGCGACAGCCACACTGAACCCATTCAGTGGTTCCGCGAGCTGTGGGTGGAGAAGGATGATGATAACGACAACGACGGCCTTCCCGATTCGAGGGAGCTCTACTTCTTCGGGAATCTTTCTCAGGGTCCCTTTGATGATCCCGACAAGGATGACTACGACAATATCGACGAGATCGGATTCGAGATAATCCGGTACGACTCGGAAAAAAGAGGGGAATTCTTCATTCCGAAGAATGAGATGAATCCCTTGGATCCTGATGTCTATCCCGGACATCCGAAACCTTTTGAACCGACGGATACGGATGGGGGAAATGAAAAGGATCCTCTCATGCCAACATGGCTGCTGATAACCATCATCTCCGTCGCGGTCATACTGGCCCTTGTGATCGCGGGTATATTCGTGATACTCTCGATTATGAAGAAGAAGGAGAAGGAGGAGGAGGAAGACATCGAGAAGAGGGTCAAGGAAATGGAGAAGAGGCAGGAGGTCATAAAGGGTCTTTACGGTGTCCAGAAGGCGGGGGAGGAGATAGGGCCGGACCAGTCGACCCTCGACGATCTGGAACTGGACCTCGGAGGCCAGATATATCACAGGAGAAGGATCAGCAGACGGGTCCCAGGTGGGAAGCCGGATCCGGTCCCAAGTTCGAGGACACCGCTCCCGGACTCTCCTTCGGTGAATCTCTCCAGCTCGATGTTGTTCCCGAGGGGGAATCCCCCGTTGACGGTGATATAGACGAGGAAAAGATCAGCGAGACGATGAACACACTTCTGGAAGCTGCGGACGAGTTCAACGAGGATGAGGTGAAGAACGCGGGTGGGGGAAGGGTCCTTGTGGGAGCTGTTCCGATGGAGGAACAGGTGAAGCAGCTGCAGGGGGGTCCGGCATCACCGGGAGGACCGAGAGTCCCTCCGCCGGGGATGGAGTCGATGCCCCAGGGTGTTCCGCCGGGGCAGCAGCCCCCGACGATGAAACCTGCCCCCGTTCCGAAACCCGGTCTTCCCCGGGTGGGTCCCGACAGGAAGGATGAGGATTGAAGCGCTCTTTCATTCCTTCGGCGGATTCCGCGGGACGGAGTGACCTTCGCATCCCCCCTCACAAATGATAGATACAGGCAGTTCGATGCACCTTCATGAAAGGAAGACTGCTGGTCTCCATGACGGGAGCCTCGGGCGCCGGATACGGATACGAGCTTCTGAGGGCCCTCCAACCGTCGAGGGGCCCGTCCGGTTTCCGGGTGGTCCTGACCTGCAACGAGAGGGCCCTTTCCATCCTGGAGGAGGAGAGGGGGATCGGCGGGGATGAGCTTCGGGGACTGGTTGACGAGATGGTGTTCGATTCCGGGATGGAGCATGAGCTGGCTTCGGGTTCCAATTCCTTCGATGCCATGATAATCTGTCCCTGCTCCTCGTCCACGGCGAGCAAGATCCGGGCGGGGATCGCTGACAATCTGACAACGAGGTGCGCATCCGTTGCCATGAAGGAGAGGAGAAGGCTTGTCCTTGTGGTAAGGGAGACCCCGCTGTCAACGCCGGTCCTGGGTGCTCTCTACGATCTGTCGAAATGGGGGGTTGTCATAATGCCGGCTTCACCCCCCTTCTACGGACTGAAGGACCCCACCGGAGAGGAGCTCCAGAGGAACCTTGCGGGAAGGATCATGGATATAGTGGGTCTCGAGAACGATATCACATCGAGATACAGGCCAGGAGAATGAGGATATGAACGAGACACCTCTTGTGAGAAGAAGCTTCATATTCCTTCCCGGGGTGGGCGCTGCAACGGAGAGGCGGATATGGGGCAGCGGCATCCGTGATTGGGGATCGTTCGTCGAAGCGGAAAGGGTGGCTCCCCTGAACCCTTCCAGGAAGAAGGGCTGCGATGATATAATCATCGAAACCGAAGAGAGGTTGAGGGAAAGGGATCTGACGTACCTGTCCCGTCTCTTCAAGGGAACGGATACCTGGCGTCTGTACGACACCCTTGCGGAGGATGCGGTATTCCTCGACATCGAGACCACGGGAACCAGGAGGACCTCTCCCATCACCGTGGTGGGGGTCTACGGAAAGAACGGATACGATGCCGCCATCAGGGGGAAGGACCTCGACGGGGAGAGGATCTCATCGATGCTCGAGGATACATCGATGGTGATCACGTTCAACGGCGGCTCATTCGACCTGCCCATGATAGAGCATCAGTTCCCGGGGTCGCTCCCCCGCATCCCGCATCTCGATCTCCGATGGCTGGCGCGGAGATGCGGACTGACCGGGGGGCTGAAGTCCATCGAGGTGAAGATGGGCATCTCGAGGCCCGATGATGTGAAGGGCATGAGCGGCGAGGATGCCGTGAGGCTCTGGCGGTTGTTCGAGAGGCGTTCCAACAGAAATGCCTTAAAGCTCCTCCTCAAGTACAACAGGGAGGATATAGTGAATCTCAGGCCCCTCACGGAAATGCTCGTGGAGGAATCGAGAAGGAGGTTGTTCGAATGAAGAATAAAATATTCCGGTCCCGCATGTCCCGTTCACTGATCACCCTTGCCGCCCTTCTCATCCTCCTTTCCTCGTATCCGGTATGCGGGGAGGAAAAGTCCGGTAAGATAAGCATCGACGAGGTCGAGGTGGACCTCGAAAACCGAACCGGGATGCTCTATTTCAGGTTCCAGGCAAGGGGAAGTGCACCGGCCGGTACGGACCATGTCAATGTCACTTTCGGCTATTCGAACAGCACGGACCGGGTGGTTCTCGATGTATGGATCGAGGAGATGGATGCCATGCTGTTCGGGAACGGTATATCCCTCCTTCCTTCCGGTCCGGAAGAGGATCCGTGGAGCTCGTACGTCTTCACGGCAGCCCTCTTCCTTCCCTACATGGGGAACATATCCTCCACCATCGACATCCTGATGGGAATCATCGGAGAACTTGCGGGGAACATCTCCGGGAACGGGGATGCTGTCGATGAGCAGATGGACCCCTACCTCGGGAACATGACCGACACGTCCGATCTGCTGGAGCAGATGGACCCCATCGAGGTCCTTGCAATGCTCAGGGATACGAAGCTCCTCTTCATTGCGAGAGCGGTGGATCAGGAGGGCAGTTACACCGAGGCGGAAAGGGATGTGAAGATGGAGCTCCTGGATGCGGTGTTCGGCTTCCTCGGGGACGAGGGCATCATCGAACCCTTCGATGGCGGACAGGGATCCGGCATATCGGAAACGGACAGTGAGACGGGGAACGAGAAGGAGAGCAGGACATCCATTGTCCCCCTGATGCTCCTCACCGCAGGGATCACGCTGCTGCTCGTCTCCATTGTATCCGTCATCGTAATGCTGATTTCGAGAAAGGGTCGGAAATGACCCTCCGTTGAGGGCGCATCATTTCCTGCCGTGCTGCGGGGAACCCGGTCGAAGGGGATTCCGTGTCATGATCCCCCGGGCTCCCGGATCCCGACAGGGGATGCACCGGAGACCCGGGTATGGAAAATGCACGAAGGTCCCATCATCCGTATTGTAAGTCGATTGTACATGTGCTGTTATTCGAGAAAAACCCGGAGGGGACCTATCCCATGCCGACCGGGGTGCTCACAGTGGAATTGTGAGGATTCGGTGCATTCCACCTGATCTTCATGTAACAAGGTGTTCATCCCGGACCGGTGGAGAACGGGTCTGGTGGGGGAATGGAGAGAAAATATGGCCGGCCGGTCCGGGATGAAGGGTCAGCACGTTCCACTCAATCGTTCTCACCTGATCTTTATCTTCTTCACCTTCTTCTTCTTGGGGCTCTTCTTCGGGAGCTCCACCCTCAGGATCCCGTCCTTGAGGTTTGCCGATATCTTCTCCTCGTCAACTTCCTCGGGGAGAGTGAGCGACCTGGTGCTCCTGAAGCTCCTTCTCTCCTTCAGAAGGAATCTGCCCTCGTCCCTCTTTTCCTCCTTTTCCTCCCTGCCTCCCACCGAGATGGTGAGTACATCATCCTCCAGGGAGATTGAGGTCTGGTCCCGGGACACGCCGGGGAGGTCGACCGACAGTATCAGCTTGTCCCCGGTGTCCTCGAGGTCCATGGACATGATATCGCCCATCCCCGAAATCCTGTCTTCCAGCAGTGAAGGAAGGACAGGGTCCCAGAACAGTCTATCCATGTCCCTTCTGAAGGATGTGAACAGTTTGTCGAAATCATCCCAGAGATCGCTGACCTGGATCTCGGAAGGCGTTTTCTTCACTTCCACCATGTCCTTGTTCCTTCTCTTGAACATTTCCTTCACCTCCTGTGATGTTCCCTTACAGTTTACAACTGCAAGTTGTATAATGTATTTCCAATATAAATATTTTTTGTTGAATCCGCCCCGCACCCCTTCTCCGTCGGAGATCCTTCCCGTTCCGGGAAGAATGGGATAAGGGATTGTCTCCAGGATGAAGCAAAATATAAATATGAAAATAACTATCCGCAACTTAACAACACAAGGTTGTATAGGGCTTACGCAGTTCGAGAGGTGAATGTCCGATGGTAGACGTTGGATGTTCTGCGAGATCGGTCGGGAGTGTCTTTCGGAAACCGGCCGCTTTGGACCATCACGGGCACATTCGATATTATGACCTTTCGGGGGAGCTTCATGCATCGATCCCTGAGAGGGGGGCTTTCGGCCCCGATGTTCGATCTGACACGAAATGAATGCGAAAGAGGTGAGAAAGATGGGAATAGGATTCAAACCACTGGGAAACAGGATAGTGGTGGAACGTATCGAGCAGAAGGAGACAAGGACGGCGGGAGGGATAATCATTCCCGACACCGCGAAGGAGAAACCCACTCAGGGTACGGTCGTGGCCGTGGGCCCGGGGACCCGCAAGGATGACGGCAGCTACATCCCGATGAACCTGAGGGTCGGGGACCGTGTTCTTTTCGGAAAGTGGGGCGGGACCGAGGTGAAGATAGGAAACAAGGAATACCTTCTGATGAAGGAGGAGGATGTGTACGGGATCATAGAATGAGGGAGGTGAGACAGAATGGCGGCAAAGGATATCGTATTCCATGATGAAGCAAGGAGTGCCCTTCTGAAAGGCGTTGACAAGATATCGAACGCGGTGAGGGTCACACTGGGGCCCAAGGGAAGGAACGTAATAATCGGCAAGAGCTGGGGAGCTCCCAAGATAACCAAGGACGGTGTGACCGTTGCCAAGGAGATCGAGGTGGAGGACCCAATCGAGAACCTCGGCTGCCGCGTTGTGAGGGAAGCGGCGGAAAAGAGCGGCAAGAACGCCGGGGATGGGACCACGACCGCATGCGTCATCGCCCAGAGCATCGCTCATGAGGGAATGAAGAACATCACTGCAGGTGCGAGCCCCATTCATCTGTACAGGGGAATGGAGAAGGCCATGATGGCGGTAAGGGAGGAGCTGAAGAGGATCAGCGTTCCGGTAAAGGGCAGAAGTGACATGGAGAAGGTTGCCACCATCTCCGCGAACGGTGATGAGGAGATAGGAAGGCAGCTTGCCGAGGCCCTTGAAAAGGTCGGGAGGCACGGGGTGGTCACGATAGAGGAGGGGAGGACCCTTCAGACCGAGGTGGAGGTGGTGGAGGGTCTCCAGTTCGACAAGGGATACACCTCTCCGTACTTTGCCACGGACCAGGAGTCGCTGATATCGGAGTTGGAGAATCCCTACATTCTGGTTCATGACAAGAAGATCTCCAACATCAAGGAGTTCGTCCCGATCCTGGAACAGGTGGTCAAGACCGGAAAGCCCTTCCTCATCATCGCCGATGATGTGGAGGGCGAGGTGATGGCAACCCTCGTTCTCAACAAGATCCGTGGCGTAATGGACGTCTGCGCGGTCAAGGCGCCGGGATTCGGAGACGGCAGGAAGGCCTACCTCGAGGATATTGCAATCCTTACGGGAGCGAAGCTGATAAGCGAGGATGTGGGGATGAAGCTGGAGAACGTGAGGCTCGAGGATCTCGGTGCCGCGAAGAAGGTGATCGTCACGAAGGACGATACCACGATCATAGGTGGCAAGGGCAGCAAGTCCTCGATAGATGACAGGATAAGACAGCTCCAGGGTCAGATAAACATATCCACATCCGATTATGACCGGAGGAAGCTCGAGGAAAGGCTCGCGAAGATGACCGGCGGTGTGGCCGTTATCAAGGTTGGAGCGTCCACCGAGATCGAGATGAAGGAGAAGAAGGACAGGGTGGATGACGCCCTTCATGCGACGAGAGCGGCCGTGGAGGAGGGCGTCGTCCCGGGAGGCGGGGTTGCCCTGCTGCGGTCCATGAAGGCGGTAGAGTCCCTCGAACTATCCGGTGATGAAGCTGTGGGAGCTTCCATCGTGGCCCAGGCCCTGAAGGCTCCCGCAAGGTGGATAGCGAACAATGCGGGAATGAACGGCGACATCGTTGTGGAGAGGATACTCGAGAAGAAGGGGGCTTTCGGGTTCGACGCGAATTCCCTCGAATACGTGGATACCGTGAAGAAGGGTATCATCGATCCCACAAAGGTCGTGAGGCTTGCCGTGGAGAATGCGGTATCCGCCGCCGGGATGCTCCTCACAAGCGAGGTCGCCATAGTTGAAAGAAAGGAGAAGAGACCCTCCCCGAACGCCGAGGATTGAAGCTCCTTTCCGAAGATCGTTCCGGGGAGCTCCGCCGAGGCGCTCCCCTCTCTCATTTTTTGATTCCGTTCATCGGATGGGTCGTGATATGGATGTTTTCGAGAGATATTCTCAATCCGACAAGGAGAAAACGGGTCAGGGTGTCCTCCGGCCTGTGGGATGAGGCAGTGAGAAGGACCGGGCTCGGAAGCGATGATGAGATAATATCCTTTCTTCTCGAGAGATGCGGAAGGTACGAGGAGCTGGAGAGGTCCCTGGATTGTGAGAGGGAAGAGCTGAAGGATATGAAAGGGGAGATGGAGGAACTGAGAAGGGAGACACGGGTCCTGGAGAAGGAGAAGAAGAGGCTCCTGCAGGAGAGGGACACATATTTCAAGAAGACAAGGGAGATGGGGGAGAGGTTGAGGGAACTTGAAGGGCGGATCGCCAAGATCGATGAGGGGAGGGACTGCCGGGATGAGCTTGAAATGAGGGAGAACACCATAAGGGAACTCGAAGGAAAGATCGATGATCTGAGGATGAAGAAGGACGAACTGAAGAAGAGGAACCTTCGGTACCAGACGCGGATCCGCGAACTGAACGACCACATATCGGAACTCGGCCGGACGGAGAGGATACTCAGGGCCGGTCTGTCAGGGATCCGGAGCAGGAATCACGGTGTCCTGCTCATGGTTCCCAGGAATCCGCTGAAGGACCCTCCCAGGCTGGAGGTACTTGATTCCACCACATATTACGGCTACAAGGGTGACAGGCAGAGAATGCTCAGGGAAAATCCCTTTGACGGGGAGCTTTTCCTGATGGAGCTCCCTCTTGTACTCCCCGATACCGGACCGGGAATGATACTCCGGGAAAGGGAGCCGCCGGACGAATGCAGCGAGGGATGATATCCGATGGATTTTTCGGTTTTTTTTGCATTAACGAGGGAACATTTATCTATTCCGTTCGAAGGTTTTGCGGGTAGGAAGAAGGGCACATCGCTGAAGGCAGGATTCCCTTATCCGGTGAATGACAATTGAATCAGCGGGCGGTATCATACATGTCGATGGATCTGGAAAGAAGGAGAAAGACGGCAGGGATCATGTCCATGGTCGTGGGGATCCCCAATCTGGTAATGGCACTTGCGGTCGCATTCGGCGGGATCATTGCCTCCGTATTGTTCGGTCTGATAATTTTCGGGGGACTTGGTAATGACGGAGGAGATAACCCGTTGGGTTCCATATGTCTGGTCCTCATCATTGCGATATTCATCGGACTTCTGATAGTTGCCGTCATTCTCACGGTCATTTCGGTGGCATTTGCCATCCTCGTCTCCGGACAGACCATCGGTGGATTGTATGCTTTCAAGGGAATTCACTACGGGAGATCCCTGGCACTCCTGATAATCGGCAGCATCGCGGCTGTTCTCATGGGGATCATTTTGATGTCCAATTCCCTCTTTTCCGGGTTCGGGGAAACTTCGTATATAATCTCGTTCGCGGTGGGATCGTATGAATTCATTTCCGGGTGCTTATCTGCGGTTTCCGCCTATCTCGTGATAGGATCGAGAAAGACGTTCCGAAGGGTTTCCCGGAAGAAGGCAGGGAAGAAGGGCTGAGGTCCTTTTCAGGGAGCTGCAATGACATCCTTGTCGAAGAACAGCTTGCCGCCAACCGTTATCTTGACGTTGTAGCTCTGGCCGATTACGAGATCCATTCCAGCATCGACCGTCATGTCCGTTCCCGCGTTCAGCTCCCTGACCGGAATGTCGACGTCGACTCCATCCAGCTTCATTTCCATCATGGAGGTATTGAGGATGTCACCGTCTATTACCGAGAATGTTGCGGTATCATCTCCCCCGTCCAGTTCAACGTGGAATATGAAGAGTACGTCCTCTCCCCCCTCGTCGGGGGAGTTGGCGAAGGCGAAGAACCAGATGGCTGCGGCTCCGGCGATTGCCAGTGTGATGGCAACCATCAGAAGCACCGCTATCACCGGTGATAGACCCGAACCACGGACGCCGGGAGCTCTCATTATCGGAAAGCATTAAGGCATGGGATAATAATACTTTCCGGACACGGGAATTCCCGCCTCCCCTGTATCGGGGGATCGGGTCATCCGTGTCCGTCATCCACGAACAGGCGGGATATCATCCCCCTATGCCTTTCAACCTCTCCTCCACCTTCTCCCAGATCTCCCTGAGCTTCCCCGAGAGTGCACCATCCGAGAATTCGACAACGGTCCTCTCCGACATCATTGCCCTTGTTGCTGTCTCGTCATATGGTATTCTGCCGACGATCTCCACTCCCCTCTCCCTGCAGAAATCCTCTATCTTTCGGGTATTCTCTAGATTGATATCGAACTTGTTGATGCATGCAACGGCGGGTATGTGGAAATGGTCCGCGACATCAAGCACCCTTTCGGCATCGTGGATGCCGGAAAGTGTGGGCTCTATGATCACGAGGACGAGGTGCACTCCCGTAAGGGAAGCTATCACGGTGCAGCCCGTTCCCGGTGGGCCGTCGATGATGATGAGATCCTTTCCCTTCTCCTCGGCAACCTCCCTGGCCCTTTCCCTCACGAGTGCGACCAGTTTACCTGTGGCTTCCTCTCCCGCATGCAGTCTCGCATGAACGAGTGGACCGAATCTGGTGTCAGAGATGTAGGCCTCACCAGCGGTTCTCTCGACCATCCGGATCGCGTTCACGGGACATACGAGTTCGCATACCGCACAGCCCTCGCATTTCTCCGGATGAAGCGTGTTGTCCGGGTCAAAAGCACCGTATCTGCAGTTCTCGTAGCATTTTCCGCAGTTGATGCAGAGATCATCGTTCTTCCGGGCGATGTTCAGGCCGTGGAACACCTCTTTTCTCCGTATCTCGGGCTGGAGCAGGATATGCATGTCCGCCGCATCTACATCGGCATCCACGATGACATGGTTCCTGGCAAGCGAGGCGAATGAAGAGGCGATTGTCGTTTTTCCGCACCCGCCCTTACCGCTGATAATCGTCAATTCCCTTATCATCGGACCAACCCCCTGATCCTCTCGAACAGCTCCCTGAACATCTCCTCGTATCTCGGAATGCCCTTCACCATGGGAATCCCTTCCGAGTACAATCTGGCGATCTCGAGGTCATTTGGGATCCTGGCAAGCAGGGGGATATTCTCCCTCTCACAGTACGACTCCACCCTGTCATCCCCTATTCCATCCCTGTTCACAATTACACCGAAAGGGGTCCCTATCTCCCTTATGACATCGACTGACAGCTTCAGGTCGTGAAGACCGAACGGCGTGGGTTCGGTCACGAGGATGCAGAAGTCCACATCCCTCATGGTCTCCACCGCCGGGCAGGCGGTACCCGGTGGGGAATCGAAGATCGTGATCGGTCTCTCACCTGCGAGCCCTTTCAATTCCCTGATTATCGGAACACCGAAGGGCTCCCCTATGTTGAGCCTGCCGTGATACAGGGGAAGCTCTTCCTCTCCCCCCTTCTCGATCGTTCCGATTATGTGCTCTTCCTCGGATATCGCGTTCACCGGACATATTATCCTGCACCCCCCGCAGCCGTGACACAGCTCCTCGAAGAAGAGGAGCTTATCCTGGACGACCGAGATCGCATTGTACTGACAGAAATCCGAGCATTTTCCGCAGTAGGTGCAGATATCGAGGTCGAACCTTGGGGTGGGAATGCTGACATCCTTCAGTTTCACCATGGGTTCCTTGAAGAAGATGTGTGAATTCGGGCCCTCCACATCACAGTCGATCAGCATGGCATCTTCTACGCTCAACGCAAGATTGACCGCAATCGTGGTCTTTCCGGTGCCGCCCTTTCCACTTGCAACGGTGATCTTCATTATCCATCTCTCCCTGATTCCATGAAAACAGGTATTTCCGGATTTACCCGCGAGGGTGATCCCGATCGGGGTTCAGCCTCTCCTTCCACCCATGCCGGAATGGGAATCGACACTGTGGGATGTGACCGGTTTCAGCTCTCCCTTCATGTACTTCTTCACAACCTCCTCCACCGTTCCGGCCCCTCCGGTTATGATCTCGATCCCGGCAGCTTTCAGGGCCTCGAAAGCCTTGGGCCCCACGCTTCCGGAGATGACCACCCGGGCCCCCGTTCTTGACAGTGTCTGGGATGCCTGTGGTCCGGCACCACCCGCAGCCAGGGCCCCCTCGTTCTCGACGGCTTCGAACCCGCCGGTATCCGTGTCAATTATCGCAAAATATCTGCATCTTCCGAACCTGGGGTCCACCTCGGATCCCGGCTCCTTTCCCTTGGATGTTACCGCTACCTTCATTCTATCCCTCCTTTGATACATTCCGTTTATCGAATCATGTTCCGATGATGACGGATCTTGTGTCTCTCATTCCCTGGTCATTACGGCTCCGCATTTCGGACATTTCAGACCGTTGCAGGGGACCCCCCTTCTGTGGGCTTCCTTGTGTCCGCATGAGGGACACACGCAGCTTCCGCCGACACCAAGTCCCATTCCTCCTTTCTGGCCGCGGCCCTGCCCCATTCCTCTTCCATTCATTTCCTTTACCTCCTTTTTTTTCAGTTCGTCCGGTTATCGGGTGTCATCTGTTGTGTTGACATTCAGGTTCTCCGGGGAGTTCTCATCCCCGGTCTTCGGATCCTTCCCGGGGGCCGGGAGAGTCTTCCCCGTCCCGATTCAATCTGATGTTTCCCCCGATTATCTGTATGGCGCATCCGTTCGACAGTGCATAGGCGATCTTCTTCCGGGCCATCGTCAGGTCCTTCCAGAAGCTCCTTCTGGAGATCCCCATTCGCCCGGCTGCCTCTTCCTGGGTGAGCCCCTCGAGGTCCGCCAGCCTCACCGCTTCGAGCTCCACGAGGGAGAGCTCCACCAGTTCCATGCTCCATGCGGGAATCCCTGCCGGTTTGTAGAGGGTCGTCTGGGGTATGTTCTCTATCCACCGCGGAGACCTGAAGGATGCGTCTTTCCATTTCACAGCTGCTCAAATGAGATGACGTATATATGATTTGTGCACCATGTCGCAACAGTGAGCCATAAGATATAAATTCGGACATGTGATGACTCATGAAAGGCGATGATCCATGGAAGCTGCAGGGACCAATGAAGGTGAGCTCGACGGATTGATCTTCGGACCCGTCCCGTCGAGAAGGCTCGGACACAGTCTCGGAGTTAACAACATTCCTCCGAAGATCTGTTCGTATTCCTGCATATACTGCCAGCTTGGCAGAACCGGAAATCTCAGCGTGAAGAGAAGGGAATTCCACCGCCCGGAAGACGTACTTGAGGCGGTCCGGAGGAAGGTCGAATTGTCGGAGGGGGCGGGACGGAGAATAGATCACATAACGTTCGTTCCGGACGGGGAGCCCACACTGGATATCAATCTCGGCCGCTCGATAGAACTTCTCGGGGAGCTTGGTATCGACGTTGCAGTGATCACGAATTCCTCCCTTCTCTCGAGGGAGGATGTGAGGGAGGACCTCATGAAAGCGGATTATGTGTCGCTGAAATTCGATTCTGCGGATCCGGATATATGGAGGAAGATAAACAGGCCCCACGGGACCCTTGACCTGAAGGGTATCGTGGAAGGAGCCCTCACGCTGTCGAGTGAATTCGGCGGCGTTCTGGAAACGGAGACCATGATGGTGGGGGGGGTGAATGATGACGGGGCTTCACTGGGAAGGACAGCGGACCTGCTCGGGAGAATATCACCCTCTGTAGCGAACATTTCGATACCCACCCGCCCGCCTGCGGAGGGCTGGGTTGTCAAACCGGACGAGAATGCCCTGAACGCGGCATATCAGATATTCAGGGAATCCGTCGGGGATGTCAGACTTCTTATAGAGTATGAGGGAAGCGATTTCTCCTCTCTCGGTGATATCGAGATGGACATCCTCGGCATAACATCCGTGCATCCGATGAGGGAGGATGCCGTAATGGAGCTTCTGGAGAAGAAGGGCTGTGAAAGGACCCTTCCGAACCGATTGGTGAAGGAGGGGTACCTGAAGCGTGTTTCCTATGAGGGTGAAATGTTCTATCTCCGGAACCTCGAACGTTCCCTGCCCGAACGGTGATGAAGGGAAACGTTCTCCGATGGAAAACGGGACCGGATCCGATATTCCCGATCGGATGGTGGATTGTAG
>NJDO01000140.1 GCA_002254385.1 Thermoplasmatales archaeon ex4484_6 | reverse complement strand
ATTAACAGTGAATCAGAAAATTTAAAGGATAAATTCAGTTTGATAAAGCCATTAAAAATTGAATTTCCTAAAAATGCCAACTGAAGAATCACCACCCCAAGATGATGCATTCCGCATCAACAGCAGAAGGTGGCAATGTAGGAGAGGGAGGGGCAATTCATGATGAGAAAGCTCTACTGGGAAGGATTTTCCTGCCGGATCGGTATGATATTGAAGGTATATTCCTGCCCAAAAAGTTTCATAACCCAACATTCAAATATAAAAAATTCCTGCCGAAGAAGTAAATTATTTATAGCAAGCAGAGGTATCGTTCCACGACATGTCCCATATCGAGATCAGCAAGAAAAATGGGGTCGAGTACGCTTCCTTTGTCAAGAAGTTCAGACTCATGGGAAGGGAATTCCGAATCCATGAACACATCGGAAAGAACGTTGCAACGTTGAGTAAGAATAATTATTTAAGAAAGAATCTGGACAGGTTGTCGAAGAAAGAGATGGAATTGAGAAGACCACTTCTCGAGAATCTAGATATATGCTACAATGAAAGGTTGCTTCATGATGTGGAATTCATGTCCATCAAGATCAACAATCTCCTGGAGGTCAAGGAGATAGAGGAACAGATAATGATCGAATTCGCAAAGGAATTCATCTTCAATTCCAATAATATCGAGGGTTCAAAGATTCCTGCCAAAGAAGTGAGAAGGATTATCGAGAGTGGTGATAGCAGATATCATAACTACAATGAAGTAAGGGAGGTCCACAACTCCATTGATGCCATGGAATACATTAGAAATGGTTTCAAATTCAACCTTCAATCGATAAAGAGGCTGTACAATATACTGACGAAGGATCTTGTCATGCAAAATGGTGAACGATATCCCAGAGGATTCAAGAAGGTGCCGAATATTGTGAACAACATGGAAACGGTTCCTCCGGAAAAGGTTGAGGAAAGATTGGAAGCTCTCCTAAAATATTACAAGGAAAACAAATTCAAGGAACATCCCTTGAAACTGTCTTTCGATGTTCATCTGAATTACGAGGAGATTCATCCCTTTCTTGACGGTAACGGAAGAACAGGAAGATTGATCATGAACAAGATACTGATGACTCATGGATATTTTCCCGTGATAATCCATGCCGAAAATTCAAGGGCCTACGGCAATTCACTCTACAAGGCATTGTCAGGAAAGGGCATCAAGACATATTACCAGTTCATGCTCAGACAGGCGATGAAGACATACGATTTCTTCCTTTCATTGATAGATGAATATTGAGGGTACGAAACAGGCCAGATATAACAGGTAATCCGGGATACCCCCGCCCATCACTGTTAAGCAATCAATTCAGAAACGATCTCTTCTCTTTTTCCTTTCCATCTTCGAAAAGGATCGGATGGGAACCAATAATACATGGTCAGAACCTCTTCATCGATCTCCGGTGGATTCATTAAAAAAAGATACCGGAGCTCTGCGTTCATCTCCTGATGATGCCTTTATCTATCAGATAATTCGAGTATCCCTTGTCAACAGTTCGAATGTGATTGAGGATCCATGTGCTCATGAATTGAACTACATCCATTGCAAGGACCATATTTTCCTTGTTGTAATTCTCGACATAACCCCTGACCTTTGCCCGGAAGGATTCATGTTCATTCCTGTGGAGCTCCAGATGCGGATAATGATACTTTTTCATCAATCTCTCTTCGGTGGCGAAGTGGTTGTTCGAGTAATCTACCATCTCCTTCAGGGCCAGGGCAAGCGCTTCCTGGGATCTTCCATCCCTCATGGAATGGTAGAGATAATTCACGAGTTCGAGCCATCCCTTGTGCTGTTCATCTATCTCGACGATCCTGACGCTCATGTCCTCGTTCCACCGGAGGGGTTCCAGGTCATCACCGTATTTTTCATTTCATGATTGGGTATTTAACGGTTGATTCGCCAATATCAGATCGTATACCTTCACCACACATCTCGGAAAAGGAATGGATCACGATCAATCTTGTTCCATCCCCTTCTGGAACAGATCCGCCCGATGACATATAGACCGTATTCCCGTATGGTTGTGAAAAACATGAGAACATCTTGCCAGGGAGGGATTACAGCTCTCGGAAGCTCTTGGAACGGTGATGGCAGGAACAATGTCCGATGTGGATGTGATTTCATCCGATGGCAATTCTTCCCATATCGCTCAATGGCGGAGAAACAGTGATGATAAGGTTCATCCAGAATCATGAATCAACATGGGCCTCTCCGGGAGACGACTCCCTTTTTCTCTACATCCTCCACCGAGAAATCCGGGTCCTTCCTCCTTCTCTCCTCCAGTAGGAGCAGCCTGGATTCGAGGACCCTCTGAAAGAGCTCCTCCTCCCAGCTCTCCATCTCTCCCAATCAGACCACCCCTGTCCTTACAGAGGCATATGTCAGAGCATTATCCGTGCTGTACAAATGGGTCTCTCCCGATCAAACCGCCCTTGTCCTTTCCGAGAGCCACCTGACATGATCCTCGTCGAGAAGCGGGGAGAGTTCCTCCCGCACCTTCCGGTGATAGTCGTTCAGCCACTTCCTCTCCTCCTCCGTGAGGAGCTCCTCATCGACAAGCCTGAGATCGATCGGACACAATGTGATCGTCTCGAATTTGAGGAATTCGAGCTCCTCCGAGGAGAGCTCTTGATCCTTCTCGATGACAACGAGATTCTCCGTCCTGATCCCGTATTCCCCCGCCTTGTAGTATCCCGGTTCGTTGGAAAGCACGTTTCCCTCCATGAGCGGGACCCCCTTGTCCCTGGGAGTGATGCCCATCGGGCCTTCATGGACGTTGAGATAATGCCCCACACCGTGCCCCGTGCCGTGTCCGTAATTCTTTCCCGCGTCCCAGAGGGCCTTTCTGGCAAATGCATCGATCTGCTTCCCGGAGAATCCTCTCGGGAACCGGAGCATGGCAAGGTCAATATGTCCCTTGAGAACCCTCGTGAACATCTCCCTCTGTTCCTCATTCGGTTCCCCCAGTGAAACGGTCCGTGTGATGTCGGTGGTCCCGTTTACATACTGTCCCCCGGAATCCACCAGGTATATCCCCTCCGGTTTCAGCTCGACATCCGTTTCCGGGGTGGGATCATAGTGGATGATGGCACCGTGCTCTCCGTATGCCGATATGGTGTTGAAGGAGAGCCCTACGAATCCCTCCCCTTCCCTTCTGAAACCTTCCAGCTTCAGTGCAGCGGAGATCTCCGTGACGCCCCCGGACGGGACTGCCTCTTCGAGCCATTTGAGGAACCTCACCATTGCCGCACCGTCCGTGGCAAGGCACTTCCTGAACCCTGCAAGCTCCGTCCCGTTCTTGACGGATTTGAGGTCCGTTATGGGGGACCTTTCCATGTGTATCTTCACCTTCCCCTCGAGGGGGAGCATGAGCCATTTGTTCGTGGTCACCGGGTCGATCCATACCCGTCCGCCCTTTTCGGCAAGTCCCTTCAGGAAGGATGATATCTCCTCGTAGGGGTGGAAGGTAACGAGGTTCGCCAGATGTTCCCTGACATCTTCCGTGACCTTTCCCCGGTCTACGAACAGATGCGCATCCTCTTCGGTTATCACCGCGTATGAGATGAAAACGGGATTGTAATCGATATCCTTCCCCCTCAGATCGAACACCCACGCGATGGTATCCAGGGCACAGAGGACATGGGAGCTGCATCCCTTCGATGAGAGCTTCTCCCTGACCCTTTCGAGTTTGTGTTCCACCGTCTCTCCGCTGAATTCCGGGGGGTGCACCGTTATGGGGGAATCGGAAGGGGCGGGTCTGTCCTCCCAGATGACATCCACGAGGTTCCTGTCTATGTACTTCAGGGAAATGTCCTTCTCGGAAAAGGCCTTCTTCAGCTTTCCGGCAGCCTCTACGGAGAGGACCCTGGGGTCCACCCCCACGGAGCTCCCTTCGGGGAGCTGCGATACGATCCAGTCCTCCATCTTTGTGGTTTCCGGAAGGCCCATCTTGAACAGGTCTATCCCCGAGCCCTGCAGCTGGTCCTCCGCCTGGAGGAAATACCTTCCGTCCGTCCAGAGTCCGGCCCTGTTCAGGGTTACAACGACATCACCTGCCGAACCCGTGAACCCCGATATGAACTGCCTCCTCTTCCAGCATTCGGGAAGATACTCGCTGTGATGGGGATCGGTGGAGGGAACCAGGTAGGCCTGGACGCCTCTCTCCTTCATGAGCTCCCTGAGTCTTGCTATTCTCTCGCTGACATTCATCGGACCACTCCGCTTTTCCGGTAAAAGTATGCTCATGGATAAATCTATTCCATGACGCTTGACCATGACAACCACCATCCAGATAAGCGATGAACTGAAGGAAGAGCTGGGTTCCATGAAGCTTCACAGGAAGGAGACCTACGAGGATATCATATGGGCCATACTTCAGGATATCAGGGACCTTGACGAGCAGACGCTGAGGGAGATAGAGAGAGCAAGGGCCGAGATAAGAAGCGGCTCGTTCTACTCGCTGGAAGAGGCAAGAAAGGATGCAGGGATCTGAATGGGCAAGGCGCGAAAGATGGCGGGAGCGGTGGAGAGGATAAGGGTCCACCCGGAAAGGTATCTCAGAAAGATGCTGATGGATCCTGCCTACAGGCTTCAGACGGAGGACTGTTTCATCTACCTGGACATCTCCGGAGACGACCTGATCCTGCTCAGGATGGTGGAGAGGGGAAGAACTGAAAGGGAACGGGAGGGGGGTAATTGAGGGAGCTCTCATTTGCGGAATTCGTTGACAGGAGGTCCAGGTTCCATGCCCATCTCTACGAGATAGAGAGCCTGGAAGAGGTGAAGGAGATACTGAAGCTTCACCGCAGGAACCACAGGAAGGCAAGGCATCACTGCCTTGCCGCAAGGAAACGGAGGGGGGACCGGGTGGAGGAAGCCCGCAGGAACGACGGTGAGGTGGGGCACCCGGGACAGGTCCTGATGGAGCTCCTGAGAAGGGAGGACCTTGATTCACACTGCCTGATGGTTTCACGCATATTCGGCGGAGTGAAGCTGGGTGCGGGAGGTGTTTCAAGGGCGTTCAGGCAGGCCGGGGAGATGGCGATAATGAAGATGAGAAAAGGGTGAATGGAATTACTTCCCCGGTGTCGCCCCGGGAGACCTCTTCTCGAGTGCCTCCTCGTATATGCGGACGAGTTCCCTCGCTTCCCTCTCGGATGAGAGCTCCTCCATCACGCCCCTTCTTGCGTTCTTCCCCATGCGTTCTCTCATTTCCGGGTCATCCGCAAGTGTGAGGAATGCCTTCCCTATCTCCTCCACATCCTCCTTCACGGCGATACCGTTGTCCCATTTGAGGAGGTCCGTCATGTTCCCCTGGTCGTAGAGGATCACCGGAAGGGAACAGCTCATGGCCTCCCTTATCGTTATGGAGGCCTTGCCCCAGAAACCGATGTCCGCGGCGCTGTAATGGTCCCTCAGATCTTTCGGGTTCCTGAATCCGAGGAAGCTCACGTTTCCCGAGGAGAGCTCCTTGAGCCTCGAGAGATATCCCTCGTCCCCCCTCCCTATCACTGCCATGCGAATGTCGTCCCTTCCCAGGTGGGAATGTGCCTCGATGAACGGTTCGAGGTTCTTCGCCCTGTCCAGCCTTCCGGCGGTGATTAGAAGTGAAGTTCCTGTGATCTATGCCAAGGGGATTGAGAAGGACGTTCTTCACCTTGTAGAACTCCTCCACGAACTCCTTCGCTTCCTGGCAGATCCCCACTACCGCGTCGGCCTTCGATAATGTCTTCCTTGCGGCCGGGGCCCTCAGCATCCTGTACTCCTTGTCCAGAAGCCAGTTCCTCGGGGTCGGGCTCATGTCGTATGTTGTGGAATATGCGTGCTCGTCGAGCACCAGGGCATAACCCAGTTCGTCCTTCAGGGAAGCTGCCACCCTCGACCCCCACTGCCACAGGCCGTGGGCATGAACGACATCGGGTTCGATCTTCCTGAGGGACCTCTCCACACCATCGTAGACGATCAGATCGAAGAGGATCTCGAGCTTTGTTTTACCCCGGTGAACGGTGAATCCGTCCATCTCGGTGACCCCGACTCCACGGAACCTTCCGCGGTGTTCGGAACCCACGTCCGAGAGCATCTTCTCGACGTTCTTGAACGGAAAGATGCGGTCCGAGGTGATGAGATGGACCTCATGCCCCATCGCAGCCTGCTCCCTGGGAACGTAGTACTCGTGATAGCCGAATTCCGGCTGGAAGTAGGAGATGACGTGGGCTATCCTCATCCATCTTTGATAACTGGGTTGTTTATTTAAACGTAACCTTCACGACTATTTTTATGGTTTTGTATGAAGATTCGGTGAAGTATACCGAATCTTCACTCTTTTGTTGTGAGCATCGATCAGCATAGGGTTGATGCTCATGAAGTTTTTTTTTATCCCCCATCGATTCCTATGATCGACGGGCATTCATTCGATCCGTTCTCAGGGTCTCGTAGGCATCCAGGTACCACCGGGTGATCTCCTCCCAGGAGGGGAGCTCTTCCAGGAGCCTCTTCCCCCCCTCCGCAAGCCTCTCCCTGAGCTCCCTGTCCCCCGCAAGTGTGAGCATCGCCTTCTTCAGCCCCTCGACGTCCCCGTCCTCCACCATGATACCGGTCTCCCCGTCCTTCAGGACCTCCGGAGCTCCACCCACCCTTGTGCCGATCGCCGGTATCCCCGCGGCATATCCCTCTATGTAGGCCCTCCCCGCAGCCTCCTCGTGGGATGCCATCACCACCACGTGGGACCTCAGGAGCCATCCGACAACATCCCTGTGTTCCAGCTCCCCGAGGAGCTTCACCGGATATCCCGATGCCATTCTCTCGAGCATTCCCCTGTCGGGTCCGTCGCCTATGATGACGAGCTCCAGGTCATCCCTCTCGGAGCATGCGGATATGAATGCCTCGACGAGCAGGTCCGTTCCCTTCACACGGTTGAGGAGCCATCCCACATACACGAACCTGATGATGTCGTCGGGTCTCTTCACTTCGGACCGGAGCTCCTTCACATATTCCCCGATGCAGGGCGGATTGATTATGGGAAATGCTTTGATCCTCTCCTCGGGTATGGAGAAGGATGCGAGCCTCTCCCTGACGTGG
>NJDO01000074.1 GCA_002254385.1 Thermoplasmatales archaeon ex4484_6 | reverse complement strand
TTTATATGGCGGGAACTTACAACAAATCCCCTGTCCTTCATCGAGATGGGAAGTGACTTGGGAGGTGGTCCATTGGATATAAACGTCGAGAACGTCGTGGCTTCGGCGTCTGCCGGTGCATTGCTTGACCTTCAAAAGATATCAATGAGCCTTGAGGATGCCGAATACGTACCCGAGAAGTTTCCAGGTCTCATATACAGGATCAAGGAACCGAAAACGGCCCTTCTGCTCTTCTCGAGCGGGAAGCTCGTCTGCACGGGAGCCAAGAGTGTGGAGATGGCCAATGAGGTGGTAAGAAGGGTCATGAGAGAGATAAGGGAGCTCGGTATAGATGTTCTCGAGGAACCGGATGTGAAGATACAGAACATCGTGGCAACAACGGACCTCAAGAGCGAGCTCAATCTCAATTCCATCGCGATAACCCTGGGCCTGGAGAGGGTGGAGTACGAACCGGAGCAGTTCCCCGGACTCGTATACAGGGTGGCCGAACCCAAGGTCGTGGCACTTCTGTTCGGTTCCGGCAAGATCGTCTGCACTGGAGCCAGAAAGATCCCGGATATTGACAGGGCACTTCAGCAGATCGTGAAGGAACTCACAGAGGCCGGATTGTTGTAAGGGGGGGATATCTTGGGTTTTTTTGACAGGTTCCTGAGGAAGCGAAGAAGAACGGCAGCACGTTATCAGGATGAAGGATACCCGGAAGGTCCGTACCAGGGGAGATATGATTACGAGGGCCCCGAGGAGACAGAGGATTCATCCCTGCTGGTCGACCATCATTTCGAATTCATCCCTTCCGATGATTACGAGAGGCATGTATCCGGCATGGAATATGTGATCGAGGTCCGGAACGGAACGGATTATCCCATGGGAAACCTGAGAGTGAAGTTCCCTCCGAGGATCAAGCTTGGCTCCTTCGGCGAGCCCGTGACCGAGAACAGGATGCTGGACCCCGACGAATCGCTTACCATCAAGGTCCCGTTCCGGCCTTCGTACCATGGAGGGAAGGAGGAATTCGAATTCGAGATTCTCTTCTTCGATTTCAGATACAAGGTGGAGGAAAGGGTGGTCCTCAGGAGCGAGCCCGTGAAGGTGGTCGTCCCCAAATTCATACCAGAGATGCTGGACGAGGATCGGTTCAGGTTCATGACGGGTGACCTTTACAGATGGACCCTGGAGACGGACATCGTCAAGCATCCTCCCGGGGAGCTCTACAGGAAGCTCAGGGAGAGAATGGAATCCATCGGTTTCAAGGAGGCAAATGAGCTGCTGAACGAGAAGGGGTTCAGGGGCATCTCGCAGCTGGCGGCGACTGACAAGAAAGGCAGGAAATGGGCGGTACAGATACAGGTCATAGGACAGGGAAAGGAATCAAAACTCCTTCTGTACACCTTCGGCGAAAGACCCGAATACGCTTACAATCTGGCTGTCAAGGTCCTTCTCAAGTTCGAGGAAAGGGATCTTCTGATGGATGCATTGGTGATGGGATGAGGGGCGGGAAGTTTCAAATACCAAGTAATTTTTTCATGAACAGGAGTGATAGCACCTTTTTTCGCCTATGAGGAGTGTTCCAAATGTCGCCATCGATATTCAAAAGGGGAGGTACATCTTCGGTCAAACTCAAGACCGCAAGCAGGGCCGAAATAAATCAGTACGCTCAGATCCTGGCGGGGCAGGGTTTTCAGCTGTTCGGAACCCCCATAGAATACAGGCAGATGATGACCACCGATCAGTTGAGAGAGTCCGCCAAGGGATATGCCTATCAGAACGGCTGCCATCTCGTCGTGGAGGTCAATGATCCGAATCCGATGGTCAACCCGTACAATCCGTACAAGTACTACCTGTTCAAATTCTCCGGAAGCGGACAGCCCCCCGATCCCATGAATCCGCCTTCTCAGGGCGGGGGCTACCCCCAACAGCAGCCGCAGGGCCAGACCTTCGCGCAGTTCACCTGTCCCTACTGCAGGAACAGCTTCACATCCTATGTAAAGCCCGGGAAGAACGTGCTCACCTGTCCTTCCTGCAAACGTCAATCCCAGGTGGAAATCCCGGCCGCCGATGTGGGACTGCAGATGGATCAGGGCCCGGGAGCTTCCCAGGTTCAGGCGGCGATGTCCGCGATCAAGCTGAAGAGCAGCTACAATACCTATGATGAGATGTTGATGGACTGCCTGGAGGCTCTGGGGAAGATACTGATGATAGAGGGAAATCCGCTCCCGTTCGAGGACACCGGGGAGTTCCTCTACCCCTTCATCCGGATGAAATCCGCAGCCTATCAGCACGTGGGATTCAGGAACATGGACATGATACTCCTCAAGGAAGCCACCCATGATTACAAGATAATGGGCTCCGAGCAGCATTCCCAGTCCCAGGCGAACGTGAATCCCCACAGGGACGATCTGTTTGCGATAAAGGTTCTGGGCGGGATCAACTATCTTGTGCTCGAGGAGTTCAAGCGTCTGGAGGACGAACAGAAACAGTTGATAATAAACGCATTTTACGAGTTCCTGACCAGATACGTGGGTGTGGAGTAGGCAGCGGATATTATAAAAGGACACATTTCCCTTTCCCCGCTATGGAGCTTCTATCCGGGAAACCCGTTTCGGAAAGAATAGACAGGTTCGTCCGGTCAGCGGTCAATGAAGATGAGGTTGCCCTATCCTCGTTTCTGATCGGTGCCGATCCCTCGTCGATCATTTACTCGAGATCCAAGCTACGGAAGGGAGAATCCCTCGGGATCGATGTAAGAGTAAGGGATTATCCCCCGGATGTCGGGGAATGTAGGTTGATCGAGGATCTCGACCGGGATGCATCGGACGAGCACGTATCGGGCATCATGATAGAGAGACCGCTGCCCGGGGGGCTTTCCCTCGATCGATTGATGGAGAGGGTACCCCCCGCCAAGGACGTCGAGGGTCTGCATCCGGTGAATTACGGCAAACTGGGACTGGGATCCTTCAGGTTCATCCCGCCCACTCCTCTCGGGGCATTGTTAATGCTGAGGCATTACGGGATCGAGACCAGTGGAAAGGACATCCTCGTCATAGGGAGAAGTCCCAATGTGGGCAGGGCCCTTGCCCAGCTCCTCTCCATGAAGAGGCCCTGGGCGAACGCCACTGTTACCCTGGCCCACTCCGGGACAGGGGACCTTGCCAGGTGGGTCGGAAGGTCGGATATAATCATCACCGCCGCGGGCAGACCCGCCCTGGTCCGTGGGGACATGGTCAGGGATGGAACCGTGATCATCGATCTGGGCATCAATTCAACCGGGGATGGCTCCATCGTGGGGGATGTGGATATCCCGTCCATGGAAGGGGTTGATGTAAGGGTCACTCCGACCCCTGGAGGTACGGGGCCAGTCACGGTGTCGTCCATGTTCCTGAACGTTGCCGTCGCTCGAACGAGGGAACTGTACGGTAAATTACCGGAAACGGACAGGATGATAACGGAAATATATGGTGGATGATATCTCCAAGGGGGAAATACGATGGTGAGGATAGGCCGCTGCACGAGCTGCGGCAGGTACATGTCCGAGGTGTTCACCGCCAGGGATAACTGTCCGTCATGCGGGGGTGCCGTGGACCATATCGATGAAGAGATGGGTCCAATCTCCCATATTTCACGGATATTCAACGTGGGCGGCCTGGCACTAATCATACTTTCCGTGATGGTTCTGCTGCTATTCTCCAATGACAGAGGTATTTCCGGGGGGGGAACGGCATCCCTGATACTCGTTCTGTCCGGAATATTCTTCTTCGTCCTTTCACTTGTTTCGCAGCTCCTGCTCACACGGGGTGCCATCTCTTCTCACAGGTCAAGGAAGATACAGCCCAGAAGGAAGGCGAGGGAGGGCAATAGAAGTACGGGAAGGAAGATAATCTCCGGGAAGATAAGATGATAAATGTGGGGCGACCCGTTTCGAGCCGTTTTCGAACCGGCACATCCAGTTCAAGCCTGATCGATCGGTTTCCCGCCGTCTCTGACATACGACAAGATATCAGGAACCATGCGGATCGTTATGGGAACCACATGAAGATAGTTATTAATAATGAACGTTTATTCCCCAGATGTTCCAAGCAGGAATCGGGAGCGTTGGCTCCTTCTTCGGAGGTCTATCGATGAGAAGATCCACCATGGCGATCCCTTTTATCGCGGCACTGTTCGTTCTGACCATCCTTCTCTTCCCCGGAGTCAACGGGGCAATAGGCGGTGATTCGGCCGACCGCTCGATGGTGACCACCGAGTCAGGGAATGACAGATTCTTCCTCGAGACGGAAGAGGGCGGGTTCATTCTGTGGGACATCCTGGGAATCGGAGACAGGACGATCGAGGTGAAGGTCCACGTCGTGAACCCGGACTCGGACAACAGCCACGATATCATGATCAATCTATCAACGACTGCCGATGAGGACTGGTCGTTCAAGATAACGGAGATATTCGACTCGGACGGGAACGATATCACCGATGACGAGAGAGTGGAAAGGATATCCGGCGGAACCGTCTACATCATCCATCAGCTGGATGGCGGAGATCAGGTAACCGCTACCATAGAAGCTTCCTACAAGGGGAACGATAACGGAGTCACGGAGACCGCCACCGTGGAGGGAAGGGTCCTTGGTGCAAAATCATTCTCCGCTTCCAAAACGCTCACCTTCGAGACATCGACGGACAGGAGCTATTTCATAATCATAGGTGGCCTCCTTTCACTTCTGGGACTGGGGTTCGCGGCACTCGTCGCCGTGGGGCTCAGGAAGAAGGAAGTGGGCGACGAGGAGCTGAAGAAGCTCTCGGGTTATATAAGGGACGGGGCCAAGGCCTTCCTCAATTCGGAATACAAGGTAATAGGTTTCTTCATTGCGGGAGTGGTGATAGTGCTGTTCGTGCTTGCACTCACCCTTGATCTCAACTGGTTGATGATCCCCGCGTTCCTCTTCGGCGCCCTTTTCTCCGCCTCGGCCGGAAACATCGGAATGAGGATCGCCACCATGGCGAACGCCAAGACCGCCTGGGCATGCAAGGAATCCCAGTCCAAGGGCCTCCGGATAGCCTTCAATTCCGGGTCCGTCATGGGACTCACCGTTGTCGGTCTGGGACTGTTCGGTGTCTCCCTGCTCTATTTCCTCTTCGGGGATGTGGAGATGCTCTTCGGCTTCGGCTTCGGGGCATCCTCCATAGCGCTCTTCGCTAGGGTTGGCGGCGGCATCTATACGAAGGCCGCGGATGTTGGTGCGGACCTGGTGGGAAAGGTCGAGGCCGGCATACCCGAGGATGACCCGAGGAATCCGGCGACAATAGCTGACAACGTGGGGGACAATGTCGGAGATGTGGCGGGGATGGGAGCCGACCTGTTCGAATCGTATGTGGATTCCATCATTGCCGCCATGGCTCTCGGGATAGTCGGCGTTTCCGCCATGGGGGGTACCCTGTTCGGGGGAGGCGTCATAGGTGTGGCAACGCTTCTTCCCCTGCTGCTTGCCGGCGTGGGCATCATTTCCTCCATAATAGGTTCCCTCTTCGTGGGAGGCGGTAAAGGACACGCCCATTCGCAGCTGAACAGGGGAATATGGATCGCTGCGGGACTCATGACCGCGTCCTCGCTTGTGATAATACTGATGCTGTTCGACACCCTTGAGGTGAGGGCCGCACTGTTCGTCTCTATGGTCGTGGGTCTCGGAGCGGGGATACTCATCGGAAAGGTGACCGAATATTACACATCCGACCACCAGAAACCCACACAGAGGATATCGGAAGCCTCGACGACGGGAGCCGGGCCGAATATAATAGCCGGACTCGGTCTGGGGATGATCTCCACTGCGGTCCCCGTGCTTGCTGTGGTTGTTACCATCATTGTTGCCTTTTCACTCGCGGGCCTGTACGGGATCGCACTCGCCGCCGTCGGGATGCTGTCAACACTGGGTATAACACTTGCAACCGATACGTACGGGCCGGTTGCGGACAATGCCGCGGGACTTGCGGAAATGGCCGGAATGGGAAAGGAGGTAAGGAAGAGGGCCGAGGAGCTCGATGCTGTCGGAAATACCACCGCCGCCATCGGAAAGGGGTTCGCCATAGGATCCGCGGGACTCACGGCACTTGCGCTGTTCTCGGCGTTCACACAGGCGGCGAACCTGGACCTCTCCCGGTTCACCCTCATGAATCCGTGGATCATGGCCGGACTTTTCATTGGGGGGCTTCTCCCCTTCGTCTTCTCTGCCATGACCATGCAGGCAGTGGGTGTTGCGGCCCAGGACATGGTGGAGGAGGTCAGAAGACAGTTCAAATCCATCAAAGGCATCATGGAGGGTGAGGCCACGCCGGATTACGAGAGCTGTGTTGCCATCTCGACAAAGGGTGCATTGAAGAAGATGGTCGCCCCATCTCTTCTGGCGGTTCTCGTTCCGATCATCGTCGGTTCCATCTCCATGGAAGCTCTGGGCGGGCTTCTTGCCGGATCCATAGTGACCGGCTTCGTCCTGGCGGTCATGATGGCCAATGCAGGGGGCGCCTGGGACAATGCGAAGAAGTACATCGAGTCCGGGCACTTCGGAGGAAAGGGGTCCGATGCACACAAGGCGGCCGTAGTCGGGGATACCGTCGGAGATCCGTTCAAGGATACATCGGGACCCTCTCTCAATATCCTCATCAAGCTGATGTCCATAGTGTCCCTGGTATTCGTTCCGCTCTTCTTCATGGTCAACACATGGCTTGGCGGACTCCTGGGATAGAGATAATGAAGGGAGCAGGCTCCCGACCGAACGCATGCATCCCGGAACGGAGAGACATTCCCCGTTCGGACAGGACGTGCCCTGAGATATCAGGGGGTCACTTATTACCCCATGTTCATATGTGATACCGGTGATAATAATGGACGATGGGAAGAGCATTTCAATGCCCCTGATAGGAGACGAGTTTCCGAGCATGACCGTGAAGACAACACATGGTTCGAAGAACCTCCCTGAAGATTACAAGGGAAAATGGTTCGTTCTTTTCAGTCATCCGGGTGATTTCACCCCGGTATGTACCACGGAGTTCGTCGGGTTCCAGAAGAGGATGGACCAATTCAGGGAGCTGGACACCGAGCTGATAGGTCTCTCGATCGATCAGGTGTTCGCCCATATAAAATGGACCGAGTGGATACACGAGAAGCTGGGAACGAAGATAGAGTTCCCCATAATAGCGGATGATCAGGGCACAGTCGCGAAGAGGCTGGGAATGCTCCATCCGGGGAAGGGGAGCAACACCGTCAGGGCCGTATTCGTTGTGGACGACAAGGGCATACTGAGGCTCATACTCTACTATCCACAGGAGATCGGGAGGAATATGGACGAGATCGTGAGGATCGTAAAGGCCCTCAGGACCTCGGATGAGAAAGGGGTGGCTACCCCGGCAAACTGGCCCGAGAACGATTTCCTCGGGGACAGGGTGATAATTCCCCCGGCATCCGATGAGGATACTGCCGAGAGCAGAAGGGGTAAAGAGGACTGCTATGATTGGTGGTTCTGCCACAAGAAGCTGGATTGAAGGGAAATCCTGAGGACGGACCGACCCAGCTTATAGATTTCTGTCAACGTATGTGTAATCGACAGACCATCTATAATCATTCCCGGTGTCTTCCACCTTCAATACTTCCGATCTGTAATAGTAGGGATACTGGTCCCCGGCATACAACAGGGTCACAATCACGGAGTATGTGCCCGGCAGCGACAGCGTCTGATTATCCACTATGTCTCCGTCAAGATAGAGATACAGCCTGCCCTCACAATCTTCCATGTTTATGGAGTTCGAACAGATGTTCACATTATCCCCGTTGGTTATCACCGCGGAGAACTGATCCCCTTCATTCACATATCTGACCCCTTCATCAACGGGGTCCTCGTCTTTCCAGTTGATAAGGACCGAAAGTCGGATAAGATATTGACCTTCCCCGATCTTCAACTGGAAAACCACCTCACTCTCCTTTTCCCCGAGATATCCCGACCCTTCGTCCGATCCCTCCAATGGAACTCCCAGGAGGTAGTCCTCGCCCTTGATCCGATCACCTCCCGATGCAAGACATCCCGAGAGAAGAAGGCATAATACGATGACCGGAACCCCTATTGCGGAATTCTTCATCAGCTTCCTCCTTTTCCCATTCTATATACCCATGTCATCTATTCAATATTTCCGGGGTGCGATCGAGATCGTTCAGGAGGATCGCGGATGGTTCGATTCGACCAGCGATGCTTCCACCATCTCGCCATCCCTGTAGTAATGGTGAACGAAGTAGAGGTTGCCCTCATCATCGAGTGTGGGTTCGCCCGCAAATGAGGAGAGTATCATTTCCGGTTCCGACCACGTACCGTTGACCTTTACAGAACGGAATATCCCCGGTGTTCCGAGATACGTCCTGGTGAAGAACATCTCGGTCTCATCCTCATTTACCCAGGGGAGGGAATCGGATTCCACCGAGTTCACCTCCTCCACGTTCACGGGCTCCGCCCAGCTTCCGTTCGCGAGCGTGGTTGTCCAGATATCGTATCCCCCCTTCCCTCCGGCCCTTCCGGAGTGAAAATAGATGGTATCTCCAACCCGGTGCATCTCACCCATCTCGTACTGAACATTCAGAAGGTCCCCGGCATATTCCCAGTTTGTCCAGCTCCCGTTCACCATCTCCGCGGTGAACATGTGGACCCCCGTATATCCCTCACGGGCCGATGCGAACCACATCTCGTCACCCTCCACGAAAGGTGCACCATCAAGGGCCAGCTTCCCCGGTTCCTGGAGCCATACCCTTTCCGGTTCCGTCCATCCTCCCGAAGTCCTCTTCGACACCCAGATACCCGTGACATTGTCAAGGAGCTGCTTTTCCGGGGGAACGGTCACATCCGGCGTGAAGAAGAAGTAGAGGGTGTTCCCGTCAGGCAGAATGAATGGAGAATCCTCGGCACCTGCGGTATTGACCGGACCGGGGAGCGGCACAGGTTCGCTGAACAGGTCCGAATGAAGGACCGGGGGATGAGGGTCCCCATCGGGCCCCATCTTAACGGCCTCTTGCGGTATCTT
>NJDO01000019.1 GCA_002254385.1 Thermoplasmatales archaeon ex4484_6 | reverse complement strand
CCAGTGTCTGGGGGTATCTCTTTCTTTTGCTTCCTTTCCTCCACTAGTTTCGCCCAGTTCTCCTGGAGCTTCTGGAACCTTCTCTCCATCTCCTTCAATCGCTTTTCCGTTTCCTTGGTGCGCTCCCTCTCCTCCATAAGCGCCTTGAAGATATTCCTTGCCACTTCACCCTCGTCCTCCTCCGGCCCCCGTACGGCCTCGGGCTCCGCTGCCCGAGCTGTCCGTATCCTGGATCTTTTCTTCCTTCTTCCCACGAGCCAATCGAGAAATCCCAAGGTGCATCCCTTTCCATCAGGAACAAGTCCTGTATCATACCGATTTCCTTTACCGATCACTTGTATTGAAACATATTAAAAATTTCCCCATTATTTCCAAAGTTGCACAAACCTTCTTCCCATCATCCATGCGCATATATTCACTTCATGTAATCGGCTGTTCTCCCTGTTATTATCGGAGAGGTATCCCACATATCCCTTACACATGTTGCTCCGCTTAGGAATATTACGGATCTGACCTCCCGGATTATGTATTCTATCTCCTTTGCCAGTTCTTCATACCCCTTCGAGGCTTGTTCGAGAAGATGATGGGCCATCCCTGCTGCGGTCGCTCCCAGGGACAGGGCTCTGGCCACATCCAGTCCGTTCCTGATACCACCGCTTCCTATGAGAGGGAGACCCACATTTGCTTCAACCATAGAGACGGGAGAAGGTATCCCCCACTCCCGTAAGGTCCTCCCGGACCTTTCCGCGAATCCGGTGTCATCCTTCCTGAAAGATTCAACCGCGGAAAAGGATGTGCCGGACATCCCGCCAACGTCCAGGGCCTTCACTCCGGCATCCTTCAGGAGCAGGGCATCCGTGCCGGAGATCCCGGCCCCCGTCTCCTTCGCGATCACATCGAAATCACGACACAGTGCCTCCAGGTTCTCGATGAATCCCCTGACGGTTGTATCACCTTCCGGCTGCACAACCTCCTGAAGATAATTCAGATGAACGAATATACCGTGAGCCCCGATCATATCGATGGCCCTCTCCACCTCTTCCTTCCCGTAGTTGTTCCCTTCATTTCCGCGGGACAGCTGAGGGGCCCCCAGGTTTCCCAGAACAAGAGGTATATCATACTCGGCAACGACGCTGTAGCTGTCCCTGTATCTGGGATTCTCAAGTGCGGCCCTCTGGGATCCCACACCCATTGCCAGACCGAATTCTGATGCTGCCCTTGCTAGCAGCTCATTGTATCTTCCGGCTTCCTTGCTCCCTCCGGTCATGGAGGATATGATGATGGGGGCCTCCAGTCTCTTCCCGAGGAGCTCCACCCCGAGATCCACCTCATCCAGATCGCAGGTTGGGATCGCACGATGAGGTATGAACACATCATCCCAGTGATTGTATCTCGCCTGAACGTCATGCTCGAGACAGATGCGAATATGATCCCCCTTCCGGTCCTCAATCACCCTGATCACCATGGTTCGTCTTTCCTTTCGGCGGAAACCTGGTACCGGCCCTTTTCCCTTCCAGGATCCTCCGGAGGTTCCTGCCTGCATCCCCGCCCGTAATATATGTTTCTATTCCCATCCCCGAGATCCCCACGCAGGTTTTCACCTTCCCCCCTATCCCTCCGCTCACATCTCCCTCTACTGGTGAAGGGGAGGATCCCCCTCCACCGTACAATCCCTCCGGATGTTCGTTATCGATCTCCTCGATGACCTTGCCGGTTTCCCTGTTCATGACCCCTTCCGCATCCATCAGCATAATCACTTTCGAGATGATGCCCATTTCGGTTCCGGACCTTCTGCAGAGCTCGTATATGAGTTCATCTCCGGAGACGACCGACCATCCTCCTCTCACATCCGGGCAGAGATCACCCCTTATCACCGGAACGCATCCCCCGCTCACTATGTTTTTCAATGAGTTGATATCCATCGAGGCTACTGCGCTCCCGTCGGAAAGAACGAAACTCGATGTCGGATGTGAGACGGCAGGCACCCTCTCCTCGCCAAGGACCCTTACAACGGCGCTCGTGAGCTGGTCCATCCTCCATTTCACCTCCCATACCATCAGAGATTCCGGGCCCCTTGCGACACCTCTCCTCCAGCGGTTGACCGTCCTGTGACCGTGTGTTCCTCCCCCGTGGACGATGATGAGATCCTCATCCGAACATTCCCTCAATGTCCGGGCCACCTGCCTTATGACATGCTCCCTTATCCGGTAGGTCAATCCGAGTTCGTTCTCGAGGAACGGAGGAGAGATATCATCCTTCTTGTATGTTATGAGGGATCCACCAAGTTTGATTATCAGCAAGTTCTTCCTTCCTTCATCATCAAGGTGAATTTATGAATATAACTATTTCCCATTCCGCGGCTTCATCAGAACCGCATCCAGTATCTCACCCTCCATGTCAGCGCTTTCGATGACAACCTTCTCCCCGTAATATCCGTCGGGATCAAGAAGTTCCGTTTTCCACTTCCGATCGACTATCATCAGGACAACACCCTTCTCCGAGAGGTAGTTCCTGACATCCCTGAGAAAACGTCGAGATATTGCTGCAGGGTCAATGCCTCCCAGCAGGGCAAGTTCTCTCCTTCTGTACCCTGTCTTCAATACACCCTCAAGATAGGGAGGATTGAAGGCCGCCAGATCTGCCCAGTTTCGAAATGAGTTCGGGACGCCTTCAAAGAGGTCGGACAGGAATATCGAAGAGGAGAGGCCGTTTTTATCAAGGTTCGCTCTCAAGCTGGCAAGCGCCCTTGGCTCGCGGTCGATCGAGACAACCTCCAGACCCGATCTTGCAGCCTTCAGTGTAAGGATACCGGTTCCGCACCCCATATCGATTATGTTTCTTTTCCCATCGATGACGGAACAGAAGGCCCTGAATAGAAGAAGCGAATCCCTTTCAACGGGATATACACCTTCCGATTCCATGTAGGAAAAATCCTCAAGTTCATAAAGGCCATCCATGGAAGGTCATATGCCTCATGCTAAAAAGAGGATTTCATTCATCGCTGGAAAAGATTTAAACCTTTCAACAGATGTCGATGAAAGAGTGATGACATTTGTGTGCCAAGATCTGGATGAAGGACCCCATAGAGAAGGCAAGATTCGCCCCCAGGCGTTTCAGAGCATTCGTCGATCTTGTCAGGCCATTCACCCTAATGGCCCCAATGCTCGGAGGTCTCTCGGGTTCCTTCCTCGGTCTCATCGTCGAGGGAGGTCTGAAAACTCCGGAATTTCATTTAGAATATCCCTTCCTGACATGGCCTGGCATGCCCTTTCTAGACATCCTCTCGGGGATCGTCTCCCTTGTGCTGCTGAACGCGGCATCCAACACGCTTAACCAGGTATACGACAGGAACATAGACAGCATCAACAAATCCTATCGCCCGATACCTTCAGGTATCGTTACGGCCAGCGAGGGTGTATGGATTGCCATCCTTCTCTACGGTTTCTCTCTCTGGAGAGCTGCTCTCATAAACAGATGGTTCTTCCTGATGATCCTCATACTTGCATTTTTCACGATATTCTATTCGGTTCCCCCCCTCCGTTTCAAAAAACGATTGTGGATATCGAATCTCTCGATTGCAATCCCAAGGGGGATACTCGGCTTTGTCGCCGCCTGGAGCATCACCGCCGATATCGCCAATCCCATACCCTGGCTCATCGGATCAATAATGGGAGTGTTCCTGATCGGTTCAACCACGGCCAAGGATATCACGGACATTAAGGGGGACAGAAAGTTCGGAATGAGGACCCTGCCCGTGGTTTACGGGAAAAAGAAGGCGATCGTGATGTCCATCCCCTTCCTCATCATCCCTTTCATCCTTCTCGGAACCTATTGGATGGTCGGCTTCTTTCCGGAAACCACCATAATCCTTGCAGTCATCGGAATCATCTGGACGGTTCTTGTCACGGTCCTCTTCTTCAAGGAGGGGGACAAGGAGGACAAACATTTCGAGAATTCATCCGTCTGGATGCAGATGTACCTGATATTGATGGGACTTCAGGTGGGTTTTCTCGTGATATACATTCTTGATTGAGCGGCCGCCGGACACTTCCACGCAGGGATTCCTCCAGGAAACCGCCCGGAGCGGAACACCCTGCTCCATGGGCTAATAATAAATATGTTGCCCTTCTTGGGTTGTGAATTCCGAACCGGATGATCCTGCGATCGATCGGGTGCCGGCGGATCTCCTGGAAACTGCCGCATGCGCTCTCTCCAAGAATCTGTGCGACCACTGTCTCGGGCGTCTATTTGCCAAACTCGGTTTCGGTCTGGGGAACGAAGAACGGGGAAGGGCTCTCAGGGTAGTACTCGCCATGGTAGGCGAGAGGGAAGATGAGAGCACACCTTTCATTTCACGCGAGATACTCGAAAGGCTTCCGGTACACAAGGAGGATATTCAGGAATCGGGTATGGAACCTGCACCCGATACCCCCACATCATCATGGAATGAACCCTCGTCACCCAGCTTCAACAGGGCATGGATGGAAGAGGTTTCGGAAGGGGGGAAATGCTGGCTGTGCGAGGATGTCTTTCATTCACTGGATGAACTGGCATCCGTCGTCCTGGATGAAGCATCGAGATGGGAATTTTCCACCTTTTCCGTCGGATGCCGGATGGATCCAAGAACGGTGGAGAGGGAACAGCTCCTGTGGCAGGAATGCGGCGGAGTATCTCCGGAACCGATCAAGGAAGAGTTGAACAGGGAAATCGGAAAGAGGGTCTTCGAGAGATTGGATGGCGTGGAATTCGACAGGGCGGACCCCGATATCACCTTCGTCCTCGATCCACTTTACCGATCCATAACATGTCAGGTCAAACCGGTCTTCATCCTTGGAAGATACCGCAAACTCGTCAGGGGAATCCCTCAGACAAGATGGCCCTGCAGGCACTGTCGGGGGAAGGGATGCGATAGATGCGGTGGTACCGGACGCATGTACGAGACCTCTGTCGAGGAGCAGATCGGAAAACATGTGGTGAAGATCCTGGAGGGGGAGGATTTCAAACTTCACGGGATGGGGAGGGAGGATGTGGATGTGATGACCCTTGGAACCGGAAGACCCTTCATCCTGGAGGTAAGAAGACCCAGAAAGAGAACATTTTCCCCGGTCGATCTCGAGAAGGTCATAAACGAAGGTTCGGGTGAAATGGTCTCGGTACATTCCCTGAGGCGTGCTTCCAGAAAGGAGGTACCGCTCATCAAGGGTGCTCCTTCATTGAAAAGATACAGGGCGCTTATAAGTTCCACATCTTCCCTGGATGAGGAAAAGGTTAAATATAACATCTCTTTACTTGCCAAAAGTCCCATCGAACAGAGGACACCCGTAAGGGTAGCCCATAGAAGGGCGGACAAGGTTCGAAGAAAATGGGTCCATGAAGCAAGTGTGGAGGTCCTTTCAGACGGAAAGGCGGTCATCGAACTCCTCACCGACGGGGGGCTCTACATCAAAGAGCTCCTGCACGGGGACGGGGGGAGGACCGAACCATCCCTATCTTCCCTCATGGAGATTCCCATAGAGGTCGAGACCCTTGATGTCATGGGAGTCCTCTTCGAAGACGAAATGGGCACAAAGGAAGGGGTTGAATCCCATGGTAAGAAGGTCCAAGGGCATAATGGTAAGCACCAGACAGACGCTCAGAAAGAAGCCCAGGAATAGGGGCATGCCCCCGATCACAAGGTTCCTGAGAACCTTCGAGGTGGGGGAGAAGGCAAACATTGTTATCGAACCGTCCAGCCAGAAAGGTCAGCCCCACCGAAGATACCACGGAAGAGTGGGGACCATAATTGATAGAAGGGGCGATGCATACGTCGTACGTGTGAACACGGACAGATCCCACAAGGACCTCATTATCAGACCGGAGCACCTAAGACCCATCAAGAAATGATAACTTTCTGGTCCTCCTGAGGGTATGTATTCCGGTTTCGGAAAGTATTTAATATGGACAATCCACATACCATCAGAAGCCGGTCCAGGATGGAAAAAGCATAAAAAAACGATATCGGGGGAATCGAGATGTCGCAGGATGAGGAGAATGAGAAACTACTGACCCATGCCGAGGTCAAGACCATACTGGAAAAGTCACTTGAAAAACCCGACAAGATATACCACGGACCGGAAAAGGACTTCGGCGAGAGAAGGTTCATGGAAGAGAGAGCGGAAGAGGAGGGAGAGGAAGGCGAGATAGACCCGCTAAGCAAGCTCTCCTTTGAAAAAAGAGCGGCAATGGAGCATGTCTCCACTTTCATGAGAATCTCTGCCAAAACCGCTAAGAAGATGATAGGGGAATTGATCAAGATAGAAAGGGTGACCGAGGTTCATGCATACAAGATAGCGGAACTCATGCCCAGGGATGAAACCGAGCTGAGACAGGTTTTTGCAAAGGACCGGTTCACACTTCAGCCGGAAGAGCTCAAGGCAATACTCGAGATCATCGATGCCCACAGAGAATAGGTAGGTCACGGAGGAGATTTGTCTTGGAGGATTATGCATACATTCTCGACTATCTGCCCCAGGGTCATCCCGAAAGGAAGACCTTCAAGAGGGAGCCGGTAGCTTACGGTCTCGGGGAAACGGAATTCAAGCTCCTGGAGCTCTCCCCCAAACCCGGAGCAAGCCTCATGATAGGAGAGAAGGTATACATCGGAAAGGAGCTGGAAAGGCGCGACAAGATACAGCATGTCAAGAGAAGGATCAACTTTTTCGACCTCACCGCTGCCGCGCAGTCGGAACTGCCTTACATCATCGAAGAGATAATTAAGAATGACGAGGAGAAGTTCATTCGATTCTTCAATGAGGCTCAGGCCATATCAACGAGGCTTCACATGCTCGAACTCATACCGGGCCTCGGTAAGAAGACGATGTGGCACATTCTGGAAGAGAGAAAGAAGGGACCGTTCAAGGATTTCGAGGATCTCAGCATACGGGCGAATCTGCACCAGCCCGAGAAACATCTGTGCCAGAGGATCATTCAGGAGATGGAGGACACTTCCCAGAAATACCATCTCTTCATCAAGCATTGAACCGGGGCCCGTGCGCCGCAGTCCGCGTATCCTTGGCATGAAATACATTGAATAGAGCGGAACGGTGATCTCTCTTCATCCCGGGAAAATTCAAGCCATACTTTCGTATGTTTTCCTTTGAATGTCTCTATGTACCGCATAACCCGCTTACTGGGTTTCCGATCCCCTGCAGTAAGGAGGAAGGATACCGAAGGTCATACATTTATATGACCATTCAAAATCAATTGCCAACCTAGGAAAAATATTTTAACAATAAAGAACATATAGGTCTTACCTTCGTCTGACTTTCATGATGAGGGTGAAATAGGGATGCACTGCGGGGGTAGGTTTGACCTGTCCCAAGGGACCGCACCACAAAGGTGACCGTATGCCTCGATTGAGCAGCAAGATGACATTGAAGATCGACCCGGAACTTCTCCGCCGGATCCAATCCGAAGCGGATGAGAGAAGTATCTCGGTCAGCAACTACGTCAGGAAAGCATTGATACACTATATCCGGGAAATGGAAGAGGAGATGTCCCCAACATCGTTGAGGATCTCTCTAACCCTGATGGAAACGCATGTTCTTTCTCAACTTTTGAGAATAGGGGCAATATCCGAACCACAGGACATGTTCCATAAGGCCTTCGATGCTTATCTGTCGAACGACCTTCAGAAACTGATATCGTTCGCGGATAGACTCAAGGATATGAGGGAATTCTCCCCGGCTGTCCCACTTACCACCCGCAAAACAGGGGTCGATGAACTATCGCTCCTGGATGAAGAAGAAGACCTTGAAGGGGAAATGGACCAAGATGAGGTTCCCGAAAAGGGGTCCGGTTGAAGGGGCCGGACCCCATTCCCCTCAGCAGGACCGTGAATGAAATGGTAAGCTCTGGAGATGATCGGGGGATCGACGACGGAAGCATACATGTTCTGTGCATGCACGGTGATCTCAAGGGAATCCTTTCGGGTCTCGGCATAAAGGGTTCCAAACATGAGACCGTCAGGAGGGCAATGGAGATACTGATGGGCCTTTCATTGAAAGGATACGAGGGGAGGTCCGTCGGAGCCATTTTCCTGATAGGGGATATAGAGGGGATCAGACGGAACAGCACGCAGATGATAATAAATCCGTTCAAGGGTTGGAATGGTGTGAACATCAAGGATGCAAAACAGCTTCCGACCGTGGAAGCGTTCTCGCAGCTGGATGGCGCCATAGTAATCGATGTCAGGGGGAACCTCCATTACGCCGGAAGGATGATACACGTCAAGGAAGAGGAATGTGAATCCGGCCATTCCGATTTCAACAGAAGCCGGGGGAAGGGGTCGGGGACGAGATGGAGGGCCGCAAGGTATATCACAACCCGGACGAGGACCGTCGCGATCACACTCTCAAGCAACGGGACGATAACGTTGTTCATGAACGGAAAGGAGATGGGCAGAATGGAGAGGCGTCTCTGCACCATCAGGGACATGGATGTGCTTCTCGGACTTCAACCCGTGAACACGCTCCCGTGCTGATCCTGCTCGTTCGCATACTCAAACATTATCTAGGAAAAGGTTATATCATAATGGGCGGGAATAGTGATTGTCAGATAGAGATTGCTCCTGCTCGGTCGGTGGTGACGTTTGAAGGATGTTGAAAATAAAGAAGAGGACCGGGATGAAACAACCGAAGAAGAGACCGGTGATGAGGGGAGCTTCGATGAGGATGAGCAGGAACTCTTCGAGAAGCTGATGAAAAAGGTCATGGATGCAGGGGCACTGAAGGAGGAACTCAGCAACGACCTCTCCACCTTTACCGAAAGGGTCGAGAACGTCGTTGATTCCATCGACAGGATAGAGAACATTGAGAGGTCGCGGATGGAAAGAACGCTCTTTTCGTCTGTCGAAGAAACTGAGACCGAAGGGGCGACATCTTCCGGCGCCGATGGAGGAACCGGCGGGACACTCCCCGAGGTCGGGATGGAACATATCCGGATACCTTCTCCCACACCTTACGGTGAGGTGGCCGATGGAACATTCAATCCGGATGACGAGGCGGAACTAGTATCGAATTATGCGGATGAGGCCTGGAGCATATTGAAGAACCTCAAGAAATTGATAGAGATAAAGATCCAGAAGGGAGCCTTGGAGGAAGCGGTGAACCTGTATCAGCTTGCTGTGTCCATCGGCGGTGAGATGGAGGCCTTCAAGGATGAGTTCTCCGAGATAGATGGGATACTGGACATAACCGAGGAGGGCATCCCGCTTCCGGAGGAGGGAAATGTGGAAGAGGAGAAGGAGGGGGAAACCAGGGTTCTCGATCCCGAACTTGCGGAGGATATCAACATCATCGAGAACAATGCAAGAAGAGCGATAGATCAGCTCAATTCATTTCTGGAAGGTTCGGAACTCTCCAAGGAGAAATTCAACATGATCAAGGACCTGTTCCTTGAAGCCAACGAACTCTTCCGGGAAAAGAGGTTCAACAAGGCGCATCAGATCGCATTGAAAGGTCTGGAAGCAGTGAAGAACGAAGCTCAGGACGTACTGGAGAACAGACTTCAGGACAACCTCTACAGGGCAAAGGAACTCATCGAAGAGGTCGAGAAAGAAGGCAAATTGAAGGATGACGGAGTATTGAAAGATCTGAAGGAAGATCTCGATGAGGCCATGAAGGCCTACCTGGTGAACGAGTATGAAAAGGCAAACCTGCTTTCCAGGAAAGTGCTCAACACCATACTTGACATCAAGGAGCCGGAATCCGGCAACCTCAAGGACCAGTTGAAGGCCGTGAGGGCCGAGTTGGAGAGGTTGAAAGAGAAGAACATCCTTCATTCCGAACTCGCAGACATACTGGAAATGGTGGATTCCGTGGAGAGCCTGATAAGGAAAAGGGACCATGCTGGCGCCGAGAGACTGATGCGGAACCTCTCGATTTCATTTGATGAACTGAAAAAGAGAATGGACACCTTTGACAGGGCAAAGGAGATGGAGATAAGGATATCCAACCGGTTGAAGGTGCTCGAAGGTCAGGGCAATGATATCGCCGCACATTCGAACAAACTGAAATTTCTCAAGAGATACCTCGAGGAGGGAAGGTTCGAGGACGTCATCGTGATAGGTACAGATCTCGAGGATGAGCTCAACTCCATGAAGCATGTGAGGGAGGAGATGGAAGCCCGCAAGCTGTACAATGAGATCGAATCCTTCATGGAGCATGTTGACGAGCTCGAGGATCATGAGGTCTACAGGAATCTCTTCGCTTCCGTCAAGGAAGCTTTCAGTGCCGGTGATCTTGAAAGGGTCCTAAAGGAGGGAACCGCACTCAGAGATGAGCTGAGGATAAGGATCAAGAGCATAGTCGCGGAGAGGGCAAAGAGAATATCCTCTTCGATGATAGAATCGAGGATGCTGCTCCTCAAGATGAGAAGCCTGAATCTCGATACGACCGGTATCGAAAGAAGGATCAGGAAAGCAAGGAATCTAATCAAAGAAGGCTCCACACAGGAAGGTCTCAGACAGATGGACAAGATAATACACGAAATGAGATCAAAGGTCAAGGAGCATATCGAGCATCTGAAGGCGCTGACGAGCATACACAGGGATTCCCTGGAGGTCGTTCTGGACAGACACAGGGACCTGCCCGTTGTGTTCCACATCAAGAACAAGATGGTCCCCCTTCTCAGAAAGATGGAAGAACTCGGGCGCTACAGGGAGGCCATAGACCGGTACCTCCGCCTCAACGACAAGTTCAAGGGCATACAGCTTCCGGAGGAAAGGAGGGGATGGATAGAGACCGACCTCACCGAGAGCAAGTTCGAGATATACAAGCGGAAGGAGAGAGGTTTGGATATCTCCGAACCCCTGACCCTCTATTCGAGAGCACAGAAGCTGCTCAGCAAGGGAGAAGTGGTGGCCGCGGAGCATCTCGTGGAGATCAGCAGAAGGTACTGTCAAGAGCTCCTCCCTCTGAAATCGTGAACGGACGCTCACCATTCGATATCATTAAGTAATCATTTGGCTTGACTTCCACAGGGATCGAGATGAAGCTTCTCCTCATCCACTCCGATCACATGGAGTACAGCGTGACCAAGCCCATAAAGGGACTTGCCGAGCAGGGCATGGACGACAAAGGACAGATGGAAGAGTGCCTAGTCGCATTCTGCTCGGTGGAAAGCAGGGACGCTCGATACATTGAAGATGTGGTGAGCGAGGCCGTCCAGTACATTACCGGGCTGGCATCGAACGTGAAGACGGACCGTATCATGCTCTATCCTTATGCCCACCTTTCCTCTGACCTTGCGGGATCATCGGATGCCGTCAAGGTGCTGAAAAGGCTCGAGAAAGCCGTCGCCGATGCGGGGCTTGTGGTGAAAAGGTCCCCCTTCGGATGGTACAAATCATTCAAGGTTTCATGCAAGGGTCATCCCCTCTCCGAACTTTCCAGGGAGATCAGGCCGTATGTCGACAAGAAGAAGAAAGAGGAGGAAGTCTCCAAAGCCCTGAAGAGCGAGGAAATCGCCAGATCCGAGTGGTTCATCCTGGATACCGAAGGAGGGCTGCATCCTGTAAGGGAGGAGAACGGACGCATCGAGGGTTTCGATCTTTCGGGAATGGAGGATCTCGAGCGTTTCCTCCATTACGAGATCTCAAAAAGCAGAAAGGTTTCGGACGAACCCCCCCACGTAAAGTACATGAGGGCGCTTGAGATCGCCGATTACGAACCGGGTTCGGATCCGGGAAATCTCCGCTACTACCCGAAAGGGAGGCTCATCAAATCACTTCTCGAACGTTTCGTCACCAGCAGGGTGAAGGACTACGGGGGGATGGAGATAGAGAGCCCCATAATGTATGATTTCGAACACCCCTCCCTTAAATCGTACCTCGACAGATTCCCGGCGAGACAGTACACCATAGACACGCCGGACAAGAGGGTGTTCCTCAGGTTCGCCGCCTGTTTCGGCCAGTTCCTCATGGCCCATGATGCCACAATTTCCTACAGGCAGATGCCGTTGAGGCTCTACGAGCTGACAAGATACAGTTTTCGTGTGGAACAGCGTGGGGAGCTCTCGGGCCTGAGAAGGCTCCGCGCCTTCACGATGCCGGACTGCCACGCACTCTGCGCCGGACTGGAACAGGCCAAGGATGAGATGATGGTGAGGTTCGAACTGGCGCGGTCGATACTCTCGGACATCGGATTCTCCATGCCTGACGAGCTTCAGATGGCAGTCAGGGTAACAAAGGACTTCTACGAGGAGAACAGGGAATTCATTGCCGAGATGGCAAGGTCGTACGGAAGACCCGTGGTCGTCGAGATGTGGAAGGAGAGATTCTTCTACTTCCTTCTCAAGTACGAGTTCAATTTCGTGGATGCCATGGGAAAGGGATCCGCCCTTACCACCGACCAGATAGATGTCGAGAACGGTGAGCGCTACAACATTCTCTACACGGATGTGGACGGGGAAAGAAAACATCCTCTCATACTTCATCTATCCCCCTCGGGAGCGATCGAGAGGGTCATGTACGCCCTTCTCGAGAGGGCTCACCTGAGATCCCTCAAGGGAGAGCCGACGAAACTTCCCTACTGGCTCTCCCCCACGCAGCTGAGACTGATCCCCGTTTCCGAGGAGCATCTGGAGCTGTGCAGGGAGATCGCTTCCGAACTGAAACATGTGAGGGTGGATATCGAGGACACGGACAGGACCGTCGGAAGGAAGATCAGGGACGCCGAGAAGGAATGGATACCATATATCGCCGTCATAGGCGACAAGGAAGCTTCGAAGAAGATATTGACCGTGAGAAAGAGGGAGAAGGGGAAACCTCAATTCGAGATGACACTGGAGGAGCTGAAAAGGGAACTGGAAAGGGAGCAGAAGGGCATGACGTGGGACACTCTGGGAATGCCCCTGCTTCTGTCGATGAGACCAAGGTTCGTCGGATGAACCGCATCCGCAAGAACTTTACGAAGGTATTACGTTCCATCTCCGATCAGGGAGGAGTGACCGCATGGATACAGTATCTATCCTCATCATTCTCGGTCTGGCACTGCTCTCGGGGGCTCTACTCATTGCCCTGCTGATCCTTATCTCCTCGAAGGTACGCATCAGGAGAATGCGCGGTGGAGGAATGAAGGGGATCTCCCTCACCCTTGCCGGCGATCCGGAGGATAGGAATAAAAACGATGTCCCGGACGAGATCGAGAGGTTCATGGAGAACCTCGACAACCTCTCCGAAACACCTTCCGGGGGAAAGGCGATATCCAGGAAGAGAGAAAGGGTGTATTCACTTCGCAGAAAGGATTCTACCTGGACATCACATGGGAGACTGGAGACCTTCGAGAACGGAAGAAGGAAGGTGAAGGTCTGGGAACGGGGGCCTAACGATTCAAAGACCTATGAATACGGGGGAAGGGGCAGGGAGGAATTGATAATCGATCTTACGGATGAATACCGCAGCGGAAAGATGTCATACGAGGAATACAGGGCCGAGATGAAGAGATTGACGGGTGAATGACGGAGGGACCTGACCGGCTCCAATTACGGAAAGCATAACGAACATTATCGGCATAAATAACGAATCGAAATAGAGAATTGCCAATGCCAGGATCACCGTCGGCAATCCAAAGATAATGAACAGGATCGAAAGTGCGACGAGTGATATTCCACCGATACCTGCTGCCCTGAATGAATCTTTCCCTGCCTTTTCCTTCTTCCTCATCACGGTTGATCTATTGTAAACTTACATCCCTTCGGGATACATCCTCTCCCATTCTTCGGTTGTATCGAGTTCTTCCCTCATTCGAATTCATCCAGGGTATTCCCGGAACTTCTCTCGGGAATGCTGTCCATCTCCAGACCCTTTATCAGGGGCATGGAGGCTCCCGCGATCCCCTGCATGGAGCCATAAATGGAGCTCAGGTTCTTCAGGACCCTTACCATCTGCTTCTCCCTCTTCGACCAGATGCGCTCCATGGAATTCTTCTCACTGTCAAGGTCCCGCTTCATCTCCATGAAGGCCTCGACCATACCCCCCATATTCTGACGGAACTCCGATCCCGTTAGATAGGAGAAGAGCAGGTCCTTCTTGTCGGACATGCTCTCGCTTATGTTCCTCTCCCTGGAAATCCTGATGATCTGTTCCCTTATGAGGGTCGCGACGGGTATTGCAAAGACGGTCCTCGTTACCACAACGTCACCATTTATCGTGAACCTGTCCACATCCTTCGGGAGGACCGTGGAGCATAGTACCCCCATATCGGCCTTGTGCGATTTCATATCATCCTTCAGCTTCGGAAGCCATTCTCCGCTCCAGTTCTTTGCCCTCTTGGTCTCCCAAACGATGGTGCCGCAGTGATATCCGCTGGTCGTCCTCACCTTCTGGACAATATCGGCACCCCTCTGACCCTTCTTTACCTCTATCACCTCATCGTAGGGGAAGAACCTGGACAGCTCCTCTTCAAGCTCCAGTTCCAGAACCTCCCCCTGAAGCTGCTGGGAACCCTGCTCGGCCTTCTGTCTCAACACCTCTATCTGCTCCTGAAGGTCCCTGATGGTCTTCTCCTTTTCCGCATCCTTGAACTTCTGCTCTTCCAGATGCCTTTCCCGTATCTCCTTCTCCAGCTTCGATCTCTCCTCCATCAGTTTGCGCTGTATCTCCAGCTCCATCTCCTTCTGCTTCTCCTCAAGCTCGGAATGTTTCTTCATCAGCTCGAGCTCCTTCTTCCTTGCCTCCTCGAGAAAGGCCTCCTTCTGCTTGAGCTTCTCCTCCAGCTCCCTCAATTCCCTGGAACTTCTCTCCGCCATATCCTTCTCCAGTTCGATAATCAGGGTCCTTTTCTCTTCCTCGAGACGCTTCATCACGTCCAGCTCCATCCTCCTCTCCCTCTCCTCCAGCTCCTGCTTTTTCTTGAGCAGTTCCATCTCCTTCTCCTCGCTCTGCTTCAACCTCTCGTCCTTTTCCTTCAGAAGCCTCTCCAGCTCCTCCACCTTCACGGACCTCTCCCTTGCAAGGGATTCCTCTATCTCCTTCCTCAATCTCTCTCTCTCCTCCGCCATCCTTTCATTCAGGAGCTTCTCCCTCTCCTCCGAATCCCTCTCAAGATCCTCCTTCAGCTTTTTTATCTCAAGGTCCCTCTTTTCAATGTTCATCCTGTACTCATCGGCCAGCTTCTCCCTGATGGGGCCCATGAGAGCCTCATCCAGCTTGAACTCGACACCGCAGTTGGGACATTTCATGGTCTGTTCCATCCAATACCCCCGTTTTCCTCTTTCATGGATGGAGTTCGGACTATATGGTTTTAAGGTTGGCAGCGGAGTGGTGCGAAACTGTCAAAAACAATAAATGGATATATCGGCCTTCACCCTTCATGGTGCCTGGGACCGGGAGAGGTCCCTCCCCGAAAAGGAGGATAGTTGAGGGATTAAGTGCTCATCCATACATCACGATCCTGATTATCTGGACCCTCGTCTACGTTCCCATATTGATAGCGGTGGGTCTCAGCTTCCCCGAGGACCATACCACAACGGAACTGACCATTGACGATCTGAGATCCTCCGGGGAGAACAAGCTGGAATACTTTGATCCCGACATCAACGTGATGCTCACCGCCAGGATCATTGGTAATGATACGGACGTGACCGTCCTTGCGCCTGACGGTTTCATCCCCATCAGAATGGAGCTTGTGGGTTACGGAAAGCTCTACACCTCCTCTCCATATGACGAGAACAGAACATGGACCCTGGGAGACGGGGAGATCAGGTACATACAACAGAAGGGGAACAATGTATCATGGCGTGTCGATGTATACAAGAAGGTGACCGATGCACCGTTCTACAAGGACAGGGGAGAGACCCTCCTTGAAGGCCATATGATTTACAGGGACGTCCCCACACTCAATCCGCCGCTTATCAACGTCTTCTGGATTATCCCTGCCATGGTGGGGGGTTCTTTCTTCGTATTCCGTTCCTATTTCGCCCTCTTTGCCCTCTTTTCGGCCCTTCTCGTCATGAGGACCTACTGGGAAGAGGGAAGATGGAAGTGTGTTCTCTTCGGGGGGATGTTCCTTCTCAATCCCCTGACCATCTACTCCACGATCGGAGCCGTGCAGGACGATATAATCGTGGCTTTCCTCTTCGCCGTATCTGTCCATTCAATAATCAGGAGAAGGGAGTTCCTTGCATCACTGACGGTCGGTCTGGGAATGGCTACCAAGGTATTCCATGCACTCATGCTGCCGGGCATCCTTTCCGACAGACAGCCTCTGGCAAGGAGACTGCTCCGAACGATCCTCTCCGTCATAGTGCTGGCAGTTGTGATGATCCCCGTCACCTACCTTTCCCCTGGCGGCGTATCCACGTTCGCAAGACTTTACCTCACCGGTGATTCGGGAGCCGAGCTGACCGGGATATCCCTCTGGAGGTATCTCGGGGAACTCGGTTATCCCCCCTTCCTCAACACCCCCGTCCTGGTGCTGCTGGGCCTCGGGCTTCTCTTCGTGACGTTCAGGAAGGAAATCGGCATGATCGGAACGACCCTGCTTTTCATTCTTCTATTTCTAATGGTATTCCCCAAGATACACTCGGGATACTATCTCCTGCTGCTTCCTTTCATTCCCTTCCTCTGGAAGATGGGGGCCTCGCGTTTCCTCATCCCCCTGATGGGAGCCCTTGTCCTTCTTCTGGACCTCATGAACGGTGCATCATGGAATTCGGGACATCTTCTCTTTGTTCCCATTCTCGTCTGTTCCGTTCTGTACATCATCACCGGGTACCTCTTTATCAGGGTCCTCGGGGAACGCCTCAAGGATGCCCGTATCAACCGCAGATCAAGGATTTGACAGAATTAATGACGCATTCTTTCACCATTGGACAAAAATGTTTAATACGAAGCTTCCCGGTGGTTCGATGGGACTGGCTTTGTAATGATCCCCCGGTCCCCGGGATGGATATGATGAAAGGACCTTTCGGACATCATCACGGATCCCCGATCGGCGGGGTTGGTCCGAGACAGATCTTTACCATACTTTCCGTCCTTATCATGTTCTCCCTTCTGACCTTTTCCGTTATTCTCTACATCGATAATGAGGCCGGTCTGAGATCCGACGCCAGCGGCGGCAGCGGGTCGGGGGACGCGGAGTTCAGCATCCTTCTTGAAGATGGGCCCGAGGGCCTCTTATCCGGCAGCGATCTATCCTTTTCCGGAAACGTCGTGGATGAGGAGGGCAAACCCGTGGGGGATGCAGTGATATCCCTGTCGATCCCGGGATTGGTCCCCGATGAGTTCAGAAGCCATACGGACCCCGAAGGCAGATTCTCCCTGTCGATAGACCTGCCTCCAGTCGATGCTTCCGGCAACTTCACGGTCATACTGAATGCAACGATAACGGGTGTCGGTTCCGGATCAAATTCCTTGGTTCTCGAATACATCCCTCCCCCCACATGGACCTTCATGGTCTACATGAGCGACTGCGACCTTGAAGCATGGGCATTGAAGGACATGAACGAGATGGAAAGGATCGGTTCCTCCGAGAATGTCAATATCGTCGTGCAGCTCGATCGCTGGTCCGGGAGCTCCTCCAAGGATGATGTGAGCGACGGGAACTGGACGACCGCCAAGAGATTCCTCATACGAAATGACGATGACCCCCTTATTCTCCATTCGGAGGAGCTTTCCGATCTCGGAGAGATTGACAGCTCCGACCCCTCGAGCCTTTCGGATTTCGCAATCTGGACGATGGAGAGCTTCCCTGCGGACAGGTATGCTCTAATACTGTGGAATCACGGTTCCGGAGTGGACGGCGTGCTCTGGGAGCAGAGCCTCGATAACGAGAAGGTGATGAGCATCGACAGTCTGGGGGGCGCTCTTTCAAGGGTGACCTCCACAACGGGGAAGAAACTGGACATCCTGGGATTCGATGCCTGTCTCATGTCGACGGTGGAGGTCGCATACGAGATGTCACCCTATGCGGAATACATGATCGCTTCGGAAATCACCGAGCCGGCATTCGGCTGGGATTACCGTACATTGAGGGAGCTGGAGAATTACCCCTACATGAGCCCGGAACATCTGGGTGCACTGTTCGTCGATGATTACATGCGGGATATCGGCTCCATCTCATCTTCTAGAGCGATGACGATGGGTGTCATCGACCTGTCCTTGATGGATGAGGTGGCGGCAGGGGTCGATGAGCTTTCCAATGCCATAACGGACGGCGGCCCGTCTGAACTGTACAACATGAGGATCGCAAGGAAATATTCAAAGGGCGTCCAGAGCGGATACTCCTCCGATTCCGTTGATATGTATGACTTCGTCGACAATATACTGAAGACCTCGGACGATGCGGATGTGAAGGAAAAAGCGGAAAGGCTGTTGGGACTTCTGGATATGACGATGATATATTTCACCAAGGATCAGGTCGGAGGCGTTTCCATAGACGGACTCAACGGATTGTCGATATACGCACCGGATTTTGAGGAGGTTTTCGATGGAAACGATGATTATGACGACCTCAAGATGGTGCAGGATACCTCATGGAGCTCATTGTTGAGATCGTATTACGGCTCCATGAAGGATCTGAAGGACGGCAAGGTCCTTGATTTCGAGACCTCACTGTTCTCCTGCTCAACCTCGGACGGGGACAGTGACGGTCGTCCGGATACGATGAGCTTCCATTTCGGCGTGATAAGCACCGATGATGTGGAAGCTTTTCTCGGAATAGACGTCTTCGATCTCAGGGGAGATCACATCACCGGCATCGGACACCACTTCAATATCTCGTCCGGTGAGGAGAAGACGTTCACGGTTACATATACACTTGACGAGGGCGAGGGAGGGCCAGGTCTCTACAGGATATCCGCATATCTCTGCACGGGGACAACCTTCGATCAGAGATACTATCAGGATTACACAAGATCCGGCTACAGGTGGCTCGAGGTGAGAGAGAATCAGAACACATCAAGGTAGCTCCGCAGCCCCCCCTGCTCGGTATCCTCCCATTCCACCTCCCTCAGGCCCTCTATACCGCTGGTCCTCTCCACGAAATCGGATACCTTGATCCTCCTCGGAAGCTCCACATCAAGTGTGAAGCAGAGGCCCTCTCTCGTGTTCTCCATCTTCATTCTCTGGATTCCGACACCATCCTTCTGAAGCTTCCTCAGCTCCCTTCTGGGAAGGGAGTATCCCTTTTCCATTACGACCCGTATCGTCCCGGTATCCGGTTTGAGATTCAGCTTCCGCTCTAAAACCGCGAAGAGGGAGAGGACAATTATGGTGAAAGAGAACGTGATGATGCCTATCAGGTAGGATCCCGATCCAACGGACACACCGATTGCAGCCGTGACCCATATGGAGGCTGCCGTGGTGAGCCCTTTCACGTTTATTCCTTCCTTTATTATCGCTCCGGCCCCGAGAAAGCCCAGCCCGGTGGCGACCCCGGCAATTATCCTGCCCGTTTCGGAATCCGAAAGTGAGATATTGTCCGCAAGCATGACGAAGGATGCCGCTCCGATCCCCACCAGTATCAGGGTCCTTATACCCGCCTTGTGCCCCGTCACCTCCCTTTCCAGCCCTATGATGCCTGACAGTATCAGGGTCAATCCGAGCTTGATGAGAAGTTCGATTATCTCCTCCATCGCTCTTTATTGTCCGGGATAGGATAAAAAGTTTTCACAGCAGCTCATTCCACATCAAGATGGAATGTCTCCTTGATCAGGGGATGATGCACAAGGTTCTTCACCCAGATGGCCTCGGAAAGGGAGTGGTTCCTGATGGTGGGGATCTTCAACATGTGCTCATTTGCCTTCAGGAACTGGTTGAACGATGACATGCCCCGGTTGTAGAGAGGGTAGTTCTCGTAGAGGGCGAGCATTATGAGTTCCGTGGGTCTGGAAATGAAGAAGACGGTGTCATCCTGCA
>NJDO01000073.1 GCA_002254385.1 Thermoplasmatales archaeon ex4484_6 | reverse complement strand
ACGTTTCGGGACCGATAGGGAATTCCAGTGTGACATGGCCCAGAAGGGAGTTCCTTACGGATAACGGTCTTCTCGGTCTGGAAGGCAGGGCAGCAACGGATCCCTCCGGAGTTTTGACGATATCCTACCCCCTTCATGGAATAACAACTTTCAGCATAGAGGCCGAGGATCATGACCGGAAGGTAGTATTACTTGACCCCACCCACTCCGGAAAAATGGACAGGCTGGAGGTCTTTCTAGGGATCTCCAAGAATGTCTCCCATGATATGGTGAGAGCGAACATCACCGTTATCGACCCCGGAACGGGATACGCCCTCCCCGGGGCTTCCTTAGAATTGGAAGGGCTGTACGAAGGTGAGAGATTCACCAGACACTTCACGACAGACAGCTCGGGAGCCTTCCGGGGGGAGATTCCCGCGGGTCATTACATCAACATCTCTGCCGAACACAACATTGGTTTCGGAAAGGTCTCCGATATGGATGCGTACCCGGAAACCGGAGTGAACCTCACGATAACACTCGACAGGGAGAGGTTGCATCCGGCAAGAGGTGTCCATTCATCTTTCAATGTTCTTGATGACCATGGGACACCTGTCCACGATGTCATCGTGGAAATATCCGATGATGAAGATGCCTCCCGAACATTCAGAACGATATCGAACAAACAGGGCAGGGTGGACCTGATGCTTCCACCAGGCCCGTACTGCAGGCGAACCTCCGGGATTATCGATTTCTTCAGACAACCCTTCAGCAGCGAGGACCATATCATTGTTCCCGATGATGGAGGTGAACTTCCCGATCTGCTTGTCATTCCGAACGTCCCAAGAATCACGGTGGAAGGACATGTCATGGATGAAGATACCGGCGAACCCATTCCCTGGGCCGAGGTCATGATCGTCTCGACACAAACAATGGGAACGGAGAAGAAACCATTGATGAATTTTTCGACCCACACCGACGGAACCGGCTTCTTCAGGACCTACGGATGCAGTGATGCATCCATAGAAGTATCCGTACCGGGTCGCTTCAAAGAGCGAATGACGCTTGACCTGAAATCATCGGATGGTACGGAAAATGTCTTTTTCAGGCTAGAAACCGTTCCCGAAAGGACACTATGGTTCAACGGCACCATCGTTGACCAGGACGGCACCCCGATACGGGGAGAGATGATGGTTCATGATATTGACCATCCATGGCATATTCTCGAATCCGTCGCAGTTTCAGAAAGCGAATTCTCACTACTTCTGTATCCCGGAACATTCTCGATAACATACTGGAATGAGACACTCTGCAACGACATATCGGTGGAACTTTCAGGACCGGATCCTTTAGAGCAGAACCTGGTTCTCAGGCCATTCACCACGATCTCGGGGATGGTCCTCAATTGGTCCGGCTTTCCGGTGGCGGGAATGAATGTCTCCCTCCTGAGAGAATATGATGACCACGCTGTATTCATCCGGTCTGCCACGACTTCCGTGGAAGGCGAATTTCTTTTCACCAACGTGACAAGGGGAGAATACGAACTGCTGGTTGAGGAAAATGACAATTTCCTTTCCGAAACGGTCTGGAACATCTCCACCGACGGATGGAGACCTGTTCACATAACCATCACACTTCGATCCAGAATACACGGTTCCATTACCGGAACCGTATTCACAGAAGGACCTCCCATAACCGGGAACATCAATGGATCATCCGTGAGGCTGATGAACGAGGAGGGTGCACCTGTTAGGACCACGATCACGGATCAATTCGGATTTTTCGAGTTTGAGAATGTTCCCTTCGGGGAATATTCCATTGCCGCATTCCCTCCGGATACACTATCCCATGTCACCGGTCTGAGGAGTGGATACGGATCATCTATTGTGCATAACGTGGTCCTTCATGGAGCAAGGATATCCGTCAAGCTGGAGCTTCCGTTCGTTTATGAAGAAGATGAGATACTGGTGAAGATAACCATGTTCAACCCCACCGGTATCAACGTGTCAATTGACGAACCCATCTACATCGAATTTGAAAGGGACATGAACAGAACGACCGTTGAAGACTCATTCGTTATCAATCCCTATATTACGGGAATTTCATTTGTTTGGATCGATAACAGATCCCTATCAGTCTATCATGACAGATTCGATCCCTGGACCCGATATGATACAAGGATCGGGTTCTCTGCCTTGTCAATCGAAGGTTTCCGGACAGAGGGATGCAGTGGAATGGAGTGGAATTTCTCGACGGGAAACTCATCCGGTGCATTCTCGATATGGAGATCCAGCGTATCGTTCACACCTTCGGGGAATCTATCGGTATCCCTGAAAGGGCGGACAGGACAATCGATCTTCCTTGTCATAGAAGATTTCTCTTCCTTCAGGATTCCCGAGGGTTCGACCCCGGGGTTCTATTTTCTGGAAATTCCTGTCAAAGCCCTTGTTGAGGGTTCGGGGATCCACAACTTTCATTTCTCGGACTCCCCGGGAGGAGAAGAACTCATCCCACTGATGAGCGGAACACTCACGCTTCCTTCCGCCGGATCCATCCCCAACGGAGGCGAGGGCGATAGTGGCGGAACAGGATCCACGGACGAGGAAGAACAGGGACTATTCTCGTTAAGAGTATTGCTCATGATCTCTCTTCCCATACTCATATTCCTCATGGTTCTCGCCCTGATCATCTCTAGAGCAGTAAAGGGAGAGAAGAAGGAGGATGATGATTGGATCCTGGAGGATTGGGACGATGGTAAGGGGCCCTGGGAGGGGTAGCATTCTTCCAGTGCGTTCCTCCAGTCCGTTATTTCCAATAAAATATATTACATCGAATGATTGAAATACCTTTCCAGTAATCGTAAACCTGTGGGGGTCCAAATGAAGTGCAAACGTAACACTGTCCTACTCTCTCTAATGTTGAGCCTATTAATGGTAGTACCCATCAATGTAATCTTGGGAAATACGAATGGAACTAGATTTCATGTCGAAGAGTACCACCCCGGAATGATACATTTGAACCTTACGGAATCAAACGGCACTCCGGCTTCGGGCTATTCTGTGAGGTTCTATCCGGACTATTATTCCATGTCCGGTATGACAAATTCCACCGGAAAGATGAATATGGAGATACCATTCAGCAGATTGGGCTATGGAAAGTTGAAGATCCTTGATCCTGGTGGGAACAACAGATATCTGGATTGGATCTCGGTTTTTCCCGATGAACATATCTTCCTGGACATCAGACTCGAACCCCTCCCTTCTCACGACAGAACTATCTCGGGAACGGTGAGGGACTGTAAAACGGGGGACCCCATAAACGGAGCAACGGTCTCGCTCCATCTAAGGGATATCTTCAGTAACACTCACAATACCGTGAATACAACAGGATCCGATGGGAAATTCCTCTTCACGGTTCCCTATTCGGGGGACAATCTATGCTCCCTCACGACCCATGGTGGGGGGGCCTACAATTTCCATTCCATCTCCTTCTACATGGAGGAAGGCAAGAACGAATACTCGATGAATATCTTCCTTATGGAGATGAGGGGAATCAATCCAACATCCCGTGTAAGGTTCCTCTACCCATCCAATTCCACACCTGTGAAAAACGGTGAACTTGACATAGATTATCATTTTGATGATTTCGCTCACAGACTCCAGAGAAAGAACAATATCCATCCCGATTCCGATGGTTGGTTCGAACTGGACAGTTCCAGAGGAGAGGCGAATCTGAGACTTTCCATCGTACTTCCGGAATATCCTGGAATTTCCACCTATCTCTCGCTGTACATTATAAACAACGGAAGTTCGATGGACAGGGAAATCCAGCTTGCATATCCCGAAGCTGTACTCTACAACTTCACGGTTCGAAACTCGAGTGCTCCATTGACCACGGCTTCGGTCGAATTGAACTCCATGTTTATTTCCCCGGATGGGAGATGGGGCTTCTCAGGTCGGTTTGATGTCGATAGCGAGGGAAAGGTCACCTGTCCTCTGCCGCTAGGTCATTCCACATCTATCAGGATATATGCCAGTTCCCACGAGGAAAAATCCATGGAGATAATCGCCTCGAAAAACGGGAACCACGAAGTGAATGTTGTTCTCAGGGAAGTGGAAACGGACTCGATGCAGGTTCCCATGGGCCACGTCAGAATCGAAGCCTATGATAGAGTATCCGGCATACCACTGCAGTATGCCGATCTCTATGGAAATTATTACGAAAACGGTCATTACATCAGCTTCGATGACAACCTCAACGAAACAGGTGTTTACGAGGGAGACATGCCCGCCGGGGATTACGACTACTTCAGCATCCGCTGCTCCTTCGCAGCAGGTGAATATCGAGATATATCCATAATCAACGGAACGAATGATCCATTGATCTTCTACCTTGACAGGGAGGAATCACCAGATGTCTTGGTACCTGTGGATGTGAACGTGACCCTTGTTGACACCAGTGGGTCACCGGTACCTTTCCAGAACATCCGAATAGAGTACCAGGCAGCGAGCGGGGGGTTCTCGATGCTGTTCGTATCGGATGAGAACGGCAAGATCGCATTCAGGGCCAATCCGGGAACAACAGCAATATTCTCGATAGACGACTATTTCTACGATTCAGTTTTGAACCCTTATGCGATGATGCAGGTTGAAAGGACCATCCCGGGAAACGGGGGTAGCCTTGGAGATATCGTTGTGGTTCTCAGAGGTGTTCCGAAGCCGGTGACAGGATTCGTCAAGGACGCAACCACCGGAAGAATCCTCAATCATGCGGAGATCCACACGGTGTCCTATTCCCCCTACAGCGGCGATACGAGAATGATCATGGGCCCCGTGGTGGAACATCCGAAAGGGGTTTCCCTTTTCTCCTATGATACGGGTTCGGATGCATCCGGATTCTACAGGACCTGGGGGATGGACCACACTATTTTTCATACTTACAGGGATGGTTACTACCCTCTCGAGGAGACTGTGGATCTGACAACAAGAGCCGATACGACCCATGATATATTCCTTGAACCGATGGTAGATATCAAGTACTGGATTAATGGGACCGTTGTGGATCAGGACGGAGATCCGGTATTTGCATATTTCAACATCAAGGACATGGATCATCCTCTCTATAACGCAGGAAACTACCAGACGGATCCCGATGACGGGAGTTTTTCGATAGATCTCTATCCCGGTAATTACTCCATCACGATAATCAACGAGACCATCAGCTCCAACTACGAGGTTACGGTGAACGGGAACATGGAAGATGTCATATTCGTCCTTGCCCCGAGAACGACACTCTCGGGAACCGTGAAGGACAGCGGCGAATCACCCGTGGCATCCCTTAATGTGACCCTCCAGAAGCTGGAAGATGATGAAATGGTCGATGTTAATTCGACAATTACCGATGATGATGGTAATTTCTCCTTTACGATAGACAGGGGCACATACAGGATACTGATCCAGAGAACGGAACTTTACGATGCCTACGAAGGAGCTTACCTGTCAACCGACGGATGGGCCCCCATCACAACGGTGATAATTCTCCCTGACAGGAGCCAGGCAGATATCTCGGGGAGGGTCATCCCTTCGGGAGGACCCATTACTTCCGGCATACCGAATGCCAATGTTTCCCTGCTGTCCGGAAATACTCCCGTAATGTGGACCCTGTCGGATATTGATGGGAGGTTCATGTTCAATGATGTGGACCACGGCACCTACACCCTCAGGACCGAACCTCCACAGGGAGTGCTTTACATTGAAGATCAGAGATCCGGATACAGAGCAAATATTTCCGATGATCTGATCGTGTCCGGATATCTGGTAGAGGTGAATCCGGTACTGGAGTATGTTGAGCTCGAAACCGGTGGATATATCAATATCACATACGCGAGCCCCACAGGGTCGAACGTTTTCCTGGATGCCCCCATCATCGTGGAGTTTTCGCATCCAATGAACATCTCCTCCGTTGAGAACGCCGTTATAATAGAACCCGAAGTGGGAAACCTGACGATGGAATGGGATATCTCCCAATCCCTACTCACGGTGATGCATGATGCATTCATGCCGGATACCAACTATTCCATAACGATCCTTCCCATTGTGAATTCCATTGAAGGTTTCTTCCTGTGGCCCGGAACCAACAACCAATGGACCTTCGTAACGGGGAACGAAACGGATCCCTGGATGATATTCTCGGCGAACGTATCCATGGATGAGGGGAAGAACGTTTCGATAATCGTGGAGGCGCCGACGAATCTATCCATATATTTCATGCTCGAGAACTACGCCTATCTTCCTCTTGTCGAGGGCCCGCTTGGATTATATCGTGGCAATATCAGCGGTGATGAGCTGGAATGGAACACCACATACGCCTATTTTTTCACCGACACGGACGGGGGCCACGACAGGGCTTTGGAATTCTCGGGGACCCTGACAACACCACCGGCCCCGTATTCTCCCCCAGTATGGACTATCGAGAAGGTGAATATCACCGTGAGGGAAAGCGGAACATGGGATGTGAAGGTGGAAGCTCCCTCGGGCCTGACCATATACATAGTCGTTGACGGAGTGGGCTCATTCCTCCTCCAGGAAGACGTTCCGGGCCACTACAGGGTGCTCATCCCGTATGAGACCTTTGAATGGGAAGGGGAATATTCCTACCATTTTTCGGACAAGGAAGGAGGTGCCGACCTTGCACCCGACAGCAGTGGTACCGCTGTCATGCCCAAGGAACCCAGTTCGGGTTCATCAAGCAGCAATCCCCCGTTCCTTCTGATCTGCTTGATGATGATACTCATCATTCTCATTCTTGGTAGCTTGCTTTTCCTCATGTTGAGGAAAAAGGGAGAAGCGGAAGATACAGAGGAGTGAAGTGAAACCGCATCAGAATCTGTCGACCAGATCCGAAAAACGGATCCCCTTCCCGAAGTAGATGAACGGAGGCGATTCTATCATGAGCTCCCTCTCGGAAACGTCTCCCGAAGCTGTATCGGTTCCTTCAGCAAGGTAAAGTACCTTGTATCCTCTGAACGTCAGCTGCTGTGCACAGCAAAGAACACATCTGTCGAGTGTCAGACCGAACAGGGTCACTGGTCCTGCATCCTCGGGAGAACCGAGATTTTCCTCCAGCCAGGCATCGAATCCTTCCGGATGCTGATAGGGTTCACCCGGAATGCTGCCGGGAATGCCGATATTCTCCCTTATCCACGTTGGATCGTTCATCGATTTTATCCACCTTCTACCCTTGACAGCACTTTCGGGAAGGAGTGAAAGATACCCCCATTCTCCCGGTATGCAGCAGTTCCTGTCATCCCCCTTTCTTGGCTGTCGGTAATCAGAGATTATCTCCGAAACCTTGATCTCATTATCTCTGAGGAAAGGTAATAGTACATTTTCAATAAATTCTATCGAAGTGCGGGGAACGTAGTACTTTCCACCCTCTGAAGCAAAATCATTCTGAAGATCCACTGATATGAACCGCATTTACTACTCCTTCAGCAGACATGGAAAATGACGCATGCTATAAAAAAGTATTAAGGAGATGAAATGGAGTGCCGTTTCAGATGAGGTGCCAAGATATTACCTGTATGGCAGTTTCCTTATCAATCCTGTTCACTTTTTCAGTATCATTGCTTCCTTTTGATGATTCTCCGTTCCGAGTCTCCGGATCCCCCATACTCCCCGTTTCACCACCTTCATCGTTCACTGCTCATCCAAGGCCTCAGAGTATACTTCTCACTTGGGAGGAGCCAGAAATCGGATACATCAGTGCTGTGGGTTTCTCAATATACAGGTCAAGGGACGGAATGGATTTTTTACTTCTTTCACAGGTGGAAAGAGACGTATTTACCTTTGAGGACCATGATGTCGTACATGGACACACATACAGCTATTTCGTGAGGACCGATACGGACCTGGGCCAGAGCGATAACAGCAATATCGAATCATCCTCCCCTGATGATGAAGCTCCGAGAATAGACATCACATCACCCTCCGAGATGGCAATTCTGGGGGTGAAAGATGTGGAGGTTTTCTACAAAGCTGAGGATGAGGGAAGTGGGATCGAACGATTACTCATATCCCTTGATGAAATGGGAGTGAAGGATGTCCTGGGATCGACGAGTACAAAATACAATGATCTATCAGATGGAAGACATTATCTTAGACTATCGGCAAGGGACATTGCCGGCAATACCGTGAATTTGACACGAAATTTCATTGTGGATACCCTTCCGCCATCGCTCTCAATCATGACCCCTTTGGAAGGGAGTATCTTCTCCAGCAGAACCGTAACGTCAAGATGGAAGGTTTCGGAGGATACCAGTAACGTAGCAAGCCTGACGGCATCCCTCGATAACGGTCC
>NJDO01000072.1 GCA_002254385.1 Thermoplasmatales archaeon ex4484_6 | reverse complement strand
CAGACGTTCCTCGGGGTGGGAAGCGGGGGAGGAGTGAGGCACAGCGGTAGTGAATGCCCGGGCGGAGCTGGGAGGGATTTTTCAGGTCCGGCCCCGGACCCCGTCCCTTTCCATCTCGTTCCTCATCATGTCCACAAGTGCCGCCATCACAAGCGACTCGAATGGGTTCAGCCTTGCGGCATTGGACGAGGCCGAGGCGTGCTTCCTCACCCTTTCCATAAGCAGGTCGAAGGCCTCGCGGTCCTCCTTCCTGAGGGCCTTTCTGAAGGTCTCCCAGGACCTTATCTCGTCCTCGAGGAGCGTCCGGTATGTCGGGCATGTCCTTCCCATCACAACGCCTCCGCTGCCGCGGGAAGGGCCCGGAAGTCGTCTATCATCGTCTGGAGCGGGTGCACCATGGAGAGGTCCATCCATCTCCCCCCCTTCGTAATTATCCTGACCCTGCCGTTCTGCCTGCTGCGCAGCGAGACCCAGGCGGAGCAGTGCGGGGTGATGAGTGGGAGGAGGTCCCCTCCCCTGCTCCCGCCGGAGGCGGCTATCACGACGCAGGACCCCTTTGCCGCCATCCCGTCAAGGGAGTTCATGCAGTTCTTCAGCATTCCCTCCGCGGCGTCGGTGTCCACCTCCGGGTCCGAGAAGATGGAGTCAAGGGAGGAGACAAGGAGCAGGGGTGGAGCTTCCCCGAGCTTTCCGAGATTGACGTTGATGAGGGTGTCCATCTGGTATGCGGTGAACGCCCTTGCTATCATCACCCTCTGGAGGGCCCCGCGGGGGTCCTCCCTGTGCATCCGAAGGATCCCGGCCATGGCGAAGGGGTCGGCCCTGTTTCCCCCGTCCGCGTAGTAGGCGTACATGCCCTTCCTGGCCGCATTGACGATGAGCCTGTTCATGAGAGCGTTGGTGAGTTCCGTCCTTCCGACCATGAGATGTATCTCTCCCGATGTGAACGGGCCGAAGAGTTCGTCGAACGGGGCGAACCCGGTCCGGAGCGTGACCTCCTCATCATTACCATGGTCCTTTGTTTCCATCGAAAGCCTCCTCGGGGAATGGTGACATCCCTCTCCGCCCTTATGAACGAACGCGGCGGGGGGCCCTCCGAACGTGGAGAACAAGGGTGCGGCCGCGGCGGGCCGGTCCCGCCCACCGGAACGGCGGGAGCCCCCTCGCGTAAAACAGCGCCCGGATGAGGGAGGGAAGCTCCTCATCCTTCGGCGTCGGAGGCCTCCTTCAGCATGAACGCAAGGATTCCCATGGCCGTCGCGGTCTCGAGCTCCGTCCCCTCTCCCGTGATCTCCAGGTGATAGGGAGCCTCCTCCAGAACGGTATCGGGGAGCCCCCTCCTCCCCAGGCCCATTATCAGGCATATCCTCCCCGCGGGATGCTTCTCTCTCGAGATGCTCACGGCCTCACGCATCGATACGAGCTTCTCCTTGTCGGGGGACGGCGTCGTCGCAACGGGGAGTCCCAGCTCCCGGACACCCGACAGGGGGTCATTTTCGGGATAGGGTATCAGGTGCACCTTCCCCCTCTTCCGCAGGGTTCCCAGGTATTCCCCTCCTTTACCGATATTCGTCTCGCTGCTGGCAAGGTTGACTATCCTGTCCAGATCGGAGGTGGGGAACCCCATCAATCCCAGCTCCAGCGAGAATGCCGCGCAGAGAGGGGCGGCCCTGGCGGCAGCCCGGGAATGGACCGGTTTCATCCCGCCCTCGTAGGTGTCGCAGAGAACGAGAACGTGGCCCTCCGTTCTTCCCCGGGGTACATGGACCCTCTTCTCCTTTCTTGCCTTCCTCTCGGCTATACCGGCCTTTACCATTCTCTCCTCGATCCTGAATGAGAGCTTCACCTCTTCCTGGGCAGCGTCAAGGGCCTTCTGGAACAGGTCCCTTGCCCTGTCCATGTTGCCCAGTCTCGCCTCGGCGGAGGCTATGGATGAGAGGGCATGCGCCCTCTCCGCATCCGTCTCGATCTCGGGAGCCAGGGAGAGCGCGGTTTCCAGGTGTTTGCGGGCGCGGTCCCTGTCCCGGGCCCTGTCGGAAGCCGTGGCCAGGTCGCCCAGCGCCCTGATCCTCTCCACGGGTTCCTCGAAAAGCTCCAGCCCCTTCTCGAGGACGGGGAGGTCCTTTCGGGAGATGCAGTTGCGGCAGAGGTACGAGAACATGACCGAGCGGTCATCTCCCCTGAGCCCCTTCAGCTCCTTCAGGGTCTTCCCGAGTATCGGAATGGAGGCCCTGTCACCCTTTTTCTTTCGAAGCTGCAGGTGAAGGTATCCGAGAAGGGATATCCTGAGTCGAACATCCTCAATGGAGTTCAACCTGGACATGAGGGCGCTCATCTCCTTCCTTCCCATCCCCCCCTGCACCATACTGCGGATCACGGCCTTGGAATCATCCTTCTCGAACCCCCTGTTGTTGAGGGCCCTCTCCAGCAGGATGGGTCTGTCCTCCGGGAGAAGGTACCCGGAGCATCCCCTGATCGACTGCGACACACCGCTGCCGTCCTCCATGTCCAGTATCGCTCTCAGGACCCCTTTGAAGATCATACTTTCCAGTTCGGGGGGAAGCCCCCTTGACCTCTTCAGAAGGACCTCCATCAGCTCCGCCCTTCTCCATTCCTGGGGCACGTCGGAGATGAGGGACACTGCCCTGCTCAGGAGCTCCCTGCGCATTCCTCTCTCCGCCCTGAAGGAGCCGGACATGGACTGCAGTGCCAGGGAGCTGTAGTAGGGATCCTTTATCCTTTCGAGATCGTCGGTCAGGGACTTCGGGTCCGCTCCATCCCTCACCCTCCTGGCGATGGAACGGTACCTGGATGCGTCGTTCATCCTTCCGTTCCTTCTCATGGACTTTAATCGATTAGCAGATATATCCATGTTGGCCCGGCCGGACGGAATCAGCCGTACATGGGGCCCTCGTACTTTCTCCCCGATGTCTCCTCACCGGTATCCTTCGAGGAATCCAGGACCTTCGTGACCTGATCTATGAGCTGTTCCGCGATATCGCTGTCCAGGCCGCCCCTGTTCACGAGGAAGTCCATGATGTCGTCGTTGGATTCCCCCTCGGAAAGCTTGATCGCCACGAACTGCCTGAACCTCTCGAGCATGAACTCCTGCACCTTCTCCTCCAGCCCCAGCATGTTTATCAGGTTCTGTGAACCCACTATCAGAAGGGTCAATGCATCGTCGAATTCATGCTTCGACAGGGACTGCAGGTCCAGGTCCACCTGGATCACGGGCTGATCATCATAGCCCACGAGGCCGGATTTCATCAGGTTGAGTTCGGTGTTGAGATGGAGGAGCTTCTTGTAGAGCCTCATTCTCTCCTCGGCATCGATGGCATCGGTGGGTATCAGGGGATTGATGACGAGGTTGGTGAAGTGTTTGGAAACCACCACCTCTATGTTGAACGGGATCTTGGGATGGGTGGCGATTATGGCCTCTCTGGGGACGGGGCCTTCCACGGGCTTGACCTCCGTATCCCAGGGGTAGTCCAGTATGTGTTCCGCTCCCTCCTCCCCTTCCCTGAGCCATGTCTCGATTATATCCGTCCACTGCATCGTCATGGTTCCTTCAATATCGAGAATACATAATTAAATTTTGGAGTTCTTATCGTACAAAGGAATGGCGTTTGTATTTAAAGTTTATATACTAACATGCAATTGGCCTTTAAAAAGGAGTTCGGGTCGAGAAGCTTTGCGGGGACCTGTTCATCTTTGAATGAAAAATCAGGGTGATAACGTGGACATAAATGTGGAGAATGTAGTTGCCTCCGGTTCCGCCGGAACGACACTGGACCTTCAGAAGATATCGATGGCTCTGGATGACGCGGAATACGTTCCGGAGAAGTTTCCCGGCCTCATATACAAGTTGAAGGAACCCAAGACAGCAATGCTTCTGTTCACTTCCGGGAAACTGGTATGCACGGGTGCGAAGAACATCGAGATGGTGAATGAAGCGGTCGGGAAAGTGCTGGACAATATAAGGAAGATAGGCATAGACGTCGCCGACGACCCCGAGATAAAGATCCAGAACATCGTGGCGACCGCGGATATGAAGAAGGAGCTCAACCTGAACACAATCGCCATATCCCTCGGACTCGAGAAGGTGGAATACGAGCCCGAGCAGTTCCCCGGGCTCGTCTACAGGGTCGATAAACCCCGGGTCGTCATGCTTCTGTTCGGCTCCGGAAAGATAGTATGCACCGGTGCAAAGGAGATCAAGGACATAGACCTCGCTCTTCAGGAGGTCATAAAGGAACTCACCGATGCGGGTCTGATCTGAGCCTACTTCTCTCCCTCTTTCAGACGGTCCTTGGTCCTCTGAAGCTCCTCCTCGAGGGATCTTACCCTGTCTCTAAGAGCTTTCAGCTCCGCCTTCTCGTCTTCTGAGGTCTGCCTTTCGACCCTCGGGATGGGATCATTTTCCGGAAAGATCCTCCAGAATCCCCTGCCGTATCCCATACCTCTGCCCCTGCCGAAACCCCTTCCGCCTCCCCTGCCCCAACCGTATCCTCCCGCGCCGTATCCGGGCGGGGTTCCGCCGGTGCAGTATCCGAGTCTTCTTCCCGTCATGGGTCCTCTGCCTTCCGGTCCCGTTCTGTCTCCTCCTGGCATCGTATCATCACTCCTTTTTATATTCCAGACCGTTTGAAACGATCCTGATGCCCAAACCCTCGGTGAGCGCCCTGGCAACCCTGGATCTGGCCTCCTTGAGGTCGGTCCAGAGGGTCCTCCGGGATATGCCTAGCCTTTCCGCGGCCTCCTCCTGGGTAAGCCCTTCGATGTCGCACAATCTCAGGGCCTCCACCTGTCCGAGTCCGAGCTCCAGGAATTCAAGTCTTCCCGGTGGGACGTTAAGGGGGCCGAACAGGAAGCTGCCGGGGAGGTTTTCGACAATTCTCATGCCCCTCCTTCTTCCCGGCCCGCCTCTTCCGCGCCCTCTTCCTGGACCGCCGACCAGATAATGTTCAGGCACCATGATTACGCATATATGAGCAGGAACTATTTATATTTATTTCTCAAATGTGCAATTATTAATTCTTCATCAAGGGAAGCTATTTCTCCCATATGGGAACAAATATATACAAAATCGCCCATATGGGTAAAATATGCCTTGCCGGTATCATGAAGGCGGTCCGGGGCGGAGACGATGTCCCAGGATGGTGAGCTTCCTCCCGGACGTGGTGGCTTTCAGACCAATGGGTGTGTCTGTCAGGGGCCTGGAGAACGTGAGCCTGACCCACGAGGAGCTGGAGGCCATGAGGCTCGCGGACCTTCTGGGTCTCGACCAGGAGACGGCTTCCTCGAGGATGGGCGTGTCCAGAAGGTCGTTCGCGAAGGATCTCAAGAGCGGCAGGAGAAAGGTCATGGAGGCCCTGACGGGCGGGAAGCTCATCACCATAGAGGGGGGGGTATTCACCTACCGGGAAGCTCCGGCGGATGATGCACCGGAGGAAGGGTCCATCCCGTCCGATATCGGGACGGAGGAAAACGACCGGCAGTAAGATCGGGATGTGGAGACTATGCTGATAGGAATACCATCAATGGGAAAACAGGGATTGAACGAGCTTGTTGGCGAACATTTCGGAAGGGTCCCCGCTTACACCCTCATAGATACGGAAACGGAGCAGGTGAAGGTGGTGGACAACACTAGCGAGCACCTGGGCGGCAAGGGCTACCCGGCGGAGATACTCTCCGCTCACGGCGTGGAGGCCATGATATGCTCCGGTATCGGAAGAAGGGCCATTGCCATGTTCAACGACATGGGGATCAGGGTCTACACGGGAGCATCGGGTACAGTGGGGGAGACCTTCGAGAGGTTCAGGAAGGGAGAGCTGGAGGAATGCGACGAGAGCGGAGGCTGCACCCAGCACGCCTTCGGGGGCCATCATCACCATCATTGAGTCGATACCGATGAACGGCATGCATCCCGGGTTCCCGCAGGGAATTCGAATTCCGATGTGCAGATCCCACAGTTTAATGACGGAGGAACATGATCTCCTTCCATGGAACCCTCGACCGCTTCCGGCACTCTCGGTGTGTCCCTCCTGCTTCTGGCATTTCTGCTGAACCTGTTCGGGGCGATCCGGAGGGAGAGCCTCGGCTACATCGTCATGAACATTCTCGGTGCCGCATTCGCTCTTACGGCTTCCGTGCTGATATGGTTCCCACCCTTTATCGTCCTGGAAATCATATGGATGATCGTGGGGTTCGCCGGTCTGTATCATCATTTGAAGATGGGGGAAGGAAGGAAACCGCAAGCTCCCTTCAGACTCGATCCCGCCTCGATACGCAGGGGGGAACCTCACCTTCCGTGAATGATATATTGTTTGAAAAAACAAGAACATCCCCCCCTCGAGCAGGGAGCTCCCGCGATCGGGAGGGATGGTCCACTTCTTTTCGGACGGGCCGATATGATATTCTTCTCTTTACGTTATAAGGATGCACCGGGCGGAGCCGGTGATATGAAAAGGCATTGGTCCCATCAGAATCTGGGGGGCCTTCTCTTCCTGTAGCAGTCCTTGCAGTATACTGGCCTTTCCGGGTCCGGTTTGAAGGGGACCTGTGTTGTCTGTCCGCAGTCGGAACAGACCGCGTCGAACATCTCGCGAGGGGGTCTATCTCTGAACCCGCCTCCTCTTCTGTCGTCATACATATATATAATTCCTGGACCCGAGCTCATCGGGCCTTGACAAGGCCACAACGAGGTTGTTTAAATAGTTATCCCAGAATCACCTCGAGAGATACAGCCGGATGAACCGGGATCTATCCCATTCTCTCCCCCGCAAGAAGGGCCGCCCCGGTCGCCGTGACTATCTGGGGATTCTCGGGGACGTACATCTTCCTGCCCAGCTCCCTCTCCATCGCATGTATCATCCCGGTGTTCCTGGCGGGTCCTCCGTCGAAGAACACCACATCGTTCACACCCACCTTCTTCGCCATCGCGGCGAGCCTCCTTGCCACAGCCTTGTGTATCCCCATGATTATGTCCTCCTTGGGAACTCCCCGGAATATGAGGTTGGCCACCTCGGATTTGGCGAACACGAGGCATGTTGTCGTGATGTCCACCGGGTCCCTGCTCGTGAGCGATATGGGTCCCATATCGTCAAGGGGGACCTCGAGGACCTTGGCAAGGACCTCCAGGAACCTCCCGGTTCCGGCAGCGCATTTATCGTTCATTGCGAAGTTTATCATGTTGAGGTCATCATCCATCGCTATGACCTTCGTATCCTGTCCCCCTATGTCTATTATGGTCCTCACACCGAGCTCCGCCCCGAGCCATCTGACCCCCCTCGCGTTCGCCGATATCTCGGATATCGTGTCATGGGCAAGGGATGTGACCCTTCTCCCGTATCCCGTGGATGTGATGTGCTCCACATCCCCGAAGGGGATGCCTGCCATATTCAGGGCGATATCGAGAACCTTCCGGGAAGAAATGTCATGGTCATGCCCCGTGGGAAGCACCCCGTGGCCGACACGCTTCCCGTCCCTCATCACCACCGCCTTGACATAGGTTGAGCCCAGATCTATACCCGCGGTTATCATGCCGACCACCTGAGAAACCTCTTCAGGAAGGGCTCCCTGACCGCTTCCGCCTTCACGGGAGCTTCCTCTTCTGTCATTATCTTTCTCTTCCTCGGGGAGAGAAGGACGGCGCCGAGCGCCCCGACAAGATGCGGTTCTTCGGGGACCTCGAGTTCCCTGTCGATCTCCTTCCCTATCTCATTTATCACTCCCCGATTCCTTGCCACCCCCCCGCAGAGGAGAACCTTGCCCCTGCATCTGGTGGCGTTCACAAGCGCTATGATCTTCCTGGCGACCATGCTGTTCAACCCTGCCAGAATATCATCCGTGGCCTTCCCCTTCGCTATCAGGGATACAACCTCGGATTCGGCGAACACCGTGCAGGAGGCGTTCACGTGTTCTGCCATCCTCGAATGGAGCGATCTCTCCCCGACCTCCCCGATGCTCACCTCCAGCGCCGCTGCCATTGTGTCCATGAAGCACCCCGTTCCCGAGGAGCATTTGTCGTTGGTCCTGAAATCCGAGACGATCCCCATCTCTCCCATGCGCATGACCCTTATCCCGTGACCGCCCATGTCAACCACGATCTCGCTGTCCGGCGAGAGGAAATGTGCCCCCCTGGCAAAGGCCGTTATCTCCGTCCTTGCCAGGTCCGCGATGTCCACCGACCTCCTTCCCTGCCCGGTGGCCACGATGTATCCGATCTCGTCCCTGGATAGCCCCGCCGCATCGATTGTCTCCTCAAGCATTCTGGCTGAGAGCTTCCCGGGCTCCATGGTTGTGGCCCTTTCAGCGGATGCGATGATGCTCATGTCGTCTTTCACAATGACCAGCTTGGTGGCCACGGCACCCGCATCGATACCCACGTCGCAGGGTCCCCTTCCGTTCTCGTTCGGTGTTAAGCCCCATCCCCCCTG
>NJDO01000071.1 GCA_002254385.1 Thermoplasmatales archaeon ex4484_6 | reverse complement strand
CAAAGAAGAGTAACTACAATTGATAACATGAGGAATAATATATATACGTGAATAAATCATAAAGGTGTTATTATGCATATATTTGGAAAATACAACCACAAGTATCTTATTCCCATAATGATGATTTTGATAGGTTTGTGTGTTTTATTCCCCTTATTATCATTATTTGAAATAATTGAAACAAATGATGTGATGAATCTCTCCTTTCTTTTATATTTTATTTTTATGCTTTTATTGTTTATTTTTTCAATAATAAATATGAACAGAATTGAGAATAAAGGATTTCTTTCTATCTACTTGTCAGAACATTCGTTTAGGAGGATATTGATTTCAGTCCACATAATTGGAATCTCTTTTTTCAGTATTATGATATTTATATATCTACTGAGATTGTTATAGGAATAGGAATATCTGCATGTATACAAGGTAGATGTGGCTGTTTGTCTTAGGAATTCCTTTGAGAAGAGATCGTTGAGTTCTGTCCCAGATGTGCCCTGTTTTATCACTACAATATGCTTTGCATATAAATACACATATTTTTTGCACCTATTCGGATTGGTGATGCAAGAATATCAATACCATACCGTTTCTGTATAATAATCTCCTGATTCGTCCCATAATTTTGACATATCGACATAGCACATTTTGATCACAGGAATTTCAAAGCAACAAGATACGGTCTGATAATCTTCATAAAAAATTACACTTCCATTTTCCCCGGAAGCGATATAGAACATAAGATGATATGAGATCCCATCACATGATCTATTGTTTCCCACTTCGAACAACTCATATCTCTTTCTCTCTATCTCACCGTTCATTATCCTGCCACAAACCAGAATGGGTCGGGAAAAATAATATGGAGTCGATCTTGTGTAATATGTGGATTTACGAATGTTAATATCAAAAAAGAATATCTCATCATCGTTCACAAAGATATGGGGAAAAAGCACAAAGAAATCCGAAGCCAACACATTCGATTTCAGGGCATCATCAATGGACCGGAAATAATTATTTTCGTATTCATTTGCAAGGATCAGAATTCGATCATCAAAATATGCATCATGAAAATAGGCTCTTACCTTCACATCATCATCGGATTTCCAGTAATTGGTATCATCCTCTAGATAGAACAATCCGGAAGCTGTAATGATTACACACTTGTTGTCGAAAGATATCATCGATACGCCAGTGTCACTCTCCACCTGACAGATGAATGTCGGTTCATCCCATTCGTTCAGATCACTGGAAGATGTGACAAATACATTTTGTTTGCTGCTGTAATTGAAAAAACTGATATAAGCTCTGTCATCATGCAAAATAAAATCGTTCAGAATGGCATTCTCCACAGCTTTGCATGGAGCTGACCAGCTGACAAGATCTTTTGAAGTCGAAATAAATATGGACATGGGCCCGCCTTCTCTGAAATTGTTGAATTCATACAGTATCGGATCTTTCATTCTGTTATAGGCCAGAACGTAGGTTTTATTGAAGTACAACACAAATGGATCCGAACCATTCTGAACAAAAGTGTGACCGTATACCGCATCACTGTTGTTGTAATACCTGATCTCCTGTTGATACATTACACATTCTTCATTTTCATCATCTTTTTTTTCAGTGCATCCGGACACAGGCAATATCAACAGGAATAGAATTATCAACAAATGAAAATCTTTTTTCATTGATATTCTCCCACATGAACTATTGAAAAGAGATATTTATCCTTTTCCCGTTCTTGTAATGGAAGGGAAGCCAACTTCTCCCATCCTCTAAACAATTGCTGCCGCCCTCTAATTACCAATTCACCATAATGAGAATTCAAAAAAATCATAAACTGTCGGGAAAGCCCCCATAATGCTTATCTATGAAATGTCGGGATGTTCATCCATCAGAGACTCCCGGGATCGTATTCCGGAAAGGAGGGAACCAATGAGGGATGGCTCCGGAGCAAAGGCATGTACCCTAGCTCTGATGCTCCTCTTTCTCCTCCTTCCGATTTCTCCCGGTATCCGGGGAAGCTGGGACCAGTGGAGGGGAGATCCTCTCCATCACGCCGTCGAGGAAGGGGAAGCTCCCCCCGAGGGAGAGCTCATCTGGTCATATCATACCAACGGGCAGGTCCTCTCCTCTCCCGTCTTCCACGACGGAGGCATGCTCATCGGCTCGGATGACGGCAACCTCTACTGCTTCGAACCCGAGAGCGGGGAGCTCCGCTGGAAGTTCAGGACCGGCGGCGAGATACAGGCCACTGCGCTGGTTCACGAAGGGAGGGCATACTTCGGCTCCTTCGACGGGAACCTCTACTGCATCTCCCTGCCGGGGCCCGCCGGTGGAAGGCCCTCGAAGATATGGAACGTCACCCTCGAGGGCAGGATACTATCCTCATGCCACATCTTTGGTGATTCCCTAATAGCTGCGGACGACGAGGGGTTCATTTACAGGATCACGATGGAAGGGAACATCGAATGGATGAGGAAGATATCCGACACCGGGTTCTGGGCCTCCCCGATCGTGGACGGGGCCGGCAGCCGCGGAATAATCGGGGACACCGGGGGGGGACTCTTCATGTTCTCGCTGGAGGACGGAAGAGTAAAGGAAACGTTCGAGCTTCCCGATCGATCCGAGGTTTACTCCTCGGGCCTTCTTCGCGATGGGGTCCTCTACATACCCACCGGCGAGGGGAGGACGCTCATCGCCAGGGACCTCTCGGGAGGGGGGAGGGACTGGGACCTTCACATAGAGAATCCCTCCTATTCCACACCGGTCCTCCGGGACGGAAGGCTATACATAGGTTCCTTCGAGTATATGTGGTGCATAGACATTGAGGACGGGAACGCCACGGAGGAGGATATCCTCTGGTCATCTCCCACACATGATTTCCAGGGGGGCTCATCCCCGCTCGTGACAGATAGATACGTCCTGATAGGTTCGGACGATCACCACCTCTACTGCTTCGACAGGGAGACCGGGGAGGAGCTGTGGACGTTCTCCACATCCGGGTATGTGTACTCATCCCCGGCGCTTTTCAACGGTTCCGTATACTTCGGATCCTCCGACCGTTCCGTCTACTGCATCGGGATCCGCCCTCCGGGGCTGTCGGTTTCCGCATTCCCCGAAAGGAAGGAGATCGCGTCCGACGAGGTCGTGGAGATAGAGGTCATGGTGAACAGCTCCGAGAGCGCGGCCCTGAAAGATGTCACACTGCACGCGGTACCTTCCGCAGGAAGGATCTCCGTCGAAAGGAACGGGAGCGAAAGCGAGAGCATACCCGTTCCCCCGTCCGGGAAGATGACACTTTACTACATGCCTCCCTACGTCTCCTCGAGGTCCTCGGTGGACATTCACATCGAGGCAGGGGGAGCGGATCTCGTCCCGGGAAACACCCTGGTCAGGATAACGGTGGAACCCGCGGAGGGAGCTGACGAGACGGGATCGGGGGTGAAGCTCAAGGAGGGGAGGGGACCATACATAGCCGGAAGCGTGGCCGTGGTGATACTGAATATCATACTGCTCATGGTCCTGATACTGTTCAGGATAAGGGACATAAACACTTTCGAGAGGAGGGAATCGGATGAGACACGGCATCCCTGAGGCTTCGGTCATGCTCATTATACTGATCACGGGAATGCTTCCCCTGCTGTCACAGGGAGCCGAAGAGGATCCTACCACACTGGCAGCCGTGTGGACATTCGTCAAGGAGGATGACGAGGCTACGTTCTGGAAGCTCGCCTGGTCACCGGACGGGACCATGATAGCCGCCACGTTCTTCGATAACAAATGCCTGATCCTGGACGCGGAGGACGGGACGGTGATCGAGGAACTCGACATGTCCGATCACATAACGAGATGCGACGGGTTCGCACCCGAAGGGACACTGCCCCTCCGGGCATGCGCGTTCTCCCCTGACGGGAAGTGGCTGGCAACCGGCGGTGACGACCTCGTCGTCAGGCTCTTCTCCACGGAAGACTGGCATCTTGAACGGACGTTCACCGGACACACCGGGTCCGTACTCTGCCTCGACTTCTCCCCCGATTCCAGGTATCTCGCGTCCGGTTCCGGGACCGACAAGGTCATTCCCCAGAACGCGGGAGAGAACGTCACCCGTGTCTGGGATCTGGAGACCGGGGAGGAAGCAGCCCTCCTCCAGGGCCACAGGGACGGGGTCCTTGCGGTGAAATGGAACGGGGACGGAACGAGGATCGCGACGGCGTCCGATGACAGGACCCTGAGGATATGGAGCTTCCCCGGGGGGGAGGAGCTTCTCCTGATGAAGGGGCACACATCGGGCCTTCTCGACGTGGACTGGTCCCCGGACGGGAGCGTCCTGATCACGGGTTCCAGGGATTACAAGATCAAGAAGTGGAATGCCACTACGGGGGAGGAGCTCGCCACGTGGCAGGATTACAACTGCGTGAGATCGGTGGACGTGCATCCCAACGGGGAGATCGCCGCCACATCGGGTGTGGACCTCACGCTGAAGGTAAGGGACATGGAAAGCGGCCTGGAGCTCAAGGTCATCAAGGACGGTGTCGAGCAGAAGGCAATGGTGATGTCGTCGAGATGGTCCCCGGACGGGACCGGGATCGCCGCTGGATACGGAAAGAGCCATACTGTGATTATGTACGAATTCGGAAGGGGGAGCTCCGACTCGGGTGACGGGACCGACAGCACCCTGATGGTGGTCATCATACTGTTCCTTCTGGCATTTTTCGGAACTGTGATCATCATGTATCCGGCCTTCAGGGAACTCAGGAGGAGAAGGGATTGAGAGCTACCCTCATTGCCGTATCGATCGCCTTCCTTCTGCTGCTTCCCATCGTTCCGGCCGCATCGGGTGAGGTGGGACCGGATGCCCTGACGTCGGGGATCGGGCGCTTCTCATCCATAATCTGCGCGGATATAGATTCCGACGGAAAGAACGAGATACTTTTCGGTTCGTACGAGGGATACGTGACATCCGTGGAGTACAGGTCCGGGGACTACTTCGTGGACTGGACATCCGAGAGATACGGAACGAGGGTGTGGGGCCTCACATACGGGCAGTTCGATGACGACCCGGCATTGGAGATAATCATAGGCGACGGGGACGGGGAGGTGAGATGCCTGGACGGGATCACCAAGGAGGAGGAATGGCATTCGGTCACCCTCGACAGGGACGCCCACGGGCTCCTCCTCCATGATCTCGATGGCGACGGCACGAACGAGCTTCTGGTCGGGTGCGGTTTCAAGACGGACCAGGGCTGGGGGCAGGTCTACTTCTTCGAGAACAATTCATCGGAACCCTTCAGGACGCTGCCCGAACCCTGGAACTCACGCCTGAGGGAGCTCGACATCGCCGACCTCGACAATGACGGGGAGGATGAGCTCATAGTCACCTCCGGGGCCGCATTGGGAGATGTGAAGGGGGAGGGTTACTTCAGGATATACGACCTTGAGACCCTGGAGGTGGAGTTCGAGAGCGAGGACCTCCAGGGCTGCGTGGAGGGGATGAAGGTGACGGACCTGGATTCCGACGGTACGCTCGATATCATCCTGTCCAACGGCTACCGCTACAGGGAGGGATGGTGCTTCATCTACTCGTGGAACGGGGACACCTACGGGAGGCTCTGGAGGAGCGAGAACATCGGGCCCAAGGCCTACGGCCTCGATGTGGATGACATAGACGGTGACGGGACGCCGGAGATCGTGGTGTCCAACATGGGGGGATACATCTACGCGTATGACGGCATCACGCATCGGGAGGAGTGGAGGTCGCCCGAACTCGGGAGGGACGTGCTCGGTCTGGTGATATACGATGTTGACGATGACGGCCAGGTGGAGATAATCGCGGGACAGGGGGGTTACGTCGGCAAGGGCGATTACACGTCGGGGTACGTCACACCGCACGTTTACATAATCGACGGGAGGACCAAGGAGGTCGAGGCCGTCCTGGGAGAGGTGGACGAGGTGAGGCAGTGGCTCTCCGTGTTCATAATCGCGGGAACCGCCGTCGCCCTCATCCAGATCGCCGTGATCATCAGGATCATCGTCCGGAAGAGGAGGCTGCTGGAATGAGCTGGACTTTCAAGGGGAGGAACATCGGCCCCTTCAGGCTCATTGTCCAGCTCTCGGTGTTCCTGTTCGTCGTCGGACAGCTGTTCGGGATCCCGCCCTTCGGCCGTTATCCCGTTCTCAGGAGGATATTCCTTCCCAATGCCTCCTGCAGGTACATCAGCAGCACCCCCACGTCGTGCTACTACTATCAGCTGCAGGACGGCCTCACCACGGGGTGGGCGACGCATTACATCGATGTCGCCCTCATGCTCGCGGTTGTCATTCTCATGATCCTGCTTCTAGGGAGGTTCTGGTGCTCGTGGGCCTGCCCGTTCGGTCTCGTCCAGGAGGGATTCAACAAGCTGAGGGAGATACTTCACGTTCCCAGGATACGCCTCGGGAACAAGACAAGGGTCATCCTGAGAAGGGTGAAATACACGCTTATCTTCCTGACCATTCTCATATCCGTACCCATTGGTATCTCATCCCTGGGCCTCTCCTCCTGTCAGACGGCCCTTGCACTTCCATTCTGTCAGATATGCCCCGCCAAGGGTTTCTTCACCCTCTCCCAGCAGATCCTGGGACTTGAACCATGGTCCACCTCCCTCCCCCTGCTCGCCATATTATCCCTAATCGCTTTCTCCGCGACCTCATTCCTCGTTCCCATGGCATTCTGCAGGGTCTGCCCCATGGGAGGTATGATGGCCATCTTCGGAAGGAGCTCCATGCCGTTCCTGAAGAAGGACCCCGACAGATGCACCAGATGCAGGATCTGTGTCAGGGTATGCCCCCTGGACCATGACAGGGTCTACGAGGACATGACAAGGGACGACGTGGGAGGGGAGGACTGCACCCTGTGCGGGAAATGCGTGGAGTACTGCCCCGAAGAGGGCTGCCTCTCCCTGAACTACGGTCCCGTGAAGCTCATATCCTCCAGGAAGCCCAGAAGGAGGCGCTCTTTGGGAGACCTGTTCAGGAGGAAGGATGACAGTGATGTGGAGCCATTGAAGATCGTTCCGCTGCCCGAAAGGAGGGAGGAAGAGAATGAAAGATGAAGGACCCCCGAGATATCTCAAGGATAGAGAGGGATACTTCTCCGGTGAACAGAGGGAGAGGACAATCAAGAGATCCAGGGACATGGAGAAAAACGCAAGGGATAGACTCACCTCGAAGAGGACAAGGGCGGGTAGGATGTCCTACTTCGACGAGGTGATGAGGTATGACGGGGCGAGGTCCCAGGAGCTCTCCGAGATGAGGGAGAGGGGAGTGAAGATCGTGGGTACCATGTGCGTGATGGTGCCGATCGAGATCATCAATGCTGCCGGTGCGAAAAACGTCAGATTATGCTCGGGATACTACGAACCGGTCCATCCCGCTAACGAACTGCTGGGAGATGCGGGATTGTGTCCGATGGTCAAATCCACGCTGGGAACGAGGATGGTGGGCTCGGACCCGCTAACCAGCAATGTCGACATGGTGGTGGGGCCGGCCACCTGCGACGGCAAGATGAAACTGGCAGAGATCCTGGAGGACTGGGTCAAGGTGGTGATGATGAACGTCCCCAGGGTCAAGATAGGGGAGACCTCCTCGGAGCTCTGGGTAAGGGAGATAGAATATCTTGTGAGGATGCTCGAGGAGCTGACGGGGAAGAAGGTCACCAGACGTTCCCTGCTGAAGGAGATAGGGAAATGGAACAGGGCCCATGAGCTCTGGTCCCGCCTGCTCGGACTCAGGAGGTCCGGAGCCCCTCCCATATCCGGTCAGGACGCAATGCTAGTGGCCCAGGCGGCCCAGGTTGACGATATCGAGAGATGGTGCTCGAAGGTGGAGGAGCTGGTATCCGAGCTGGAGGATATGAAGAAGAAGGGGAGATCCGCTGCCGAGGAGGGAGCCGCCAGGATACTCATAGCCGGCTCCCCCATGATGTATCCCAATTTCAAGATCCCGTCCATAGTCGAGGAGAGCGGGGGGATCATAGTCCACGACGAGCTCTGCTCGGGGTTCCGCATCGTGTCCGACCCCGTGATACCGGACGGGTTCACCAGGAAGGCACTGCTCAGGGCGCTTGCGGAGAGATACTTCTTCCCAAGCACCTGCCCCTGCTTCTCACCCAATGACGAGAGACTGCGGAGGATGAGGACGTCGATAAGGGATTTCGGTGTTGAAGGTGTGGTGTTCCACACGCTGAGGGGATGCCACCTGAACAACCTGGAAGCGACAAAGATAGAGATGGACCTGAGGGAGATCGGGATACCCATGGTGAAGCTCGAGAGCGAGTACGACGAGGGGGATGTGGAACAGGTGAGGACCAGGGTTGAGGCCTTCGTGGAGATGATCAAGGCAAGAAGAGGCAGCAGGGGGGATGGGGCTTAACACCGAACGAGAACGGAAGGGGACCCTGCGACGTGGGTATAGATGCCGGTGCCGTGGCCACCAAGCTGGTCATT
>NJDO01000018.1 GCA_002254385.1 Thermoplasmatales archaeon ex4484_6 | reverse complement strand
TTCCTCGGGGTCCCGATGTTGTTCCCAGCACTCGATGACCTCTCCGGTCAGGTGCTGGAGGATAGGGAGAGCACGGTTCCACTTGATATCATGGATCAGCAGATCGTCTTCTCCTCATCCGTTCCGGATATGATATCTACATCTCTGGACAAGAAGGGAAGGATGGATCTTGTGTGGAGTGACAGCAGGACAGGTTCCCGGGAGATCTACTACCTGAAAATTGGCAGGCAGGGATGGAAACTTCATAATGACATGAGGATCACTTCCACCTCGGCCAATTCAATCAACCCCGTGGTCTGCTCGACCCGGAACGATACGACAATCATCGTCTGGGTGGAGCTGCATGACGGGACATTCGACCTCATGATGAGCTCTCTCCTGTATGATGGAATGGATATGGAACTACTCCTTGATGGAATCCAGCTCAAGGCCCGGATCGATCTATCTTCCGAGCCCGTATTGAGAACGAACAGCGATGGAAGGGGTGTCCTGTTCTGGTCCGAGAAGGGAGAGTACGATTATTCCATATCGATGATGGAGCTGGATCCCGCAACCGGTGTGACCCTTGGACCAGTGGAAGTTCTGTCCGGACTGGGTGAAGTGACGAGTCTCGATATGGAAATTTCGTCAGAGGGGGATCTCGTTCTTGTATGGAACGGAAGATACGGTTCGAAGGATATAACGGACCCGAATTACGGTATATATTTCACGAGGATGTCTGCAAACGGAACCGTCCTCCTTCCTCCCATAAGGAAATCCATCACAGGTAATCAGACACGACCGGACCTGCAGATCGGAAAGAATTCCGCATACCTGGTCTTCTCCTCGGATAGATATTCGCATTCCGGTGTCATATTCTCGAGTTTCACTCTGGATGGAGTGGATCTTGTGGATGATCTACCATTGACCCCTCCCGAATGGTACTGCGAGGATCCATCCATTCAATGGGACCCCGAGGGAAATCTATCTCTTGTCTGGTGGGACAAGGGTAAGGGATGGTCCATTTACCGGACAGCGCTCTCTCCCGAAGATGGTAGCGCAGTGGATACGAGTTCCTACCCTCTTACATTGTCCGCTTTCAGAACAAAGGGTCATCCGGACCAGCAGGTGGATGGTGATGGGAATCTGCACCTCGTCTACATCAACCCGGAAAGGGACGGAATAAGGCTGATAAGGCATCTGAGGCCCGACCTTGCAGTTGTTGATTTGCATCCGGATATGTCGGGCAGGACCGCGATAACGGGAGAAAGGATCACATTCCGGTTGAGGTTATCGAATTCGTGGCCCTATCCTCTACAAGGGATAGAGATATCTTCACTCATCACACTTGATGGTGAAGTGATGTTCATTTCCCGTATGGAAAGGGATCTGGAAGCTTCATCGGAACAGGATTCACTTTTCGAATGGACTCCTTCGGTTCCCGGTCTGTACAATGTTACTGTGATGATCGATCCTGACGGTCGGATAGCGGAGATGAACGAATCCAACAACATTCGGAGGTTGGAACTGGTAGTGGCTCGTCAATCCTTTGATGTCGTATCCCGTACAGATAATGCCGATTACATTCCGGGAGAGGGAGGGGAGTCCGTTGTGCATATCAAGAATTCCGGCACAGCGGAACTTCATCTCAACATCTCCGTTCTGGGTGATATCTCGGGGTGGTTCGGGAAGAGATGGGATGAAGCATTCCTCGATGTTGGATCGGAGAAGGATGTTGTCTTCTCGTTCGATGTTCCCGAAGATGTGCTTGCTGGTGATTACTTGGTCCTATTCGAGATAAGGTCTCTAAGGGAGAGAGAGGACCTGACCATGACACATCATCAGATCAGGATCAGGAAGATCTACAACAACAACGTGGATTTCAACAACTACCAGAGAGATATCGATCCCGGGAAGATCCAGAGATTGACCTTCAGTATAACAAACAACGGAAATTCACCCATGTTCTACACGATCGACGGAACAAACGACGCCGGTATACCAATGTCTGTGGCGGGCTCTTCACTACCGGATACGTTGGGTCCGATCCAGCCTTCCTCCCGGATGACAAGTTCCATTGATCTGGAGGTACCGCGCAACCTGACTGCGGGAAAGAACATACATGTCGAGATATCGGTGGAACCTGCTGAGGGCGGTCAGAGGTTCTCATCTACCTACAATCTCACGGTTCTGGAACTTCCTTGGGTGGAACTGGAAGTAATTGGGGGAAACGAGCAGACATGGTGTGATGATTGGAGTGTGCTGGATATGATGGTGAACTTGACAAACACGGGAAATGCCCCGGACCTTGTTGTTCTTGAAATAACTGACTCACCCCCCGGATGGATATCGGAGGTAGTGGACCCCATCTCCTCGCGTGTCTCGTTGGAGCCGGGGGAGAATAGGACAGTCCTCCTTCATCTCGTACCGGAGGATGTTCCAGGAAAAGGGGAGCACAATTTCCTCTTCGAAGCTTCACCTGCGTCCAGAGCGGATCTCCATTTCACACAGAAGATCTCCATAGAAGTCGGTGAGATACTCGACGTGTCCGTATCCGAGAAGGAAGCAGTGCTGATCCCCGATCTCGGTGGGAAGCAGAGGGTGCTCGTCACTTTTACGAATGACGGGAACATGGATACATCTTACATCGTCTCCATCAAGGGTCCCGGATCGGATTCGGCCACGATAGAACCTATGGGAGGAAAAAGGGTCCTTCTTAACGAATCAGGCCCCATCTCTCTTCAGGCAAAGGGCAGTATGAGCCTATGGCTGGAATTCGAGCTTCCGGAAAAAGTGGATCAGGACACGATCATCGTGAACATCACCTGCATCGATGATCCCGCCATCTTCGACGAGATGGTCATTCATCTCCAGCTTCCGAAGGGCAGCGACTACGGTTCCATAATGATGATTGCCGGTGGTATTCTCGCCTTCTCTCTGCTAGTGATCCTATTCCTTGCAACGAGGTTCTTGATGAATCGGAGGGAAACTAGGAGGAAGGACCTGATGGATGAGGAGCTGGATGATGATATATGATGAAGGAGATGTCTGATTATCCTTCAGGATATTCACATCCCCTCACTTAATAATCCATTCACCGATGACTATTTGCTTCACCGGATAGTGATATCCATGAATGGTCCTATCATGAAAAGGGTTGGTGACACCGGTGAATCCGGTATCTCGCCGATGATCCTACTCATCGCCATGATACTCATATCTTCAACAGCAGCCGGGTTGTTGATACAGTTCGGCGGGGATCTCCTTGCAAGGGGAGGGTCGACAGGTGAGGCTGTGAGAAGATACGCTTCTTCGCAGTACTCGATAGAGAGCATCACTGTTGTGGACGAGGATGATGATGGCAGGATAGACAATTTCTACATTACCGTTGGACTTGCACCGGGGAGTGAACCCTTGAGTCTGGAGAGAAGTATAGTCACAATCACGACCGCCGATGTGACTGCCAATCTTGGATACAGCAATTCCACTTCGGGTGAAAGCTCGACAAAGTTCAACTGCGAGGCTCCCTCCACATCCTCGGGAGGTTCCGGGGAACTGGGTGAGATAGCGGATCCGGAAGGGACTTTCACTGCGGATTCCCCCGACCTGTCTCCCGGGTGCAAGGTATATATCCATGTGGATTATCTTCAGGTCGCCGGTGGGGTGGATGATACCGATGAGATGACCGCCGGTCAGGGAGTCGATCTCCACATACAATCCGATTCATCCTCGAAGGCTTATGTTCAATTCCACATTCCCGACCCCGTCACAAGACAGATGATGATAATCCGGAAATGATGCTTTTCTCGGTCTATAGGAAATTCAAACTATCCGGTCGATAGGTCCTTCCAATACACCTCAATTCCTCTTACACACAATACCTCGGGGAGTGGTTGTTGAAGGTTCGGATATGAATGTATCATCATTCGTGTCCGATTTTTCAAAGTGAGTTCCGGATTCCGGATAACGGGATGCCTGCTGTTCGATCTCGGGTGGACAGCCCGGTTTCGACGATAAGAGGGATGTTCGATCTGTTCCGGATTGATACGATTCTCCAGCGGGATAATGGTACCCCCCCTTTATATAATCGTGGAAGGGGCATTCATATGACGGTGATCAAGTAGAGCTAGCCTGAGCGGATCACGGGGAGTATCTCCCCGGAGGTCGTTGACCGTTTTTCCCCTGCGGGGGTGCTGCTGGTATTGTTCAGCGTTAGCTCCGGCTGTTCACCGAAAGAAGAGGTGAAAGAACCAAAACTCGAAAAAGAGGTGAAAAAATGAAACGTGTAGGTGCAGGAAATGTGAACAGAATGAGAAAGGGAGAAATGGGCATTGGCACCATGATCCTTTTCATAGCAATGGTCCTTGTGGCCGCTGTTGCTGCAGCCCTGCTGATATCCACGGCAGGGGAGCTCAACCAGCAGGCTCAGGAAACAGGGAGGTTGACCCAGCAGGAGGTCTCCTCGGGTTTCCAGGTAATCGAAGTGTATGGTCTGGACACGGATTCATCCCATGACGCTTCCACTCCCGGAACCGCAGATAACGATGTGGATTTCATCTATCTCAAGTTGAAACTCCATGCCGGGTCACAGCCCATAGATATGGAGAATGTGATAATCGAGGTGACCGGAGAGAACTTCGAGGTCAATCTCGCTTTCAGCTCCTCGACCGCGGATGCCGACTATTATCAGGCAACCGAGGTTAGGGATCCGGACAGTACGTATTCTTCCTCGAATCCCATCGTCTCATCCGGTGGAATCGTGAAGGTGATGATAGATATTCCGGATGCGGGAGGATCGTCCGTAAATGGTCTCAGTCCCCAGGACACCATCTACGTGAAGATCATTCCGAAGCATGGTGCAGCCACCCTTGAGGAGATAAACATCCCCGAGAGCCTGATCGGCAACTACATCAGTCTGAGCTGAGCGAGGTGAAAGAATGAGGAAAATCTTAAACAACAAAAAGGGAGAAATGGGCATAGGGACGATGATACTATTCATCGCCATGGTACTGGTGGCCGCTGTTGCTGCAGCTCTTCTCATCTCCACTGCGGGTTCCCTGAATCAGCAGGCGCAGGAGACGGGAAGACTGACGCAGCAGGAGATATCATCCGGATTCGTCGTTGTCGAATCCATTGGCGTTGTCTCGAGCAATACCATAACGGATGTCTACATCAAACTGAGGCTCTCGGCCGGCTCGAACCCGATCGATATGAGCAATGTCGTGATCGAGGTGATGGGTGAGTCGTACGAGGAAACGCTGGAGTACACTGCTTTCGTCGATGATACGGATCAGGAAGCCACTTCTGGGAGCAATTATTCCGTGGAGCAGCCCATATCCGGGACAACTGATGCTACCGGAGAGATCAGGGACCCTGATAGCTACTTCACTTCTTCCAACCCCATCGTCGGACAGGGAGCTCTCATTATGGTCCATATAGACCTTTCGACAGCTCTTCAGCCCCAGGATGTACTCTACATAAAAATAGTACCCAAGCACGGAGCCGTCACATACGAGGAAATCCATACACCCGAAGTTCTGATAGGAACGTATATGGTCCTTGACTGAGCGAGGTGATCCTCGTGACAGGTTCTGAGAATTGGCTAAGGCCACAAGCTTCTCCGGAAGTACGGGATACGTTGTTCCGTTCCCTCGGAGATGCGGTCTTGGTGAGAGAAGGATCGCGTCATGGAGGTAACTCGAAGAAGTACCGTTGATGATATGGGGTAATGCAAATGCGGAGATTGTCGGTGCGGAGTGATGATGAATCCGGTGAGACCGGGATCGGGAATATGATCCTGCTCATTGCCATGATTCTGGTCTCCGCACTCGCTGCGGGACTGTTCCTGCAGACAATGTCGACCCTGCAGCAACAAGCACAGGAAACAGGTGAGCTTGCAATGTTGGATGTATCTAGCGGTTTCGGTATCGTGACAGCTACGGGGGACCGGGATCTTGATGGTGATGGCAACCTGTCGAGCAGTATCGAGAGGATAAGACTTACCGTGAAGATCAACCCCGGGTCAAGTCCCATTGATATGGAAAATGTCGTGATACAGATAAAAAGCGAGAACGCCACAGCGGAGCTGACCTTCGGAGGGACGACAGAAGCCGATGCGGATGATGATGAATTCGGCGCTGACGAGATCCGTGACCCAGAAAATACCTGGACAGCAACCCAGCATATAGTATCAAGCGGAGCGTTGATCCAGGTATGGATCGATCCAGCCGATTTCAGCATGTACCTTTCCTCCTCGACAACCTTCGAGGTTAGGATCCTGCCCGTTCACGGGTCGGTGTGCCTGCTGAAGACAACAACCCCGTCCACTTACACTAGCAGATATGTGGACCTTAGATAGGAGGGATCGAAATGGGTGAAGTGTATGACCGGAGGAAAAGCTGATGTCGATATTAGACAGGATATCGAACACATCCAAGAAGGGCGGAAGCCGCTCCAAGAAGTCTTCCAAGCGGAAAGGTTCATCCAAAGGTTTCGTTGAGAAGAAGATCGTCAGAAAGAAGAAGGGCGACAAAGAATTGGATGAACTGATAGACTTCTCCGACATAGAGGGAATGATGAACGGAGACGGGGTTTCACCGGAAGGTGGACCCACGTCTTCAGATCCCTCTGGACTCGAAACGCGGTTGACGGCCCTCGAGGAGAAGATCATCCAGATGGATGGGTCGATAAAATCGACCCGGACCAGCTTAAGCGGGGTAAATGACAGGCTGGAGGAGATGGAAAAGAACATCCTCAAGCTTCTCTCCGTATACGAGGTGGTCAAGAGGGATATCAATCCCTTCATCGGTGGAAGGGCCGGTTCCGGCCCGGGAGCGGGCGAATCTACGGATCCGGCCTATCTCAGCATCGAGGGTGCGGAACTTATCCGTGCCCCCGATATCACCGATGATCTGGATGGTCTTGATCTCGGATCCGACATCCTGCTTCCGGAAGATGCGAACGAAAAGGTTGCGAAAGCACGTGTTCAGGAGGAGAATGATGGCCTCTCACTGTTCGAGATGCCCGATCTGGACGAAAGTCCGGTTCCGGTATCCGAACGGAATGTCCCGCATGAGGATGAGATGGATCATGTTCCTCCTGAGAGACCCCATGAGATGGTAGAGCAAGGAGGTTCGAATATGGATCAGGAAGGGCAGAGGTCGCATTTTGCGCCTCTTGAGGAACTTGTGAACAGGGGACCCACCGTGTCCCATAACGGAAAGGTCATTCTCGAGACGATATCCCATGATTACAGGACCGTTATTCTGGTCCTGCGTTGGATAGAGTTCATGTTCGAGAGGGTGACCAGGGACAAGATATCCTCTCTCCTGGATTACTACAAGGATATCGGATGGATCTCTCCCAAGGTAAAGTCACATATCATGGCTTATGCCAGGGGGGAGGTTCAGAACATATTCAAGTATGAACCTCCGGAGAACGAGGATGTTCTCCTTGATGAGACCAAATCTCCAACGGCTTACAAGAAAGTGAACGACTGGAGATTGAGTGCGGACGACCACCTGAAATCTCTCCTCTTCATCACCAAGATAGCCGGGATCGAGGTGAACAAGGATACTTTCAATTCCCTCGAGGAGGACATCAAGGTGTTCACCCGCACACTGGAGGGTTACCATGGTGTGTGACCGGTCCGGATCTTCCGGGAACTAGGTTGCTGGCCCGGGGAACTGGGCCTTCTCTGCCGGGTGAGGAGCACCTCCATGTCCCCTCACCTTTTTTTTTATTTTTCTCATGTGTCCTGATCTGCGAATGTCGAGGATCTCCTTGAGGATCATCGAATTGTGAACAGCCAGCATGATGTAGTTACGATGAGCCCGGAAACGAATACTTTTTCGAACTTCTCCGTTCCTTGGTACGTTCCCCCCTTTTCTGCAACCTAAGTTCAGGCCGGTGTGTTTTTTCCAATTCTCCAACGGGATAATGACCCCTTCTATACTTAAATCGGTTCTAGTCGATATGTTGACCCGAGAGTCAAGAGCATAGCCAGTACGAGGATGATACCATGATCCTATCAGGGAAAGATGGAAGCTCCACAATAGATCCGGGATACGCTCCGGGTCCATCCAATGTGAAAGGCCTCTTTTTCGGTCAGGGAGAGGGACTTCCTTCTCGCATGCTCCCGATAGTATCCCGGAAGTACATGATAGTGTCCCTGGCCCTTAGGTGCATCATCAGGGAAAGGAGAAGGGGGTGATGATATGGGTTTCTCTACCTCTGTGGCCAATTTAATTTTCTTTCTGGGATTCCTTTCCATAGCAGGCATCCTGATAGGGACCGGACTGGATTATCAGAGATTGGTGGACCGAGCGGAGAAGACCCAGGAAGAGATGCAGGGGGAACTCGAACGGACCTCAATAATAATCAAGGATAAGGATGTCACAGGCTCCACTCTCACACTCTCCGTGAACAACGACGGTGAGGAAATTGTGGACCTTGATGAAGTCACTCTTCTGCTGAATGGTGAGCTTGTTACCGATGTATCCCTGACAATAGACGGGGATGCCGTCACCCTTCTTCAGGAGGATGAAACGGTCACCGTGACCGTGGGAAATGCCTATCTGAACGCAAGTGTCTACGGTGGCGATCCGGTCCTCGATTCTTCATTCCCGTTCTCTTCGCCATCAAGGATATGCTACGGTGAAGGAGTTCATGTCTCCGATGGAACGGTCATCCGTTCCTTCGATTCGGATGGGGAATATCTCTGGTCGAGATCATCGGGACTCACATCCGTATCGGACATTGATTCCTCATCGTCAACCCTTTACATCCTTGGTAATGATAGGGTGATGACGATGGGAACCAACGGTTCCACATCGGCATCCGAGCTGATAAATAACTCCGGCATTGACAATGGAACCAGATTGATACTGTCCGCACGAGATAACGGATCTCCCTACCTGATCGTACTTGAAAATGATGGAGATATACTGAGATTCGATATCGATGGTTCCTCGAGGAGCCGCATCTGCGTAAACGGAACAAATGTCAACTGGACCTCACCGGTTGACCTCATAAGCGGAAACGGTTCGTTCCGGCTCCTGGATGGGGACGGAAAGATATACAATATTACCTATTCAGGTTATGATTCGCTCGCCGGTTCGATATCACTTTCGACTGGTGAGGAACCGGTAGCTGCTGATTCTACCGGATATGAAGAACTTCATGTGCTTGTCCTGCTGCGAGGGTATTCTTCCTCACGTGTCGTTTGTTTCAACATGCTGAATTCCACAAAATTCGATCTGATAAAGGACCTCGGGACGGGTCAAACGGATATCAGCGCAGGACCGGGTTTGTATCTTCTGGATGGCTCGGACAGGAGTTTTTCGGGATTCACTCTCGGGACCATGCTCAGGATCGCGCTGATAAGTGGCTACACATTCATGGAGGTGATCTGAATGGGTATGTCCACATCATCAACACAGCTCGTTTTCTTCATAGCCGCCATGGTCATAGCATCGGGACTCGTGGGACTTTTCGCCGAGACGATCACTTCCATGACGGATGGCGTGAGAAGCAGAGGTGATATGGTTTATGACAAGCTCCTGACTGATATTACGATAGTGAATGATCCCTACAATATGGGGAATGACCCGGTTACAATTTACGTTAAGAACACCGGCAAGCTCTCCCTTGCGACAACGGTGGATGTACTTGTAGACAACGGTCCGGTATCCTCCGACAACACGACGATCTCCGTCGTGGGAGGAGGGGATTGGGATCCGGGAGACCTGCTGTCCATCGTCCTGGACATTAACCTATCCGATGGCGAGCACACGATCAAGATCGTTGTAAATAACGGTGTTTCAGACAGATTCAGCTTCAGGATATGAAGACAAGGTGATAGGAAATGGCTGAGAAAAGTGAGCGCATCCTGTCGATAGCCATTGACCGGGATGAGCTCCACGAACAGATGGGCGGAGGATTTCCAAAAGGGACCCTCTGTTACATGGAGGGCTCTCATTCCAGCGGGAAATCCGTGATTGCCCAGAGGCTTCTGTTCGGTCTCCTGGAAAATGGATATACTGTCACATATATTTCCACGGAGCTGACGATGAACGAGTTCATCGAACAGATGTACTCGCTCGATTACAGGATAGCGAATCATCTCCTGAATGACAGGCTGACCTATATTCCCGTCTATCCATTACTTTCCTCCATGAAGAAGAGGGATGATTTCATGGAGAAACTGATGAGAGCGGAGAAGATCTTCGACTCCGATGTGATTTTTATAGACACTCTCTCATCACTCGTGGGTTCATCGATAAGGGCGAACATGTCATCCTACAGATTTCTCCAGTTCCTCAAGAGACTCTCCGCACTCGGGAAGGTCATAGTAATGACGGTGGACCCGGATGAGATGCCGGCCTCCCTTGGAGAACCATTCAAGAGTTCCTCCACATCATACTGGGCCCTTACGGTGAGTAATGTCGGAGGGACCCTTGCCCGAATATTGAAGCTTATGAGGTTCGGAGGTGCCGAGAACCCCTTCGAGGAAGCCATCGGATTCAAGGTCTCTCCTGGAGTGGGAATAATAATTGAGATCACGACAGTGGGGTGACGGGCAGATGGATCAGAAGATGGCGATTGCGATCAGGAACAACCCACATCTCAAGGAATACCTCGATGAATACCAGAAGAAGAAGGGAAGGATCCCGGAGTTCTACCAGCAGGTGGAAAGGGATCTATTCCAGCCGGAGGGCTTCGATGTCCTCTATCCTGTCGGGGATCCCATATTCATTCACTGTTTCGGTTCCAAGAAGGAGGGTTTCTTCTACAATGCCGTCGAGCCTAGATTGACGAAGCTGGAGAGACGGCTCAAGAGGGATCTCGTGGAACAGCTCTTCCTGAAAGCAGGATACGAACCGGCATACAGGAACAAGGAAGAATTCGAGGCCATGATAGACAAACTGATCGCCGATTCCATCAAGATAATAAGGAAAGGTGACCAAAGGCCGAAGAGCGGCCTCCTGAACCCGAAACCCAAGGTGGGACTCACTAAACGGGAATTGAACAAGATAAGATACTACATCAAGAGGGATATACTCGAATCCGGTGTTCTGGAACCGCTTCTCAGGGATCCGTATATCGAGGATATTCATGCGATAGGCCTCGAACCCCTATTCATAATTCACAAGGTGTTCAAGACAATGAAGACCAATATCATGTTCGATAGTGCCAATGAGGCTGATCTGTACCTGAGAGGTATGTCGGAAAGGATAGGCAAGCCAGTCTCGATGGCAAGACCCATCATCGATGCCGCACTTCCCGATGGTTCGAGATTGAACCTGATATATTCCGATGACATTTCCTTGAAGGGGCCCTCCTTCACTATCAGGAAATTTGCCACGGAGCCTCTTTCCATTGTACAGCTTGTCAAATGGAACACACTCTCCGCGGAACTTGCGGCATATCTCTGGATTGCCCTGGAGAATGGCATGTCCGTCTTCGTATGCGGTGAAACAGCGTCCGGTAAGACAACAACCCTGAACGGCATGCTGCCGTTCATCAAGTACAATGCGAAGATATTCTCCGTGGAGGATACTGCCGAGGTCCAGCCCCCCCATGAGATATGGCAGCAGCTTCTCACTAGGGAGAGCGGACCGGAGGAATCGAGGGTGGACATGTTCGCCTTGCTGAAGGCTGCCCTCAGATCGCGTCCCAACTATATCATCGTTGGAGAGATCCGTGGTCGTGAGGGGGCAATTGCATTTCAGGCCATGCAGACAGGACATCCCGTGATCGCCACATTCCATGCAGCGACGGTTGTGAAGATGATACAGAGGTTCTCGGGTGATCCCATCAACGTCCCCATCCGTTTCATGGATAATCTGAATATTGCCCTCTTCCAGCAGGCAGTATATCAGAAGGGAAGATTCCTCAGAAGGGTCCTCGGGATTTCGGAGATCATCGGTTATTCCAAGGAACTCGGCGGGGTACTCACGAAGGAGGTCTTTCATTGGAACCCGACAAGGGACGAGCACAGGTTCAGGGGTAGGAACAACTCGTACATTCTCGAGAACAAGATCGCCCTCATGCAGGGGCTTTCAGACAAGAGGGACATCTACAAGGAACTCGACCTCCGAGCCAGAATTGTAACCGAGATGGCGAACAGGAATATCGTCAAATACAGAGATGTAAGGGAGATCGTTCAGAGATTTCAGATGTTCGGGGTCGAATCCCTTCCCTTCGAAGTATGAGGTATATACATGGTCGTGGAGCTCAAGAGGGTCATCATCGGGATGGACATTCCCGTTTCGAAGTACCTTGCGGGCTTCGCACTTCCGGTGTTCATTTCAAGTCTCGTGGCCTCCCAGATGCTTATCTGGCTCTTTCCTGCTGTTAGAGATAGCATCGGCACCCTGATATTCGCCCTTTCCATCCCCGTAATCGGATTCCTTTTTGTTGTGTTGAAGCCAGTGATAGAAGCGGACAATAAGAGAGCCAAGATAGACGAGAATATGCACCTCTTCATAACCCGTATGGGTGCACTCTCTACATCGAATCTTCCACGCAAGAAGCTTTTCGAGATCCTCTCCCGAGTGGAGGAATACGGCCCCCTGTCCCAGGATGTGGCAAGGATATATGTCCTGATGGACCACTGGAATATCTCCTTGCCCGAATCCGCAAGGTACGTCGCAAAGAGAACACCTTCGCTGATATTTGCGGACTTCCTTGAACGGATGGCTCATTCGGTGGAGACGGGAGAGGATTTCCATACGTTCCTGATCAAGGAACAGACTGTTGTCATGAACGATTATCAGGTGATGTACGAGGGGGCACTGAAGGCCATGGATCTTATCAAGGAGGTTTTCGTGTCCCTTGTTGCCTCATCCATGTTCATGATAATCTTTCTTACCCTTCTCCCCATGATAATGATACACGACACTTTCTTTCTTGTCGTGGGCATCCTTGTCGGTTTCATGATTCTGGAATCAATTCTTGTATTCTTTACAAGAACGAGGCTTCCGAAGGACCTGATGTGGCATAATCTGAAGATCCGCCCCACCTCCGAGGACAGGATCGTCAAGGCCCTGGTCATCGCGGTGCTGATCGGTCTGCTCTCTGCAATGCTGCTGAGCGGTATCGGTCTGAAGGACCCCAAGATCATCCTGGCGGTGGCTATCACTCCGATGTTCTATCCTGGATGGATAATTCGGAAGGAGGAGACCCTCCTGAAGAGATGTGATTCCTCCTATGATGCATTCATGAGATCGGTCGGTTCCGCTGCGGAATCCATCGGTGGTTCCACCGAGGAGGCCCTGAAACATCTGAGGAAGCATGATTTCGGGGCCCTCACGGAGCTGATCGACAGAATGTACAAGAGATTGATGACAAGGATTGACAAGGTCAATTCTTGGATTTTCTTTGCTGCAGAATCGAGGTCGAACCTGATTGCGAAATTCACCGAGATGTACATAAAGGCAATAATGGTGGGAGGAAAACCCACCGAGGTTTCCAAGATAATCTCATCCAATTTCACAAGGATACAGGGGATGAGGAAGCATAGATACCAGATGGCCGCCAACATGACAGGTGTGATGTATGGTCTTGCGGTAGCCATCGCGTTCACTCTCTATCTGACTCTCCACATCATGAGCCTGATGAATGACGCCACGGCACAGATCGACCTTACAAGTCTGAACGGGCAATCCATCCCCGTACCTTTGATGTTCACGACCTACAATGTTTCGATGATGCAGTTGATGGTGCTGGGTGTCATAGTCATCCATTCGCTGTGCTCCGCATTCCTCATCAAGGTAGTGAACGGGAGCCACAAGTATTCGTTCGTTTTTCATCTGGCCGGAATGACCTGGGTTTCACTTATCATCGCGGTCCTTTCGGACATCGCCATGTCAGAGCTGCTCTCCTCGACGGCAATAGGTGCCGGATGAAGGATCGGATTTCCCCAAGGATGTACCATCCTGTAATTGTATTATTCTTCATCATCTGATTGGAGTCAAAAGCTTTTTCAATCATGAAATGGAATTATTCAATGCAATGAAAGGTCCCGGGAACGGGATCAGCTCCGTTGTCTCTCTGGCAGGTGTTAGGGTTTGAGGTATCTCCTGAAGTTCAAGGATGGCAATGTCCTTCGCGGAAAGATGATCGGTGAGATGGGCGGATCCATCCTGCTTAAACCTGATAGTGAGGATGCGGTCAGGATCATTCACCTATCGGAGCTGTCCGGGGCGTGGGAGGTGGGGGACGACGGGACGCTTTCCGGCGGGGCCGTCAAGTCTCCAATAGTGACGGTCGACAGGGAGTTCAGACTTCTGGATGTGGATGAGGTGGAAAGACTGCTGTCCGGTGATGATGCGGACCCTGACGGGGGCAATCCCCTTCCGGATTTTTATTACGAGATATCGTTCAGACCGGGGAGTGTCATCATATCGTGCGATGCTTCCATGGAGGATATTTCCGATCTCGAGGTCGTGAAGGAGGGGAGGACACTGTCTGTATTGTTCATTTCGGGAGGGTCGTTGAGGGAGATCCCCATCGACGTTGATGTTTATCCGATAGATCGTCCTGTTCTGAAGGAGAATTACGGACTTGTTGAGATCATGATACCGGTTTCCTCCTGATCGAGGGTCCTTTCCCGTGACTCGAGGTATTCGGAAGTGCTTCTTCCCACTCTTCCTCTCCCTGATACTGGTCCAAACACTGTTTTATATCTGGTGGGGGAATCCCTTTCTGGTATTTCCCATGGATGAAGAAAGGAAGGAGATTCCGGCTTCGGTTCTCAAGGATATTCTGGAGAAAGCTTCAAAGAGAGGCTACAAACCTTCAATGAAGCTGCCCGAGAGGGTCTTTGCCCTGGGGGTGGAGGTGGGGTACAATGCTCACATGGATGGTGTGGGGTGGGTAATGGTCGAAAGAGAGGAGCTTCTCAAGAAAGGTGCAAAGTTCGGACTCAGAAAGCTTCTGGAATACTATTACAACAAGGGGAAGGAGTTCGGACATGAAAGAAGGATGAACGATCTGCTGTCCGGTAAGAAGGGAGAGGATTCTCAAAGAGAGGGGGAGCGGACATTCGGAGGAGGTGGTTTCTCCGATAGTGAGGAGTTCGAACTCCCCGATCCCGTGAATATGACGGAGATACCCCGGTTAGAGGAGATCTTTCAACCACTCACGGTGCTTCCCGGAGTCACCCTTCCGAAACTTTTTCGGACACCCGGCCTCTTCAATTAGGCTCATGGTTCGGAAAGAATGGATGGATCAGGATATCTGTTACATCATTATTGGTCATACCGTGGGGATAAGGAGGTTTTGAAAGAATGGTTCATGAGGGGGATCAATGGGTAAGAGTGTCATTGAGTATCTGGATCTCCTCTTCGTATTCCGGCATCGTCACCTCGGAGAGTTCCATTCTGACCCTCAGCTTTCCATTCTCGATGAATACATAGGCGTTCTTTACCTTCGATCTGAAGAGCTGCACCCATTTTCCCTTCTTTGTCAGGATCTTATCTTCACATTCGACGAGGTTTGCAGCGGATAATTCCTTCATCTTTCTGTAGCAAACAGCTATGGGGATATCCAGCTTCAATGATAGCTGTTGGGTGGACATGGATTTACCGTAACATGCCGTGAGTATCTTCATCACGTATTCGTCCGTTATCAATTTGGAAAGGTATGCAGGGTCCATTTGATCACATCCTCCATGGCATTCGCTGGTTACTTTCAATGGAATCTGTTTGGAAAGGGAACAAGGAGGGCCTGTCTCTTTCCTTTCAATTCCAACATCATTGATCATTTCTTTTAAATGTTACTGTCACAGTTTTCAACAAGATAATGTCTCATTTCCCAAAAAAAGAAAAAATGTTGTAATAGCATGTACATATCTGTGAAACTTTCTATGTATCGTATATATTATTATCAATAATGATAATGTTTATCTTGCCGATGATATTGTTATTTCCTCGAATTTCTTCCGATTGAGAACAACAATAGTACCGGGAAGGTTCATGGGACATTGAGGGGGATCACATGGGATAATACTTCTCGATTAATTCATCATCTATCCTCTTCAGCTCCTCCTTTGGTATTGTGGTCAGCAGATCCCAGGCCTTCTTCAGGGTCTCCCTGATGGACCTGTCCTCGTCCACCCCCTGGGCTATGAATTCCTTCTCGAACCTCTCGGAGAAGCGGAGATAGGAGACATCCCTTTCCGTGAGGGCCTCCTCGCCCACCACGGCCACGAGATCTCTCAGATTGACACCCTCCGCATAGGCGGCATAGAGCTGATTGGAGACCTGGTCATGATCCTCACGTGTTCTGCCCTTGCCGATACCCTGCTTCATCAATCTTGAAAGACAGGGAAGGGGATTGACCGGAGGTCTTATCGATTTCCTGTGGAGGTCCCTTGATAGAACTATCTGCCCCTCGGTGATGTAACCCGTCAGATCGGGGATGGGATGTGTGATGTCATCATCAGGCATGGTCAGGATGGGTATCTGGGTTATGGATCCCTTCTTTCCCTCGATCCTTCCCGCCCTCTCGTATATCTGGGACAGGTCGGTGTACATGTATCCCGGATATCCCCTTCTGCCGGGAACCTCCTCCCTTGCTGCTGCGATCTCCCTCAATGCTTCGCAGTAGTTCGTGAGGTCTGTCAGGATTACGAGGATGTGCATTCCCTTTTCGAATGCGAGATATTCCGCGGTTGTGAGTGCCATCCTGGGTATTATTATCCTCTCGATGGCCGGATCATCGGCAAGATTGAGGAACAGCACGGCCCTTTCAAGGGCCCCCGACTGTTCGAAGGATCTCTTGAAGAAGTTCGCCTCCTCCGAGGTTATACCCATGGCACAGAAGATGACAGCGAAGTCCTCTTCCTTTCCCAGTACCTTTGCCTGTCTGGCTATCTGGGCGGCCAGATCGTTGTGTGGGAGACCGGAAGCGGAAAAGATGGGAAGTTTCTGCCCTCTTACGAGGGTATTCATCCCGTCGATCGTCGATATCCCGGTCTGGATGAACTCCCTGGGGTATTCTCTTGCCGTGGGGTTGATGGGTTCTCCGTTGATATCCCTCCTTTCCTCGGGTATGATGGGTGGGCCGTCGTCTATGGGTTTACCGGTTCCCGAGAAGACCCGCCCCATCATCTCGGGGGAAACGGGTATCTTCATCGTCTCTCCGGTGAATCTGACGGAAGTTGTATCTGTATCGATACCCTTAGTCCCCTCGAAAACCTGAATGACGGCCTTGTCCATGTGGGCTTCCAGCACCTGTCCCAGACGTATATTTCCTTCTGGGGACCTCACCTTTACGACTTCACCGTAAGAAGCTCCTTTGACCCCCTCGACGACCATCAATGGTCCCGAGACCTCGGATACCGTGGAATACTCTACATCTTTGGAGTCGGTTCCGGACATATGGGGGATGAAGATTAGGTCTCTTATTAATCTTTAGTCCTTTCTTCTCAGCAGAAGTACGAGCCCGATCGACAGTAGTGCCGCCGCCACGACAAGGATGCCCAGGACCTCCAGGTCCGCTCCTCTGTCCTCCTCCTTTTCAATGGTGATCTCCAGAATGTTGTTTTCCATGAGAGCCCGGTTGTTTCCGCTGTATTCGTCCCTTGAGCTCACCTCGCATTTCAGGATATGTGTCCCCGCATCCATGTTTCCGACGGGCAGACGGAGGACCTTTTCCTCGCCCGTTGCAAGATTCTCCTTCCGGTTGAACCGGTAGCTTCCGTCAAGGTATATCGTGACCACTACCTCCTTCGCCTCGGAACCCTCCGCTCCGATGCGGACGATGGCTTCACCATCGACAAATGAGAGATCCTCGATCCTGACATCCGTCAGAGGAAGGACAAGTTCGACATCCATATCCTTGACGGGTGTGAAGTTCAATGTCCTCTCGGCGTTGCCCCATTTGCCGTGCAGCGTGTAGTTGACCCCGTGAATGGTGCCATCATGATCCATGAACGCCCACACTACTCCGACTTCCCCAGAAGAGATACTTTCCTCCATCTCCAGATTCGATTTGAGATGCAGCTCCGCTCCATCCACATCCAGACCATCCGGTCCCCTCACCTTCACATGGATCCTCCCCCAGAGAGCCGTATCCGAAATGGCCCCACCCCCTCGCTGGAATACTATGCCGTTTACATCGGGAGGGGCCCAGCTTTCCACCTCCACCCCCCATCTTGTGAAATTGATGATATCAGCGTCCATCTCGCTGATAACGAAACCACCCTGAAGAAGAAGACCCACCTCCACATCCTTGATTATGGTCCTGTTCAGGGATATCGCCGACGAGGATATTATTCCGTGTGAAGGTCCCCGGATAAGTGCGTCTCTAATCAGAACCGCGCCGATACCATCGATGAGCAATCCGTATGATGAACCGGAGATCCTGATATCAGACAGGATGGACTCTCCCAGAACGTCCTTCAGGTCCATTCCTCCGTATGTACCATTGATACGAATACCGTCTATGCGGGAGACCTTAACATCTTCCATCTTGAGGCCATACAGACCCCCCGGAAGATCTATGACAATGCCGCTCATGTTTACTGTGGAATCGAGGACGAAGACTCCACCCCCGTAGGTTCCGTCAATGGAAACATTCTCAAGTGAGATATTTCCTCCTTGATCTGACAGAGCAGCTATATTCTGTGAATATGAAAGGTTGGAGTGGAAACTGGAATCCTTCACCGTCAGATCCCCTCCGTCAAGTGCGGAAGCGCCAAGCCCCTCTATCCGGCATCTTTCCAGCGTCAGATCACCCGATAAGGTTATGACGCCGGGAATGGTGGAATCGATGATGCTGATATCCGGTAAGTGGCTCTGGAGGGTGCCCGATCGCTCCATTCGTGAATTCACCATCTCGAAGCTTCCGTTCTCAATGTAGATGCTGAAGAGAGCATTGTTGGGGTCCAGACAGCTCCTCAGAGTGGATCCCCTTACGATGAGGCTTCCGAAGGACTCTATGAAGTATCCCACCTGTTCCGCCAGCGGTTCGACAGTGGATCCGTCCATCTCCAGTACTGCATTCTCCGATATGATGATGCCCTCACCAGCGATTGTGAGATTGCAATCCACCAGGGATAATGCCCCGTTTATGACCAGACTTCCGTTGACGAACCTGACGCCGTTCCATTCCCGCGTATCATTGATATACACGACCCCCTCGTATGAATTCTCCGGAGCCGGACTGGGATCGCAGCACTGGGCGTTCACCATCATGGCGAACATGACGAGTCCTGTGGCTGCGAGGAAAGAAACCCCTGGGATCGTTTTCAGTCGAACCACCTCATTCTATGCGGGATTGCACCATGAACATTTACCAGTTCCCTTGCAAACAGTGCATTTACCAGTTCCCTTGCAGGTCGGGCACTGTTCATTGAAGGTCTTCCCCGTTCCGCTGCACGTGGAGCATTTTCCTGTACCGGAGCACCATACACATTCTCCCGTCCCCCTGCATGATAGACAGTTCGGGTCTCCGCCCATATGTTCCTTCTCATCCTTTTCCGATTCGCCATCGGTGACCTTCACCTTCACCATGCCATTGGATACGGCTGCCTTCTCCAGGGTCTTGAGTTTGGATGTGACCTTCTTCTTGTAAAAAAGGCATTCCTTGTTCTCCGGATCGGATTCCAGCACCTTCTCGAACAACTTCAGGGAAGCCTCTAGTTCCCCTTTGCGGTAGAGCTCCTTTGCTTCCTCCTTGATATTGGAGATATCGGTATCCGGTTTCTTCTCCGGTTCCATCGGGATGGATTCTCCGCTTTCCCTCTGAAGGACCTGCTCCTCGTAAACATCCACCTTGAAGGGGTCGTTGATGCTCCTTGCGAACTCCTCCAGGGCCTTATCCTTTTTCGAATGAGCCTCCTTCAACAATCTTGCCTTGAGCTTCAGGAGCTTCTTGACCCTTTCCTTGAACTCGTTGTACCTGCTTGTCAGCAGTTCGGAATCACCCGTAAGGAGGGGTTCGATGTTCGAGACATCTATCCCCCTCGAGGATAGCTCCTTGAGCTTCCTGGATATCTCACCCCTCCTTTTTTCCTCCTTTTTTATGATCTTTTTGAGTTCGGAGAATCTATCCAGTGTCGGTTTGGACATCAGCGGATCGTCCATGTTCTTTTTTATCTCTTCCTCGAGGTCCGGGAACCATCCCCTCTCGTATGAAGGGAATTCGTTTCTCAAGGCTTCAAGGGCGGCCACGGCCCTTGTGTATTTCAGAATAACCTCGTCTAGACCTCTGAGGGTCTGCTCCCTGCCGGCATTCTCGAATATTCTCTCTATTCTGTAACCCTGGGATTTCCAGGTCTTCAGAAG
>NJDO01000070.1 GCA_002254385.1 Thermoplasmatales archaeon ex4484_6 | reverse complement strand
TGTGGAGGACACCTTTCGGTTTTCCCGTAGAACCGGAAGTGTAGAGGACGAAGAGAGGGTCCTCGGCATCCATCTCTTCATAGAATGGATCGGCGGATACATTGCTCATTTCCTCATCCCACCAGAAGTCCCTTCCCTCCTTCATGGGTACGTCCAGGCCCGTTCTCCTCACAACGATCACCTTTTCTATTGAAGGCGTCGATTCAAGGGCCTTGTCTGCATTGGTCTTCATCGGAATGGTATTCTTGTTTCCCCTGAGGGCCGTATCCTGGGTTATGAGTATCCTGCAGGCAGAATCATTTATCCTGTCCTTCAGGGCATCTGGAGAGAAGGCACCGAACACAATGGAATGAACGGCTCCAATCCTTGCGCAGGCAAGCATGGCTATGGGCAGCTGGGGTATCATCTGGAGATAAATGGCTACCCTGTCTCCTTTCTTTATTCCGCTGTTCCTTAGAACCGTAGCGAATTTGCATACTTCATCATGCAGCTCCTTGTATGTGTAGCTCGCATCCTCATCCGGAGAATTGCCTTCCCAGATGATGGCCTTCTTATCCCCCCTGGTCTCCAGATTCCTGTCGAGACAGTTGTAACAGATATTCGTCTTTCCACCTTCGAACCATTTTATATTGGCCTTGTGGAAATCGTAATCAAGTACCCTGTCCCATTTTCGAAACCAGGTAAAGTCCTCAGCTATCTCTCCCCAGAATCCATCAGGATCCTCTATGGAGCGTTTGTACAACTTTTCATATTCTTCCAGACTCTTGATGTAGGCCTTTTCCCTGACCTCATCGGAAGGATTGTATATTTCTTCATCTGTCATGTGGTGGTTCCTCCATGATCTCGAGATATCCCTTTCAGGTCACCCGATACCGCACGAGATGACCGCTTCAAGGATGGGGGGCCAACTATATGTTTCTATATAACGGTTTCACTTCGAAAAACATCTTCACCCTCCCTTTTTCAACTGCATAAGGTGGAAATCCCCCTTTCCATAGACAAATTTCATTAATGGTCCTCACGTTAGGGTTCCATTGATGATACACTCAGGAGGAATGGGTTGAAAGACATCATCACCATTGAGAACCTTAGAACCGCCATAAGGATGTCCCTCGACGCATCCGTTCCAAAAGATGATGAATGGATAGGCCAGATTGCCTCCTTCATAATGGATTTTTTCGGTTTCGAGGAGCGAATTCTTGATAACAGGCTAACTCCCAGGGACAGGGATATCTTTTACATGCTTGAAGGAATGGGACTTCTCAAAACAGAAATGGAAGAGGCTACCATTCAAAAAGGAAAGGTATGGCGAATCCACTACTGGATCCTTAATAAAGAAAGGATAGAGAACCTTCTGAACATCAAACCCACCGAGGGGCAGGATGCCTCGGACATCATATCCGAAGGAGAAGTGTACGAGAATCTGAGCGAGAAAGCATGGAACAGAAACAATTGAGGCTTTGTTCCTGACAATCAAAGAATATCCATATATATTACCTGTCCATAGAGTGCAGCTGACAATGTTCAATCCAATATCCCTGATAACCTGGCAGCTGCTTCTTTTCATACTCATCGTTCTATTATGGACGCTCATTGTCGTCTATCTTGACAAGAAGGGGATCCTGAAAAGATACGGAATGGACAGAATATGGATACTTGCATTGATGTGGAGAACGGAGAAGGGGAGGGGATTGATAGACCGTATAGCATCAAAGAAGAAAGCCTGGATGAGAATATCAACGGGAGGTTTCATCTTCTTTTTCACGGGAATGCTGTTCATGTTCATCCTTCTTGCGATATCCGCCTTTATCTCCGTAACAAGTCCTCTTGTCAAACCGGTGAAGGCAAGCGAGGTTCTCGTACTGCCGGGCATAAACCCATATGTACCCTTCATTTATGGTATAATTGGATTGGTCGTGGCTGTTGTTGCACATGAATTAAGCCACGGCATCATAGCAAGAGTGATGGGATTCAAGGTGAAGGCGTTGGGGCTGCTTTTCATACTGATACCGATCGGTGCCTTCATGGAGCCGGATGAGGAAGAAGTGGAAAAGGCCCCGAGATTATCAAGAATGAGGATGTTCTCCGCAGGCCCCGTCATGAACTTCATTCTTGCATTCCTGTTCTTGGGACTGTTCTCCTTCGGTATGATGGGCTCCCTTCACGCTGACGGTGAACCGCTTATAATAACAGAGGTTTCGAGCTCCTCCCCTGCGCATCTTTCACTGGATGCCCATCCAAAAGCGTTATACAATCTAAACGGGACAAGGATCACCTCCAACATGGACCTTTATGAATACAACCGGACCGATCCGGGCGGTTATGTATTTGCGGAATTCAAGATGAACGGTGGAAGATATCTTGTTCCGATGGTTGCAGGTGTGATGATCATCGGTATCGTTGAGGATACCCCCGCAGAGGTGTCGGGATTGCAGGAAGGAGACATACTCACATCCGTTGACGGACACCCGATAAAGAGCGGGATGGACTTTCACAATATCATGGAATCCACGGAGGCCGGACAGAATATCAACATAACGGTGCTTTCTCCCTTAAGGAATGAACGAGGCGAGATACTCTTGAAAATGAGGCTTTCGGAAGATCTTCTGGAACAAGGAAACGCATCATTGTGGGAAGAATTCGATGAAGATACGGTCCCCCTCTATGAGGGTACTATGGAATTCCCGGAATATGTGAGAATATCGCATAATATCACTCTGGATGATAAAGGCGACCATTACTACTCATCCAATTTCAAAGGGAAAGGGTATCTGGGTGTCTCGACATCCTATCTCGGTATATCCGGAGTTGGAAGCTCCCCCTTCCTTGAGGTCCTTCATCACCCTTTCTCCTCGGGCAACACTCTTTTGGAAAGATTTCAGAACATGATATCCATCACTTTCTATCTGCCTCTTCAGACGGACAGGATGCCTTTTCATGATCCCCTTACGGACATCTATGATGTTCATGGCCCACTGTCCATATTGCCCGAATCGATCTTCTGGTTCCTTGCCAATACCATATTCTATATTTTCTGGCTCAACATACTTCTCGGTCTGTTCAATGCCCTTCCAATGATTCCACTGGACGGGGGTTTCGTTTTCAGGGATGCCATGGTATACATACTCAGATGGATCCTCGGGATACCCGGAAAGCTCCTCAAGAGAGAACTAACCTCCGGTCCATTCAGAAAAAGGTCCGACGAAGAGCTTTCCCGTCTGGCAAGAACCATATCCATTGCAGCATCATTCCTTGTTCTCTCATTAATCATTGCATCATTAATGGGACCAAGGCTCCAGCTGCTGTTCAGATAGGATCAACCGCCTTGGAATCTCTCATGTTCCGAAAAGATACAGCCGCAGTAAGGCTGTCGGTAAAGTCCAAGCTCCCTCGATATCCGTATTGAATCCTTCCACCTCGTTCTCAGGTCCCTGTAGACGAAATCTATTCCCACTTCATCGGCCGCTTCCCTGCATACTGCTCTGATCGCTTCATGGTCCTGATGCTTTGACAACAACATCGTTGTGGAGAAACCAGAGAAGCCCATCTCTTTTGCCTTCTCGGCAGTCCTGAAAAGCCTTATTCCGTAACAATGAGCACATCTCCTGCGCCTCTCCTCGTCTGTCATTATTTCCAGACCACCGACGTTGCCGTCCGGATAAAGGTCTTTCAAGATGCTCACCATGTAGGATAGGTTCCCGTACCCTTCTTCCTGAATGAAAGGCAACGGATCAAGGTAAAGGTACCTTTGTAGTGTATGAAGTCTTCTCTGATGCTCGTTGTATGGTGCGATGTTCGGATTGAACCAGTAAGCAGTGATATCTAAACCTTCCTCTTCGAACATTATTCTTGAACCTGACAGACAGGGGGCGCAGCATGTATGGAGAAGTATATTCATTCTATCGACGTCCTGTGTTTATCGAGCTCTTCCCTCAGCAATATGGATATCCTTCTCCCATCCATTTTTCCCTTGAGAAGGTTCATGATCGGCCCCATCAATGGAGCATGTGCCCTCTCTCCTTTTTCCCTTACAAGATTCTCCCTAGCGGTGATGACCTTTCTTATGATATCCCTGGCCTCCTTTTCGGATATCATACCTTTTGACACATCATTCACTATCCTTTCCAGAATCAAATATTCCGGTTCCCCGTCATCTCCCGTACCGGCCCTCCTTTCCAGGTATCTCACAAGAACATCACCCATGCATTCCCTCGGACATTTTCCCGAGGATACATTGTCCACAAGAGCAGATAGGATTTCATTGGGAATTCGGTCGATATCATAACCACCTTTCTTCATTTCAGGGATGACGCTAAGAAGCAGTCTGACTGCGATGGACGATGAAGATCCGTCATTGCAGATATTCTCCAAGGTTCCAACGAGATCCAGATCAACGATCTGGGAAGCTGTCTCCTTTCCAATGCGGAATCTGTTCATGACATTTTCCAACAATTCCGTTCTGGTCGGAGGAAGATCCCGGGAGAGTTCATTTAGAAGTTCATAGGGGATATCCAAAGGAGGAATATCTGTTTCCGGATACATCCTTGCGGACCCGGGCATGGGTCTCATGAATTCGCTACCGCCTTCCGGGAGGGGTCTTCTCACCTCGGAAGGAACGCCAAGAAAAGCCTCTTTCACTCTTCTCATCACAGCTTCAAGTGCCAAATATGCAGTTTTCTCCGGAGCACAGACCATCACGAACGCATCCCTCGATACATCCATCTCGAGTCTGGAAGCTACCTCCTCCACCTCTTCCTTACTTATTCCGTAGGAAGGAAGTTCATCGGAATGAAATACTCCTTTCACACCGGAAGCGGAGCGGGCCCTGAAAGCAATTTCCGGCCCAAGGACCCTTACATCGTCAATACCGGGTCTGATCGTTTTATCATCCATCTCGATCCTGTCAGGGCGATCCATTCTCCTACCGAGAACACCCTTGAATCCCGGAAGCCGAATGCAGATGACCTTTCCCCCCTTCTCCATGCCCCTCCCGATGACCTTTGACACTGTCGAAGTGAAGACGGAACTTACATCATGGAATTCAGGTGCCAGTTCATTCTCCTTGACATTCATACCGGAAAGATATTTCGAACTCTCAACAAGAAGCGCCTGTCTGATCGCTTCCTTTCTTATTACAACCGGTATCATGGAAAGGTCCTGGACGAGTTTTATCTCGTTCCTTGCACCTCCTTCTATCGAGATATTTATATCCTGCCTCACGGAGCCAAGACCCCTTCTCGACCTGCCGGTGAATCTTATTATGTCACCAATGTTCATTGCTGCTTCCTTCACGGATTCGGGAGGTACCATCAATGGCCGAGTGGTTATCTCAAGTTCGGGAATACCGGCCCTGTCTAGTCTGAAAACGGGTCGATCATCCTTTCCTCCAATCCTTCTTCCGGAATCCTCCTCAAGACACAGGGATTCTATCTCTATCCTCGTTCCGCCTTCAGTGAAAAGGAATCCATCAAAACCAACCAGGGCCGTTCTCTGGAACCCGGATGGGTTGGAACCATCCACAACTATCTTTCTCATGAACTGGATCCTGTCCACCATATCGCAGCCGAACTTCATTGCAACCTTCAGCGATGTTTCGAGAGCATCCTTGGAGGGTCCGTAAGGAGGTTCATCATCCATCTCGACAAGGCACGTGGTTGGCGGAGCCTGATATGTTATTGTCATTCCCTTCGAAACCTCGTGAAGGGCAGCATCATCAAGGTCTCCAGTCTCCGAACGGGTAATGTGCATTCTCCTCCTGAAAATGAAACCCTCTTCATCTGAAAGAACGGATGGGCATGAGCAGAACAGCTTTCTTCCCGCAAGCTCCCTATGGACCTCCAGACCAACCTTCAATCCCAGGGACAACAAGTCGATATCCTTCCATGATCGGGCTCTATCCAGGATCTCCGAGACCTTTTTCGCGTCCTTCATTCTCAAAGCCCCTCCGAAAATGGTGTCGAAGAACCCCACTCTCCGGCTATGTCTTCCTTGAACAGGGAAATTATCCTGTCCTTTCCTTCACTTCCTGCAGTTCCCATCGCCCACATCAATTTGACAAGGGCTGTTTCAGGGGTCATGGTACCTGAGGGGATAACACCGGCACCGATCAGGTTTCTTCCCGAGGAATAGACATTGAGATCGACACGCCCGTGAATGCATGCGGATGAAATCACACATATCATCCCCCTGTCAATATGCTTCTTCAAGACCTTGATCAACCTCTTTCCAACGTGTCCCAGACCGGAACCAACAATCACAACGCCTTTCTTGCCCTTGAGCATCGAATCGAGACCTTCCTGAGAGATACCGGGATGTATGAATATCATGTCGACAGTTCTATCGAATCTCCCGACTATACTTATCTTTCGAGCGGGATCCAAACGGACTGGGGGTATGTCGAGCTCAATTCTTTTCCCGACAACCCGTCCGATTGGTGGAGAATCTATGGATCGGATCGCATCCCTTCTCGACGTGTGCATCTTTCTGGCTCGTGTTCCGGATATGATTATCGATGTCCCGTCTGACGGACCTTCATGCGATATTATCACCACCCTATCCAGAACTGCCCTTGATGCCGTGATGACAGCATGTTCCAGATTGATGAATGCGTCGGAGGAAGGTCTGTCGGAAGACCTCTGACTGCCAACTAACACTACCGGACCAGGGAGGTCTCTAAGGAGAAATGATAATGCGCTTGAGGTAAAATGCATCGTATCCGTTCCGTGAGTGACGACCACGCCTCGGGCCCCATCTTCAAATGCCTTCTTCACTGCCCTGGCAATTACAACCCATTCCCTAGGAGACATATCCTCGGACAATTCGTTCATGACGGTCCTGACATCGAGTCTGCATAGATTGGCCATTGAAGGGTATATGGATAATATCTCGGATCCATCCTTTACCGGATGCACGGCTCCGGTCGTGTAATCCACTCTTGAAGCGATTGTACCCCCTGTCGAGATAATGGTGATCGGTGGAAGCTCCTCATCCGAATCCACGGATGAAGGGGTCCTGGCTGGACCCCCATCCCTGATTTCCGAGTCGAATATATTTTCGTCGTCCAGTACTCCATCTATCCTTATCCTTTCCTCATCAAGCATGACATTGTATCCATTCTCGAGTTTCAATGTGATAACCTTCTCTCCTTTGACCGAACTTGATGTATCCATCAGAATAACATTCCTGAATTGGACTACACCTGATCTGTCATAGGGAAGATCACGGGGCTTGACCTTTATGTTCAATCTTGTGCCCGGATTTAGATCGGATATTTTCCTTGCACCGGGAAGACCCATACGATTGTTATTGCGTAAGTTGGATTTATATCTTCATATATGTGGAGACATACCAACAGTATACCGTTTTCGGAGATCGATCATCCAAAGCCTGCTGCATCCGCTTGATCATTTGTTCCCATAAGGACCATGTTCTATTAAGGACCATAATTGTTTAAATAACAAAATGAACTATCACAAACAGCTTCAGGTGGGTACTTCTAATGGCTAGGGTAATGATAGTGGATGACGAGACCGAACTTCTCGCTCTATATTCGGAGATGCTAACTGTTTTCGGTCATGAGATCATAGCCGCGGTAACGAATGGTGAAGAGGCTATAAAAAAATATGAAGAGCTAAAAACAAAACCCGATCTTATCATTCTTGACCATAGAATGCCCATCAGGAACGGCCTTGAAACAGCTGCGGAGATACTCTCTCAGGACCCGGATGAGAAGATAATCTTCATATCTGCTGATTCATCCATAAGAAAAGCCGCGTTGGATATTGGGGCCATTGATTTTCTGGAGAAACCATTTGTTCTTAAGAGTCTAAGAGATTCGGTCCAAAGGGCGCTCTCCGCTTGAGGTGATCATATGAAGGTAAGGATACTGGTACCCACAGCGGGACCTGAACCGGCAAGAAGGAATGCAAGGAGGATCATAAGGATTGCAAAGAACTTCGATGCTTCGATAGTCGTGGTCCATATTCGTGATCAGGGCGAGGACAGGAGTGAAAGCGATCAGGCCCTGGACATCTTCAGCAGGCTCGCAGAGGAGGAAGGTGTGGAATACAAATTGGTTCCCGCAATAGGAGAGATATCATCTACAATAATAGGACAGGCAAAATTCCACGACGTGGATCTCATAATAATGGGAGCAACTGAAGGAAGGGGAGTTGCCGGATGGATCGTTGACAGAATAATGTCGAGCGTGGACGCTCCCGTTCTAATCCTTCCATGGACCGTTTCCGAAGATGAACTGTAAAATTCGGTCATTACTTCTCTCAGAGTGGAAGAAAAGCCTTCAGAAGTTCGAGAATGATAACGGAGATAACCCCTGCGGCTATGACCACCCTGGGATCGATCTTCATTGCAGTTTCTTCCTCGGCATCGAAATACCTGATCAATCCTGCAGCGGAATGGAAACCTTCACCTTTCTTTCCCTTTTTTGGAGGGGCCATAATTATACACAATAATCATTACTATAAAAATCTTGTTCAGGCAAAACAGGATTGTAGAGTACAGAAATTATTTCGTAGAATAAAACCTTCTCCTGAAATGACAAAACTATCG
>NJDO01000069.1 GCA_002254385.1 Thermoplasmatales archaeon ex4484_6 | reverse complement strand
ACTAAAGGAGAATCAAATCAAATGCAATCACCTTTAGTCTACAGACCGGACCACTTTTCCCCAGCAATGATAAATCAATAAAAGGGAAAAGTGGACCGGTCGGGATTTGAACCCGAGGCCTCTTGCTTGCGAAGCAAGCGATCTACCGAGCTGATCTACCGGCCCAAAGATTTGGTTGTCGTCCTTGTTATTGCAACCTTTTATATGAAGGTATCAGAAAAGATCCTTTCATTCCTCGACATATGACTCTTCATCCAATGGTTGTTTCCTGAGAATGAAACCCAAAAGGACAGCGAGGAACATGATAACGAAACCCGCGGCGATCCCTATCATCAGGAATGTGTCGATACCCTCTTCCCCCTCGCCTTCATCATTCCCTATTTCAATGATCACGGGTTCAATGGTGGGATCCATACTCCCATAATCCACAATGACCTTCATGACCGATCCACCGGTAATGACATGGGAAGCCTCTGTTCCATATTCCGTGGATACGACATTACCATCCACTTCTATGGTTATGGAGAATTCAATTGTCCCACTGTAGCCCGTGTACAGGACCTCAATTATCACCATATCTCCAACCCTGTAGGGGCCTGTATCGGGTAATATCTCGATGGACACATCAAGAGTGGAAGTGTTCATTTCAACAATTATCGTATGGTTCGAGGTCCTTGTGGTTCCGTTCACGAGTATCGTCTCGAATTCAATATCATATGAACCATGGTCTCCATCAACAGGAAGAAGTCGGAAAGAGGCCTCTTCCAGTATGAGGAAATCGCATTCTCCACAATTAACCTCGAACCTCACTGTCCCGTTCCCTGTATAATCCGTGTTCAAAGCAAATGAGAGCCTCTCTCTCTCTTTTAAGGTTATTACCTCTGGTAGAAGAAGGATCGGGGGCAGGGCCTCTTCAACATTCACAGTTAGGAGGACCTCAAGCATTCCCCCTTTGGGATCTTTGAACAACAGGCTCAGGTCCCATACGCCCGTATCCCCGCTGGTGGGTCGAACAGTAATTGAAAGTACGGAATCGAATACAATGGTCATCCAATCCGGAACGGGCCCATCATGTTCAATTGAAATATTATCCCCATCCGGATCTTCGATTCCGAATTCCACGGAATATTTCTCTCCGGCTCGAGTGGTGATGTTTATGTGACGGGGACCTTCAGGGGGGGCATTCCTCCATATCACCGAGAGGTTGAATGATAAAATGTATAGAGAACCGTTGTTGTCCGAGAACTCCAATCTAACATTATTGATACCAATATCCTTCTCAAGAGGTATGATGTGCAGGTTCCATTCTTCATCCATCCAGCACTCACCAGCCCCTGGATATTCACATTCCACTGTGATAATATCATCCGGATCTTCATCTGATACATTGACATTGAGAATGAATTCCTCTCCGACGTAAGCAGTCTGGTTCCCGACCGACTCCACAAGAACCGGCCGGTCAAATGGAAGGACCTCTATCTCTATCACCATGTTTGTGAAGGAACCGTTACCGTCATCGAACCTCAGGGTCGCATGATATAGTCCTGTTTGCTCCTCTGTTGCATTGAAGGATATCGAAAAGGGTTCTATCACAGATATCTCGAATGGAGCATCGGATGATATCACAGACAATTCAACATCATCCCCATTGAGGTCCTTGACATCGAATTGTGTTGTTACAGGAATTCCTGGATATGTTGATATCCTATCAATAGGATCAATAGATGGTTCGAAATTTCTGTGTAACAGGTCGATCACTTCACTCCATCCGGTCATCTCATCGAATGAGGAATTCCTGTAATAAATGGATGTGTTCTTCCATTCGCAGGGTGCAAAAGGGAGGTATATGGAAAGACCGGATGTTTTCTTAAAGAAGCCAAGGTCATGTTTCTCGTATTCGATAGACCTGGAATCGATGTCCTCGTTCCAGAGAAGGGAGCTGATGTTCCCTGCCGTTTCCCTGATAAGGGGAAGGATTCCATCATCAGGGCCCTCAACATCCTTCCAGTATTCCAGGAATTCAAGGTAATCTATCTGGGTATAGTTGAAATCGTTGGTGTAGCAGTCTGTTGTTTCAGCTGACAGTGATCCCATAAGAGCCGGAAAATACCATTCCTTGTCCAGTCCCACACCATCCACCACTGCCTGATTGAAAATGCTGGCCATTTCCATCAAGTCTGAATTCCTAAGTTGTGTGCAGTTGATGCTCGAGAAGGTCAGCCTCTCCCTTCCATCCCAGTCCATGATATTCCACGGGGGATTTATGACCTTGTCCCTGGAATAGATGTACTCAACATCTATGAATTCCCTGGCAAGTCTTGCAGGACTCAATTGGGGATCTTCATCCAGACTTTGAAGTACGACATCATCCTGATTGCCGGTGATGTGCATGACGTTCTCGGAGGCCACATAATAGTCGCAAAATCTGGAGAACTCATGACAGAATTCGATATTTCCCATCAAACAGGACTGGAGCATAACGATATCCAGATTCTTTTGAGGCTCCTCATCAAGTAGAAGGTCTCCAACCTTTCTGATATCGCTCAAGTTTAGAACATCCTTGATAGTGGTGGTCGGTTCCTCGTTCGGGCGGTAATCATATGCAAAACCCGTTATTCCATCACCGTGGGAATCCACGTAAAGGCAGTAATTGTCCGAAGGGAATGTGTCCAATCCCCAACTTATGAACTCATGCAGAACAAGGGGGTCTGCCATGTTAGCTTCCCAATGAGTGGAATTGTGGGATCCGCCCGTACCCTTTGGGTCCCAATCAGTAACATCGTAAAGATCGATGAGTGTATTGTTTGCACAGTCCTCATCCAGGATCATTGATGGGTCCCATCCGGTGGAATCCTTTCCAACCAGGAATCTTCTGGTACTTGTTTCGCTGATATGAGGCTTGTCGACATTATTGGGAATGCTGTTCCAGAACATGTCCGGATGATATCCGTATAGCTGGTCGTTTCCGTCGAACTGGACGACAATACTGATATTGTCCGTGCAGCCCACCCATGAGAGTTTTTCGATGAATTCCCACATTTCCGGCAGAATCGTCCCCATTCTATTTCCACAGGGAACATCATCACCGCAGCAGTAGACAAGAAAGGTCCATTCAACATCATTCTCATCTTCATTCAGCCCCTGCCATACCTCGAACTCGTCCGGTCTGCCATCACCATCTGAATCTTGGAGGTCAGAGGGAAAATGTTCACCCGCCTGGATGAGGGGAATATCCATTCCGGATATCAACAAGGGTGATACAAGCTGTAAGGCCAGTATCAGATAAGTTACCCGGGCTTTCAGAATATCAGTACCCCCATGATATTCAAGCCATGGTTGTAATATTAATAGTTGATTGTACAGAGATAAAAATGATAGACCAGCTTGAAATAACTCTGTGAGCTTGACCCGGTAACGTTGGTCTCATTCATTTGCCCTTGATATTATTCTCTTCGCGATCGTCGGGTTCAATCCCCTTATCATCATCAGATCCTGGGGAATTGCGTCCTTGAGGTCCTCCTTCTTCCTGTATCCCATATCGTAAAGACCCTTCGCCCTGTCCTCATCGATGTCGAAATCCATCATGAACTGGAGAATAATCTCGTCCCTTTCCGCATCCTTCTTGACGAGGGGAGCTGCCAGGGGTCGGTCCATGCCTGGACCCGGGGCGGTATCTCCGGCCGGAGCTTCCCCTTCAACATCATGATGCTTCTTTCCTCCTCCGAACAATCTCTTCCAGAACGGGAGCTTCTTCCCCGGCTTGGGCTCTTCCTCTTCCATTTCGATGTCAAGCTTCCTTGCCGTTTTCGGGACCTCCGGCTCCTCCTCCATCGGGGAGATCTTTTCCTCCTTGCTCTCTTCGAGATCCCCGGATCCCGCCGTATCCGATTCGAGTTCCAGAACCTCTTCCATCTCCTCCTCCTCTACCAGGTTCACCCTTTGCTTCCTCTTTCCGGGTCTCACCTTTTCCAGAAGGGATGATGTCTTCCTTTCGGCCCCCTCACCTGTCAGGGCGAGCTCGAGCTTCTTAGAGGATCGGGTCAGGTTCTTCTTGATGTGTTCCCTCTTGACCTCCTCCTTCACCTTTATCCTGGACATCTTCCTTCCGGCTTTCTCTTCCTTCTTCATCTGCTTGGCGAACTTTCTCGCCTTCTTCTCCTTCTCCCTCAGCCTGGCCCATCTTCCTCCGTCAACGGCTATCTCCCCGAACGGCACCTTGGGCCTCTCGACCAGAACGGCGGTACCGAAGGGGACCTCCGTCAATCTCTGCCTGACATCCATCTTGTATTCAGGACCCATCTTGAGGTCGATGAGCGCTGCCAGACATATGAACAGATACCACCCCACGAATCCCAGAAGGTAACCTCCGACCGCTCCCGCGATATATTTGACGTAGTTTCTCTGAAGAGCGTCCCATTTGGTGGGAAAATAATTGTCCTTTCTGACGGGGTCCAGATGCATCAGGTACTTCCCGAGTGTCCTTCTGGAATTGCACTCCCTCCAGTAATAGTAGAGAGGGAGCAGGAACGACTGGAATATGACGAACACTATCATGGCTATGAATGGGGACGTTTCGCTCACGCCCTGGACCTGCTGGGTGTAGAGAAGGGGCCCCAGAAGGCCCACTATGGCGTTCATGGGGTTGGACTGCAGAACCCCCAGACCGAAGAACACGAACAGAATGAAAAGGGGGATCCCCACCACGGTCAGGTCTATGAGCTGGGCCAGGGCCCTCCTTGCAAGGTTTTCCTTCAGCTCATAGCTGTATTTCATCATCACCGGATGTTTGGCCATGGAACGCCCCCGAAGTCCGGTCCACCATAAACTACGGTGAAATATTAACGTTTCCGAATGTCCGAACAAATATTTGCCAAAACCCTGCATTTCGCCGGGGAATGCAATTTCCCTTCCATCTATATCCATTCATGGTATCGATCATGCCGTCAGGTGGAAGGGCGGCGCTTGTATCGAATACCCCTTTTCTCCCGCAGGGTTGTAGATCCACCCCTCTTCCCGGGTTCCGCCAAGGGAACGAAAAGATTTAAAGGGACCCTGTGATTAAGCTCCGGTGCATCCAAATGGCCCTTCCATTTTACACCATCTCGGACCTGGACCTTGCAAATAAAACGGTCCTCATGCGGGTGGACATCAATTCACCCATCAATCCCGATACAGGTGAGATACTCTCCTTCAAGAGGATCGAGGAACATGCAAGGTCCATCAGGAAGCTCCCCCTCTGCAAGCTGATACTTCTCGCACATCAGAGCAGACCGGGGAAAAAGGATTACGTGAATCTGTCCGAACATGCGAAGGTCCTGTCGGACCTGCTCGAAAGGGATGTCATCTACGTGGACAGCCTTTTCCAGAAGAGGGCCGTGGACGCCATCAAAGCCATGGAAGTTGGGGATATCATACTCCTCGAGAACTCCAGGTTCTATGCCGAGGAGGTTGTGCTCAAGGACGCGACCATGGACACCCAGGAGAAGAGCCACATCGTCAGGACGCTTTCGCCCCTTGCCGATGTCTTTGTGAACGATGCGTTCTCGGCAATACACAGGTCACAACCGACGCTCGTCGGTTTCTGCCGGCTCATGCCCAGCTGTGCAGGGCCCCTGATGGAGAAGGAGCTCAGGGCATTGAAAAGGGTGACCGAGAATCCCGAGCGGCCATGCATTGCGGTCCTCGGCGGCCTGAAGGTGGATGATTCCATAAAGGTTGCGGAGCACCTGCTGGGCAGGAATATAATCGACAAGCTTCTCACGGTGGGAGTCGTGGGTTCCATGTTCCAGTGGGCGGATGGATACGATCTTGGAACGCCGAACATCAACTTCATCAGGTCGGAACTGAAGGATGCGGATGAACTCGTGGAGAGATGCAGGAAGATGCTTGCCGAACATCCGGACAGGATCTGCTATCCCTCGGACATGGCGCTGAACAGGGACGGAAAAAGGGAGAGGATCACCCTTTCGGAGCTCCCTGCGGATGCTCCGATATATGATATCTCGATCGATACCATAGCCAGGTATTCCATTGTGATCAAGGAGGCAAGGACCATCATCGCAAATGGTCCTGCAGGTGTCTACGAGATACCGGAGTTCTCCGAAGGGACCATCGAGATATTCAAGGCCATCAACGATTCCGAAGGGTATTCGGTGATGGGGGGAGGGGAGACAACACAGGTCATCAAGGACAGAAAGATGACGGGTATCGATCATGTATCGACGGGGGGGGGAGCTCTCATTAATTATCTCAGCGGCAAGGAGATGCCGGCCCTCGGCGCTCTGAGAACATCAAGGGGGATGTTTCCCGAGGGTGAGGAAGAGTCACAGAAGTGACATTACCGGAAAAATTCAAGTAGTGGCCCTGCTTCACGGCTGACAAACGCTAAGAAAATGCCACCGTAGCTTAGCCTGGTAGAGCGTCTGATTCGTAATCAGAAGGTCGGGGGTCCGAATCCCTCTGGTGGCTCTTTTTTTCACCCTTCAGGTCGAAGAGATGAAGGGTGCAGAGGTCTTGAGGGGTTCGGACCCCGGAGGGGCTTGAGACTGCGCAGATGTATCACTGATACTCATGCATACGTATCTCAAATAACAGATACCCATATCACTGATAGGTTTTTATATTATACACTAATTTAAGATACCCATATGACAGTAAGATCGAAAGATATCGAACTCCTTAGAGAGACACTGCGGAAAGAGCTGCTACTCTCAAATAGAGCAAGATTCCATTTGGATATTCGGGTTTCCACCGAATATCCGGTCAGGGTCGATTTGATGATCGAGGAAGGTGATAAGAGAATCATTGTCGAGTTTTGCCGAACAGCTTCATGGGATAAACTATCACATCTTCTCCTTGTAAAGGAACTGGATAAAAACGTGAGCAAAGTCATACTTGCGGGCAGACTTTTTCCGGATTCCATACTTAGAGCTGCAAAACTCTTGAAAGTAGGTATAATTCAACTTCCGGACAACATCTTCATCCAGAAGGACAACCTCAGACCAAGAGGAAAGCTGACCTCGGAAAAAGCATGGAAAATAATTCTGTATTTGTTTGAAAAAGGACCATGCTCCATAAGAAGCATATCCAAATCCAACAATATCTCATACGGATGGACCCATGGGGTGATTACAAATCTAATCGCGAGAGATTTTGTGGATCAGAACGGGAACCTTGTGAAGATCACAGATATGCAAGGTCTTTTGAATGCGGTTGCATGGGAAAGGCCCCTGAAGGAATTGGAGAAAACTGAGATTACCACCTCGTTTTATTCAACTCATGATCTGGCTAGAACATTAACCGCATGGGCTGAAAGAAGGGGGTCAACGGTTGTAATGTGTGCTTATATTGCATCGACGCTTCATTTTGGTCTGGGTGTTAGAAGTGACATGGTCCAATGTTATATTGATGACATGGGAACGATGGAAACCGTGAGAAGAGAATTCTCATCGGAAATAAAAAATGGGATCAAATTGAAAATATACAAACCTGACAGAAATGTTCTCGATAATTCCCTTACAATGGATAAAATCAGGATTACTTCAAAGGATCAAACGGTCCTTGATATTGCAGGACTAGGTTATTCGGGAAGAGATCTTCTCCTTGAAATGGTGAGATCGTATGGAGCCAATAGCACGTGAATCACTTGATGAATTGAAGAGAATTTTTTCATGGGTTCGAGACAGAGAGTCCTCATTGGCGAATCCCATTACAATTCTTGTTGGAGGATGGGCAGTTCATTCCTACAATGATTACTGGGGTTCGATCGATATCGATCTGATCACCAATAATAGAACTAAAAAAAGTCTTAAGAAATTCCTGTTGGATCATCATAACTACCACACTGATCCAGAAACCACCAACTCCGTTTACAAGGAAACAATTCATGGTAGGGTCATAATAGATATTGCAAATAGAGGATATGATAGTTTTGAAGGATGTCGGGATTCACTGCATTTGAATGTCGTGGATGGACAAACAGAGATCCGGGATCTTGAAGGTCAAAAAGTACCTGTCCCAAACAGATCAGTTCTGCTGATGATGAAATTCAAAGCTGCATGGGATCGGAATTGGAGGGTCTGCCATGAAAGAAGCGATGATCCATGCTGGGATCAATCCAAGATGATCAAGGATCATTCCGACATCCTCTCACTTATCGATCCGCGAAAAGGAGGGGAGCAAATCGACGTGAACCTGCTTGGAGAATATTTTTCATCTCATCCCTTTCTTGAGAAAGTCATTGATGATATCTCATGTTCCGGAGCTGCTTTTGAAAAATACGGAATAGACCCTTCAGAAGCAATCAGGCTGATAGAAAGGTTCAGGTCCCTGGTGCTTTTATGATCGGCCCGGGATATGGATGGTCCATTAGGTGATCTCCCAATCATGATCTGCTTGTTCAGGCTTCCTCGCCCTATCTCAATTATCCATTGATCTTCCACTCGGAGGATCCCTCTGATGGCTCTTTTTTTCACCCTTCAGGTCGAAGAGATGAAGGGTGCAGAGGTCTTGAGGGGTTCGGACCCCGGAGGGGGCCCTCCTCCAGGAACCGATGATGAGAGGAGCCAGGGCTCCCCTTTGATCGAAAACAAAACGATATAAAATCGGACACGAATGATAATACATTCGTAT
>NJDO01000068.1 GCA_002254385.1 Thermoplasmatales archaeon ex4484_6 | reverse complement strand
GATCCCAATGACTGGGATACGGACAATGACATGCTGATAGACGGTGTGGAGACCGGCGGCGGCGATTCCACCGACGGCCACTTTGTCGACACCGACAATGACGGTATCTGAGCCCGGATCCCAATTCGATATGTGCCCATCCCTGCGGGGGTGGGCTTTTTTTTTGTAAAAATTTTTGTACAAAGGAATGAGTGGGAGCTTTGATTTTGGATCTCATTGGACTGCGGTCATTCCCGGGGAGGAAGATCATCTCTTTTTTTTCCGCCGAACATACCGGAGCGGGAATCGGATGAATTATTATCGACGGGAGAAACACAAACTTCTTTTGTATAATCGGTAATAGGGACTCCATGTTGCGAAAGAGGTATCCGAGTCTCCTGTTGATGGCCGTCCTGGTACTTTCAGGCTTTCTGTCGTTGATGACATTCCCTGACGATGTATCGGCTGCGGAACCGGAGTTCGCTTCATGGTCCGTGAACCCGTCGGATCCCTCGTTCGATGATGAGTTGAACATTACTGTGACGTTCAACGTATACGACGTTCCCATAGATGGGGTCGAGGTGCAGGTTTGTCACGGATTCCAGTGTGAAGCTCCCGTTCCGATGAACGATATCGGTGACGGTTCCACATTCTTCCGTGTATTTCCCCCGGGTGGTTTCGGTGAGACCACGGATGAGGTATTCTGTTATTTCCATTTCACCTACACGTTCAACTCCACGGAAACGCGTCACTATCCCGAGGAGCCGAGCTCCACGGAACTGAACGTCACGATCGTCAGGACCGCCTCCGTTCTGGAGATTGAGGCATCACCCGACAGGACGACCGTTTTTCCCAACGAGACAATAACCGTCAGTGGAAAGGTCACCAACGATCTTGGGGAGAATGTATCCGGCGCCCTTGTGAACCTAACCGCGGATGGACTGGGCATTTTCAATGAGACATACACCGATCCGTACGGGGAGTTCGAGGTCGCCCTGATACTTCCGGAGGAGGGGAATCGTACACTTAACCTGACCGTGACGGATAATGATCTCGCGGCATACAGGGAATGGAGCGTGAGGGTGAATTCATGGCCCATTCCGGTAATGAGCATCACCGGAACACTTGATTTCAACGAGGATGCCAGGCCGGTGGGTGGTGGTGAGTATGAGTTCTACGAGGGGTCGGAAGTGACCCTGGTTTACGATGTGATGAACACGGGTACGGGGAATGCTTACAATATAACGGCATTTCTCGATATTTCCAATGAGGAAGCGGTCCATACGGTCAATATCGGGAACCTCACACCTTCTCCCACACAGAGATATCAGGGAGAATTTCCTCTGAATACCTCACTTCCGGGCATTATTGATGTGAACATCACACTTGAATGGGATCAGGATGCACCGGAGGACCAGAAGATACCGTACACTCCGTTCTCCATTGAGCTGACCATGGTCCCGGTCCCAACTTGGGAGAACCACAGGGTTCTGGTCGAGATGTTCACCCAGACCACCTGTGTTCCGTGCGTGGATGTGGAGGAGGCCGTGGAGAGACTGAACGAGGAAGAAAATCTCGATTTCGAGTTCATAATGTATGTCTATGACGATCAGGCCTCGCAGCTGCGGGCCAACGAGCTGGGTGTTACATCCACCCCGGACCTCTTTATCGACCATACATATGACAGGATGACCGGTGGTGGATCGGTCGACGAGATGATGGAGGAGATCAGGTCAAGGATAGAGAATGCCTCCTTGAGGGACACCCCTCCTGTCGAGATGAGGTTCTCCGAATCCGGGGATGGTGAGATCGGCGTCTCACTGTATCTTTCGGATGTCTATTCGTCCCGGGTCTCCGGTATCTTCCAGGTCTACAGTATAGAAACCAATTCCAACGTCCGGAATTATCAGGGAATACCGATAGCCCACAGGTATCATGGCGCTGCTGCGGGAGAGGATATATCGGAAATGAACCCGGGTTCTTACAGGAACCTCACGGTCCCCTCTCCCGATCACGGTATGGGATACGTGGCTGTCCTGCTTGCCTCCGACGGTAAGGTTCTGCAGAGTGCCTCCTACATCCCGCCGTTCACGCAGGAGCTCTACATGAAGGAGGGAAGTTCCATAATCAGATCGGAGAGTCCCGCCTCCCTTTCACTGAATCTGTCCCTCGAGAAGTTCCAGTTCGAGGATTCCGATTTTCCGGATGTGGGATTCGAGGTATGGGCCGAGGGTATTCCCGGGAACTGGTCCCTCTCCATCGGTGGCGGCGAAGTCACGGATGCTCCTTCCGTTATATTCTTCTCGAAGGATGCGGCTGAAAGGGAGGAGCTCCCATCGGGCAGGATCAGGTACAGTGAGGTGTTCGGCTTCCAGCTCCGTATTCCCGAAGGGGATGGGACATATTCCTTCAAACTGCATGTAAATTCGTCGGGAACGACCTTTACCTGGACATATGTCCTGATAATCACCCCGGCAGATTCCGGCGGAACCGAACCGGCAAATCCAATCATAGATGACGTGTATCTCGAGTCCGCAGGCGGAAAGCTCTACATCTACGTTGAAGCCAGGAACGTTCCGGAGAATGCAACCGTAAAGGCCCGTGTGCTCCCCTGCAACGAGGGGGAGAACGCCTTGTGCGGACTTCCGGTGGATTTCGTTCTAATCCCCATCCAGGACGAGAGATACAGGGTATCTCTTACGGGTGTGGACCTTGAATCCTACACACATCTGACCTATCATGCCTGGATCGAGAGGGATGGTGTGATACTCGTATCCTCCACCGAGAAGAAGGAGGCGATAGATGGTCTGATAGAAATTCCCAGCGCGGAAGATGGGTCGGGAAATGAGAAAGACAACACTAGCCTCTATGTCTTCCTGTTCGGTGTTCCCGTGGTCCTGATCATTCTGGCCGCGCTGCTGTTCATCCTCCTGAAGAGGTCCGGGGAGAAAGGGGAGGCGGAGGAGGAAACCCAGGAACCGGCCGGGACGGAAACCCTACCCGGGGATGAGATGCCGGAGGCGTCACCCGTGGAAGGGGAGGCCGAACCGACCATGTCCGGTGAAGAGGACCCGTCCGGGAATCCCCCGGCCGAGGTGGTGGAGACGGAGGGAGCGGGGGACGTCATCGAACCGGAGAAAGGAGAAGAACCTGTGGAACCTGCTGAAGAAGGGGTTCCCGGGACGGATGGTCCGGAGACCCTTTCCGGTGGGATAGCCGCCCCGGAAATGGAGGACTCCCCTGCGGCCGATCCGGGGACATCCTCCGTGGATGAGGTTGATCCGACAGCTGCTCACACCGGATGAAGGGAATGTCGATATCGGGGTCGGGAGGAATGTATCGGGCTACCTCTACATCCCGTCGAGGTGATATGAGGCCTTCTTCCCGATGTCCTTTCTGTAGAAATTGTCCTTGAAATCGACCTTCCTGACAGCGCGGTAGGCCAGCTTGATAGTTTCCTTGATATCGGGGCCCATAGCAGTGATCCCGAGCACCCTGCCTCCATTCGTGAGGATCCTTCCGTCACCGTCCTCCCTGGTCCCGGCATGGAAGGCGACGACATTCTCCATTCTTTCCACCTTGTCGAGACCCTTTATCTCGAACCCCTTTTTGTAGCTCCCCGGATAACCGCCGGAGGTCATCACCACGCAAACGCATGAGGATCTGGACCATCTGAGATTGACCCTGTTCAATGTTCCGTCGCAGCAGGCCAGAAGCGGTCGGATGAAGTCGGTGGCCATTCTTGGAATGACAACCTGTGCCTCCGGATCACCGAACCGGCAGTTGAACTCTATAACCTTCGCTCCTTCATCGGTTATCATCAATCCTGCGTACAGAATGCCTTTGTAGGGGGTACCCTCCGCCGCCATTCCTCTTACGGTGGGCATCAGGATCTCATCGTAGACCCTCGAGGCGATGTCCTCGGAGATAACGGGAGCTGGAGAATAGGCCCCCATCCCCCCGGTGTTGGGCCCCGTGTCCCCGTCGAATACACGCTTGTGGTCCTGTGCGGATTCTAAAGGTATCACATGCTTGCCGTCGGAGAATGCGAGTATGGATGCCTCCTCTCCTCGGAGATACTCCTCGATGAGAATTCTGGATCCCGCTTCCTTGAACGCACCGTTCTCGATGATGTCGATGGCCTTGAGGGCCTCCATCTCGTCCTCGCAGGGAAAGGCACCCTTGCCCGCCGCCAGGCCGTCAACCTTGACGACCATGGGTCCGCCTGTTCTGATAACGTAATCCCTTGCCTTGGACAGGTCCGTGAACGTTTCGCTCCCTGCTGTCGGAATGGAATACTTCCTCATTATCTCCTTCGCAAATATCTTGGATGATTCGATCCTGGCGGCAGCCTTGGACGGTCCGAAGATCCTGAGCCCCTTCTCCTCGAACCTGTCAACGATACCCATCGCAAGGGGAGCTTCCGGCCCCACAACGGTGAGATCTATCCCGTTGTCCAATGCAAAGTCAAGGAGTGCCTCGATGTCCGTTGGTTTGATATCGACACATTCCGCGACCGCGGCAATTCCGGCATTTCCGGGAGCACAGTATACCTTGGAGACCCATCTGGACTTCCTGATCTTCCAGGCAATGACATGTTCCCTTCCTCCTCCTCCCACAACAAGGACCTTCATCTCTCTCATCTCCCGGTATTCAGCGCTTCATTTTCTCCTTTCCGCCTCTTCAAGCAGTTCTCTCGCCCTTATAAGCGAGTGGAAGGGTGCTCTTGCGGCTATCTGATCTGTCCCTCCCTCCTCCCTGTCCACCACTGTCAATACGGCCGCGATCTTCCCTCCTGCCTCCTCTATGAGATCCATGGCTTCAAGGACAGAACCCCCGCTTGTGACGACATCCTCGAGGAGAAGTATCCTCTCTCCGTCGGATATCTCGCCTTCTATCCTCTTCCCGGTCCCGTGGTTCCTGCCCCCTTTCCTGATTATGATGAATGGAATATCGTTTTTCAGGGAGTATGCTGTTATCAGGGGCACGGCCCCCAGCTCCACACCGGCCGTTCTGTCGGCTGTGATACCGAAGGCCGTGAACCCGTCCGTTATCTTTCTCAACATATCCGGTCTTGCCGAGGCCTTCTTGATGTCAACGTAATACGTGGACCTCCTGCCGGATGTCAGAGTGAAATCTCCGAATCTCAATGCCGAACATTCCATAAGGTCGTCGATCAGCAGACACCATACCCCCTTTTTCGGAACCTGATCACGGGACGATTCCGTAAGGTCCCTCATCATATTTTATTATATAGGAAATTCAAAGCATCCAGTCATCATCCAGTCGATCGTTCCTTTAAATACGCCTTGATTCCTCTTGCACACAATATCTCGGGGGGTGGAGGTTTAAGAGTTCGGATACGAATGTATTATCATTCGTGTCCGAATTTTAATCATATAGGAGATCGGGAACATCCAGCTGTTCGCCCATGAATCGGTTCGGGATGAGATGGATGGAAGGATCCCTCCTCAATGCGGGGCGGAGGCTTGCGGACTCCGCTGAAGGAGATCCCGACCGATTTTCAATCGTGCGGGAATTGGCTGTTTAGGTTTCAGTGCTGGTTGCCGGACTGGGGAGGTGGCATCCGGGCTCCGGAAGCAGGAGGAGGCACAGGTCTGTACATTTGCGGCCTTCCCTGTACAGGCAAGGGAGGCAGAGCAGCCCTCGCAGGTGATGGACCGCCCGGAAGAGAGAGGGTGGGTGAAGGACCTGTCGGGCTTATCGATGGTTTTGGCCCCTTCATGGTAAGGGACTCCGAAACCTGTGTTGACAGTCTGGCGAACGGTCCCTTTTCAACAAGTGAATGGCGCCATAGTCTCCATTTCTGTTCGAAGGCATAGAATTTCGCCATCTTCTTCGGGTCCTTGGAGGCATTCTTCTTCACCACGAACGCCCATGCGGAGAGTATTGCAAGTATCAGGCCGAGAGCGGCCAGGACAAAGAAGAAGATGGGCCAGAACCAGCTCTTCTCCTCCTCTGCGGATGTACTCACCCTCCTTGTGGGCGGCCCCGTCTCGTCATTGTATCCGTCACCGTCGTTGTCATTCCAGAGCATGGGATCGTTGATGTTGGTGTCCGCCTTGTCGGCCACACCGTCATGGTCGCTGTCCTTCTGCCATGCGGCTTCGTAGGGGAACATATCCTCGTTATCTCCCACTCCGTCCCTGTCCGAATCCTTGTGCTCGGACGGATCAAAGGGAAAATCATCATTGATGTCATCGTAGCCGTCACCATCGGAGTCCAGGTTTGTCGGAGGTATCCATTTGAGTATCGTGATGTTCACGTAGGAGTAAGCGTATTCCTCACCATCGAAGGCCCTCACCTGGATGGGGACGCGCTCCTGCATCTCCTTGTACTGGGGTGCTTCCAGGGTTATTCCCCATGTTGTCTTGCCGGTGGCGCGATACCACTGACCCAGAAACAGAACCTCAACCCATTCGATCCCTTCAACATCGGTTGCCTCTCCCACAACGGAGAACGGTCCGGGCTCCTCCCTTCCGTTCTCGGTGGGTTCCAGTATCTTGATGGAGGGGAGATCGTTCACGGGTTCCACAATTATGTCGAGTTCGGTGGTGTCCGAGAATTCGCCGTCGCTTACCGTAACTGTGACCGTGGTCCAGCCATTCCAGTTCTCTATCCTTGGGTCCGTACCGATATACACCTGTCCGTTGCTGAGCGTTTCAAGTCTGGGACTTATGAAAGTTCCGTTCGTCCAGTCCTCGATGGTGATCGTAAGGTCCCTCTTGTCGGTATCTATGTCCCTGACGTATTTTGAAAGTTCGACAAGTCTCTGGGAGGGGGTATCCTCGAGAGCGTAGGAAGGAGGTATGTCCGTCCAGGACGGCGGGTCGTTCGTATTGTTGATGGTCACCGTGGTCTCCACCCTTGGGGTTTTGTGGAGATCCAGACCGACCTTTCCGTCCGTCCCGTAGACTTTCAGGGGGAATGTCCCCGTCCAATCGGAGAATTCGTTAAGGGAAACTTCTATTCTTGTCCCGCCCACTTTTCTGACCTTCAATCCCGCGGATTCGTTGTAATTGGGAATGTCCTCGGTCTCCGGTATCCAGATGAAGTACTGAATTGTGTCCCCATCGGCATCGTAGAACAGATTGTAATCCTTCAGGTTCACGATCTCGACCGTGGAGCCCTCCAGCCCGTAGAGTGGTGGAAGCTGTTCTCCGGTAAGGACGGGAGCATCGTTCACGGGTTCGACGATGAGCGGGACCTTCCTGGTAACTAGCGTTCTCTCGGGTATGCCGTTCGGACCTCCGTCATCCGTTACGATGAACTCGATATAGATATCATAGGGTTCCGACAATCTCGTATAGAAGTTCGGGGAAATGGTGGCATCCACCGCCAGTTTCCCTCCCACAACTTCCGCCCGGACCATGTTGGCCCTGGGACCCGATAATCTGACGTCTATTGAAAGGTCCTCGGGCGCCGTGTAGTCATCCTGGAAATAGTCCTTCAGCTGAAAATCGAATATCTTTGACTCATCCTCCTTGAGCCTTAGCTCGGGAAAATTCAGATGTGTCCGCCTGGGAATGGCATTGTACTCCACCTTCAGATTCGAGATGTAGGCCATCCCCGGTCCATCCGCTCCCACTCCCACATAGATTCTGATCTTGGGGTTCTGTTCATCCGTGTAATCGGGGACCAATCTGTCGATGATCTTGGAAAGGCTCGTTCCCTCGCCGTTCTGGTCTATGACCACCGTGGCGTTGTACAGGATGTTTATCCCCTCCATCTGGACCCTTCCGGAGGACCCGGAGATGAGCTCGAAGGGGATCTTCAGAATCTCCGTACCCCACGTATCTGTCAGGACGGAGATGGACGACGGTTCATTGTCGATGATGAATTGAAGTGCGTTCCTGATATCAACCCTGGTGACCCCTTTAAGGACACCTTGTTTCGACCAGTCGGCGGAGGAAGAGTCGGCACCGACATCAAGACCTATGTTCGAGGGGAACGTGGCGTCAAGTCTGTATGCTCTTATCTCGTCCCTTGACTTGGACGTGGACAGGATCTCCTGCACCCCGTCTCCTTCGAGATCCACTATGTCAAGAGCCCATGTTCCGGAATAGCTTCCCAGGGACCTCGAGTTCCATGATTGTGTGTAATCAACTCCTTCCTCGAACCAGTAGACGGAACTCGGTGAAGAATAGGATCCCCGGTTCAGGATTATATCCGCATACCCGTCATTGCCGATGTCACCCACCGAGAGCCTCCAGTTGTAAGCACCGTTGTACAACACCCTCCCTGTCCATGAGGGGACCTGGTCACCGTAAGGGCTCTGGAACCATCGGACCTTCGAATAGTAATAGCTGCCGGTGGTGACCACATCAGGATATCCGTCATCGGTGATGTCCCATGACCTGACATCCTCGGGATAGTACATTCCGCCGCCGACGGAGACCGCCTGCCATGCCCCTGACATCGGGTCCTTGATCTCCAGCGGATTCCTGTAATAGACGACCGATCCGGAACCGTACGACCCGTAGACCGCGAGTACATCCAGATCTCCATCCAGGTCCATGTCGTCCGCCCATATCCTCTTGAGATACGATATGGAACTCGCTATCCTGTTCATGGAAAAGGTGGTCCTCGGATTGGACGGGCATTTGTAGAGACGGATCTCACCCCCACTGTATCCTCTTGCGGATGATGTGACCATATCGGCCTTTCCGTCGCCCGTGAAATCCCCTGCAAACATGGAGTAGGCATTCGGGATCCCCGAAGCGATGAGATAACCGGGCCATGTTGTGAGGGAGTTC
>NJDO01000017.1 GCA_002254385.1 Thermoplasmatales archaeon ex4484_6 | reverse complement strand
TCCTTCACATATTCCCCGATGCAGGGCGGATTGATTATGGGGAATGCCTTGATCCTCTCCTCGGGTATGGAGAAGGATGCGAGCCTCTCCCTGACGTGGTTTCCGCAGGCCGCCCAGTAGGAGACCTTTCCCAGCTTCAGGTTCCATCCAGGGTCGGAGGTGTCCTGCACCTCCTTGATCATGGGAACCCGGAACATCCTCGAGAACAGGGAGGCGGCGAAACCGTAGGCTCCGTTGGAATGGGCCTGGAGGATGAAGGGGCCGTTTCGACGAAGCTCCCTGAGGATCGAGAAGGAGCGGGGAATGACCCTGGAATACCTTCGAAGGGCCGGTGAATGGTATTCGTCCGGCAGAACCCTAAGGACTAGAACCCCGTCCTTCCATTCCCTCTCCGGGAGCTCCCCATCCTCCAGACAGACCACGATCATATCCGCGTGCTCCCGGAGCATGCCGATAAGTGTCGAGAAGTAAGTGGCCGAGCCCCCCTTTCTGGGAGGATACACGGGAACGTGGAAGACCACCCTTGGCCGGTCCATGCCCGAATGAATGTGTTCTACATTTAATTAATTAACATCCATCGTCGATGCCCTTCTCCACTGCTTGTTGGATGTGCCGGATATTATTGCTTGAGGGAAATCCCGGTCCAAGATATTAATATGGATATGTCATTGACCTCATATAGAAGATAAAGGATGGGACACGGACATGGATGCCTTCACCATCATCATCATCTGCGCTTTCGGCCTTGTCCTGCTCGCTGCCTATCTCATATTCAGGATAGGGGCCCTGAAGAGAAAGATGAGGAGGCTTGATGCCATATCCCGCGACATCGGTGATATGGAGCGAACGTCTGCCGGAGGCAGCCCACGGATCAAGAAGGCCGTCATAGAGACCCCGATGGTGCCCGAGGGGGAGCTTCTGATAATCCTCAACAGGGGGAACAGGAAGCCGTGGATGGATGTCGTATCCGGAAGGCTGAGGGCCGGAAACAGGGGTGTGGTGGTCACCGTCAAGGTCCCCTCCTCGGTGAGATCACGCTTCCGCGGGGACGTGAAGTTCATCTGGCTCGACCGGTCCACCGCACACGACGTCGACGATGACACGGTGATAGTGAATCCCACCAACCTGTCCGGAGTTCTCCAGGATATAGAGTCCTTCGTCGGGGAAGGGGGTATCGTCCTCGTCGACGGCTTCGCGGAGATACTTGCAAGCAACGAGGACAGGAGGGTCATCAGGTTCCTCAGGATGCTGGAATCATCCTGTGCCGCGAGGAGGTTCTCGGCTGTCGTTCCGGCACCGTACAGGAGCGTTTCCCAGAGGACGAGGGTGCTTCTGACCGAATCATTCCAGACGGTGGTGATCTGAACATGGCACAGTCCCAGGAGCTGCCAAAGCTCACAGTCGATCGTAAGATACTCCTCCATCTGTTCGAGACGAAACATTCGGAGGAGGATTTCGAGGTTCCCCAGGGTGTCGTTCAGGACGGGATAGCCGAGGCCGTGTCCATCAGAAGGGACAACATTCCGAGGACGATGAAGAAGCTCAAGGAAGAGGACCTTGTGAAGGATGTACTGAAGAGGATAAAGGGCCTTCCCAGGAAGAGGAAGGCCTATTTCCTCACGGAAAAAGGTTCGGAATTCGCCCAGCAGGTGAGGGACGAACTTGCGTATCACAGGGTCTTTCTCCAGCTGCAGGACGGCTCCATAAAGGAGCTCTACATGAAGGATGTCGGACCGTTCGTGGGGGAACCCATCAAACTTCTGGACCTCCACGCGCTTGTGAGCAGGGAGAACCTTGTCACCGAGAGCTCCATCAGGGCCTTCGCTTCCGGTGAGTACGAACCCATCAACAGGATCGGGGCGGAGGGATACGTCTCTTTCCTTCAGGACGTTCCCCTGCCCAAGAGGTTCTACGGCAGGGAGAGGGAGCTCGCGACGATACACGAATGGATAGAGGAGGAGGGCGGCTCCCTGCTTTCCATAACGGGAATAGCGGGGATAGGGAAGACCACGCTCGCCGCAAAGGCCGTTACGGAGATGGAGGGCCAGATGCACGTGTTCTGGTACAGGTTCCACAAATGGGATTCCCTGAGGAACGTACTGTTCTCCATCGCAAGGTTCCTGGACCAGATGGGGAGGTCCGGGCTCAAGACCTTCCTGGAATCGACCACCAGGCTGGATCGTTCGGATTACTATTCGATAATAGACTCGTCCATGGAGGACCTGCCCATCTTCATGGTGTTCGATGATTTCCAGAGGGCTGCCGACGAGATAGTGGACTTCTTCTCCAACCTGAAGGAGATCATCCCCGAACACAGGAACCTCAAGGTCGTGGTGGTCGGGAGGCAGGTGTTCCCCTTCTATGACCGGTCCGATGTGCTGGTGAAGGGCACCGTGCGGGAGATGAACCTGGCAGGACTCGACCGGGAAAGCTGCAGGGGGCTTCTCCGGATAAGGGATGTGGATGAGGAGCTCTTCAACAAGGTGTACGAGATAACCAAGGGTCATCCGCTGTTCCTCCAGCTGATCCTGTCGGCCGAGGACCTGGAGGACCAGAAGGATATCAAGAGATACATCTACGAGGAGATATTCAAGAAGCTCGACGGGAAGGCATCCCTTCTCCTCCAGATAGCCTCGGTGTTCCGGTATCCGGTCCCCTCGGAGGCCTTCTTCATGGAGGAGGAGCTCGATTTCACGGCGCTGGACAAGCTTGTGGAATCCAATCTGATCCAGGAGACCTCGTACGATGAGTACGAGGCCCATGACCTCATCAAGGAGTTCTTCTACAACAGGCTGACGCCTCAGCAGAGAATGGAGTATCACAGAAGGGCCGCCCAGCACTACATGGAGACCGGGAACGAGAGGGCCACCGTCGAGGCCATGTACCACATGGCCATGGGCGGGCAGACCCTGAAGGCATTGAAGCTGGCCGCCACCTACGGCGAGTCCATAATAACCAAGGGTCTCATCGAGCAGTTCGCCTCGGTGCTGTCCCTGCTCGAGAGGGTCTCCGACGAGGAGGCCAGGGAGTACGGGGCCGTCACCAGCCTCCTCCAGGGGGAGCTGCACATGATAATGGGGAGATGGGACCGGGCCGTTTCGGATCTTACGAGGGCTGCCGCCATGGGTGAGGGGGAGAACAAGCCGCTGATAACGGGAAGGGCCAATCTGAAGCTGGGGCAGATAGAGTCGAGGAGGGGGAAGAAGGAAGCTGCGGAGAAGAGGCTGCAGAAGGCCCTGAAGATTGCACGGAAGCTTTCGGACAGGGAGGAGATGACAAAGGCCCTTCAGGCCCTGGGAGAGCTCCACTCGACGAAGGGGGAGTTCAGGGAGGCCAAGAAGGCGCTGAGGGAGGCCCTGAGCATCGCCGAGGAGCTGGACAATCCCACGCTGAAGGCCATATCCCTCACCGGACTCGGGATAATTTACACGAATCAGGACCGGACGGAGCTTGCCATCAGGCAGTTCGAGAAGGCGATAGCGGAGCTGGAGAAGAACGAGAACACCCTGGAGCTGGCAAGGGTGAAGATAAACCTTGGAACGGTTCAGGCATCCAAGGATGAGTACAGGGAGGCCATATCCAATTTCGAGGATGCCGTCGAACTGTGCACCCAGACCGGGGATATCAGGCAGCAGGCGTATGCGCTGTCGGGGGCTGCCCATGTTTACATTCTAATGGGAGAGGAAGGGACGGCAAGGGAGTACCTGGAGGAGGCCCTGTCCATATTCACGAGACTGGGGGAGAGGTACAAGATAGCGACTTCCCACATGGATCTGGGAAGACTGTATCTCGCAAGCGGTGAGTTCAACCGCATGAAGGAAGCGTTCGACACCTCGTTGAAGATACTCGAGGATCTGAAGCTCCCCTTCTATTTCGACAGGATAAGGGATGAGATAGTTACGATATTGAAGAGAAAGGGAATGAGAAAGGAGGCAGGGAGGTACCGGAAATGGAGCTTCAGCTGAACATCTGGCTCGGAGCTTCCGATCCCTTCATGTCCTTTCTCTTTCTGATCTTTTCAAGGGCCGATTCCACATCCTCGGGTCTCACGGCCCTGTGCTTTCTTCTTATGGCGAACATTCCCGCCTCCGTGACAAGGCTCTTGAGATCGGCTCCGGAGAACTCATCGGTCCTTCCGGCGATGTCCCTGACATCCACCCCCTTTGCGAGCTTCATCCCTTTCATGTGAATGGAGAGGATCATCTCCCTTCCCTTCTCGTCGGGAAGGGGTACCGTGATGATTCGGTCGAACCTTCCGGGTCTCAGAAGCGCCTCATCCAGAATATCCTTCCTGTTGGTGGCGGCGATCACACCGATCTCCTCCAGTGGATGGAATCCGTCCATCTCCGCAAGGAGCTGCATCAGTGTCCTCTGCACCTCCCGATCCCCCGTGGTGTCCATCCCCAGCCTCTTCGCTCCTATGGCGTCCAGTTCATCTATGAAGATTATGCAGGGCTTCTTCTCCCTTGCAAGCTGAAAGAGCTCCCTGACGAGCCTTCCGCCCTCGCCTATGAACTTCTGAACGAGTTCGGAACCCACCATGCGGATGAAGGTGCAGTTCGCGGAGTTCGCCACCGCCTTCGCCATCAGGGTCTTTCCGGTTCCCGGGGGCCCCACGAGAAGTATCCCCGAGGGCGGGGTTATCCCGATCCTCTTGAACACTCCGGGGTTCCTGAGGGGAAGCTCCACGGTCTCCCTGAGCTCCTCCAGTTCCGGGTCCAGTCCGCCTATGTCGTCGTAGGAAACCTTCGGCCGTTCCAGGAGTTCCGAACCCATTATTATCGGGTCCTTCCCCTTGGTCAGGGCCCTCATTATGACCAGGTTGTTCCTGTCGAGTCCAACCCTTGCCCCCACATGCAGCTCCGACGGTTCCACATCGTTCGAGATCGTTGTTATGAATGTCTGACCCGTCCCGTTCCGGATTATCACCTCGGAGGGGGACAGCACTTCCATGACCTCTCCCACGAGCATGGGGGGTTTCATCACCTCGTCCAGCTGCTTCTTGAGAAGGTTCCTCTCCCTCCTCACCATGTTGAGCTCGTCATATACCGAGGAGAGCTCCCTCTTGTAAGCTTCCCTCTCCAGGTTGGATGTGTACTCCATGGACCTTATCTGTCCCTTGAGGATCTTTATATCCTCCCGCAGGCTCTCCAGCTCCTGTTCGAGGGCGTCCACGTCATCCCTTCTTACGACATTCGTCGATGACAGCTTATCCTCGTTCTCGGTCGAAGACATCTTTTTCCTCCGGGCACTTTTCCGTTACGCCGGATCCATACAAATAGATTGCTGTATTCCTGCCGGAAGGTTCCAATCATGGGCGCCATCTTCCCGATTGCAGCTTCCCGCCTCCTTTATATTGATAAATACCGGAAATATTTAGATAACATAACTTGCATTTCCAATCGGGGTTTGGAAATGTTTGTAAAAGGATTTTCGTGGATGGCCGTATGCATGATGCTCCTTGGCGGATCGTACATGATATTCGCCGTCGGGAGTGAGGCCGAAGCGTACGTGACAGAGAGGACGACGGATTACATGATGAACGCAACGGAGCCCGCGGTCGACGGGGATCATCTTGTCTTTTCGGGGACCGTGAAGGATGGGGGGAAGAGGGTGTTCCTTCGGAACACGAGGACCGACATCGAGTTCCCCGTCTGCAGCTTCGAATCTCACGAGCCGGACATCTCGGGGGACAACGTCGTATTCTGGGGATATCAGGATTCGAATCCCGACCTGTTCCTCTACACGATATCGACGGGGTCGCTCCGGAGGTTGACAAACGATGCGGGCTGGGAATGGCATGCCCGTATCGACGGACCCGACCTGGTGTACAACGAGAACAGGGGAGGCAGTTACGAGGTGGTTCACCTGGATCTGGTTTCCATGTCGGAAACGGTCCTTGCCTCGACGAGCGATTCGGAGATGCACCCCAGCGTCCATGACAGGATGGTTGTATTCGATGCGTACAGGGCGGGCCGACGGGTCCTCATGGGTCACGATCTCCGCACCGGAACCGGAATGGAGATACTCAATTTCTCGGGGTTGAATGCGTACGATCCCGATATCTTCGGAGATCGGGTTGTATTCAAGGACCAGAGTAGTGGATTGATACTCCTTCTCAATCTGACCACATCGAGCCTGAACACCATTTCCGATCCGAACGCTCTCTCGTACTATCCGAGGATATACATGAACACGGTTGTCTTCAGTTCGGATACAGGTGCCGGGGGGGATATCCGCATATTCGATATCTCCACCGGAACATCCCACAGTCTGACCGACGACTTCTTCAATGACAGGATAGCCGTTGTATGGGGGGAGCATGTGTATTTCACAAGACTCATGAGCTCTCCGATCGTATGCCATATCCTCCTTGATCAGGATGATGACGGGATCCCGGACCAGAAGGACATGTTTCCCTACGATCCGAATGAACATTTCGACTTCGATGGCGACGGGTGGGGTGATTTCAAGGATTTCGATGACGACAATGACGGATTCGAGGATTCCGTGGATTCCTTCCCGAGAGATCCGGACGAATGGTATGATTTCGACGGTGACGGTATAGGCGACAATCAGGACCCGGATGACGACAACGACGGACTGGAGGACACGGTGGATGCGGATCCCAGGGATCCGAACACCCCCATCATGGAGATGCTGCACAGGATAATGATAAGGTTGGATGTTCTTGAGAACAATCTTACATCGAGGCTGGAGGACCTCTCGGATGAGCTTGCCGCTCTCGCTGAGGTCGATCCGGAATCCGTCCTCGAGATGGTAAACAATTCCCTAATTGACCTGGAAACCGCGTTATCGAACATCAATCTCACTCTGGTGGATGGTGTTGATGGAATCCTGGGAAGCATGGGCAGCTTACACGATGACCTCACCAATTTGGGCGACGGAACCATGTTCGAGCCCGAATCCTTTTTCGATGTCTTCACAGAAGTTGTTATCAATACCACGGAAAGTATCTTCGATCTACTTATCAATCTCTCACTGAGAATGAATGCCACCCAGGAGGACATGAACAGCACCAGGGAGGCATTCAGGACCCTGGATCTGATCGACGACATGGTATCCGACCTCGAGTCCATCGGGAAGAACGTCGAATCCCAGAGCGCTGAAATCGAAAACAACGGGAACGATATCGGCAGCTACTTCGTCCTGATGATCGTCATATTCTCGGTATGGTCCCTGATAGTCCTTGCATTTGTATTCTTCCGTACGAGGAACGCGGAAGATGTCGCAACATTCGACGATTGAGAATGATCCGTATGATATGAGTCCCCGGTCCCATGTTCCGTTCCGGGATAGATCCGGGAGAAGGCCTCCCTCGAGGATTGGCCTTCTCGCCATATTCCTCCGGCTGATAGTTTGATGGTTAATACCGGGATCGAGGTAAACGAAGGTCCGGTGATCGTCCCGGACCTTCATTGACGGACGGCTCCCTGCGGCGGTTATCATATCCTCTTTCTTCTTGCGAAGCCCACCAGCACAACCGCCAGCAGCGTGAGGGCCATCACCGCAAGTACAGGTTCGTAACCCGGTATGGAGAAACCTCTCTGACGTATATACAGAGAGTAATCCGCTATGTCCGATATATCACCCAAACGCTCGGCCTGGGCCGATATTATCCTGAGCCTGATGGTGTCCACCTCGTTCTTCCAGATGTTCCACTTGACCGGTGTTGTGACGGACACCGTGAGGACCTTCTCCTGCTTCTCGGGAACGGAGAACTTGTCCTGGGAGAGCTGTATGGTCCATCCCTTGCTGGCCAGCCTGTCGAGGTTGAGGACCTCCACCCTGAGCTGGTCCGCGGCGTTGCCCTCGTTTATGAGCCTGATCTTGAATCCCAGAGAGGAGCCCGGTCCCACCTGGATGTAGGGCTTCTCGCATCCCACTGAGAACTGGTAGTACTGCTTGATGACTATGATGGCAGTGGCGGGGTCAATGGTTCCCCCGAGGGTTCCGGGGCTGTATCTCCATCTTCCGGAAACGGACAGCTGACCCTGTGTCTTCTGGGATGTCTCGACGGGCACCTGGACGGATACCTTGAAACCCTGCTGTTTCGTTGCCTTGTTGAAGGTCAGGGCAGGGGGTATGGATACCGGCCAACCGCCCGCATCGGCCTGAAGTGTGACCACAAGGAACTGTATGTTCGGTGACCACGGTATGGTGGCCGTAACCGTTCCGGTGAAGGTGACGACGCCGTCCTGTCCGGGAGCCACGTATGCGGTCTGCTTGGTCTGATCGATCTCTATCCTGACAGCCGGAGCACCCACCGCTTCCGCGGTATCCTTCTCCTTGGGGAGATACACGAACATCGTTCCCATGAGAAGCACCAACATGAGGAAGATGCTTGCCCTGAAAGCCATTTTTCCTGTCATCTGGTTCCACCTCGTTCGAACCCGGACCCGCAATCACCCGGCCCATATATTACCTTATCTGGACCACCGGGTCCTTCTCTGCTGGGACATCCATTACATGGATATAAAAGCTGAGCTGAACTAAGATGACGCATATATATAAGAATATCTGTTGATACGCTGAAAATCACTGTCCGGGCGCCTTCCTTGTCTTCCACGCCCGGGGGTAGGTTCCAGGGTCCATTGCGACCCTCATGATGTGTGCGGCCTGACCGGTCCTTCTGTGCAGCATGTCCATTCCGGACATGTCCGCCTCTGCTATCCCCACGAGCTCTCCCTTGAGGGTCATCACGGATATGATCTCCCCCTTTTCGATGTCGGCGTCAATGCCGCTGAGTCCCGGTATGCCCACGGGTGCTCCGTGGCAGACGGCATCGACCGCGGAATCCAGGAGCACAATGGCCCTGAGATGGGTCACGAGTTCCTCTGCCGGTCTTATTACCTTCCTTATGAGGGATTCATCACCGTCTTCCCGGTATATGGTCCATGCGTCCCGGAGCTCCTGGAGCGTTACCGCGTCCTTCGCCTCGAGCCTCCCGGATCTGGTCCTGCGGAGCTCCGCCATGTGGGCCCCCACCCCGAGGACCTCCCCCATGTCGTGGATCAATGTCCTTATGTATGTCCCGGATTCGCACCCTATCAGAAGGAGCAGGTCCTGTCCGTCCCTTTCCAGCAGTTTCATGTAGTGTATCCTTCTCGTTCTGAGCTCCCTCTTCACGGCGGACCTTACCGGGACCATCTGGTATATCTCACCCTGGAAATCCTTCAACACGCCTCCGACCGGTCCGCTCGCCACATCCGAATGCAGATGCATGAGGGCAGCGTACTCCTTGCCCTCCGAAAGCGTGATGTCCAGGAGCCTGACGGAATTTCCCAGTGCGATGGGAAGCACCCCTGTGGTGTTGGGGTCGAGGGTGCCGTGATGCCCGGCCTTGTCGATCCCGAGAATGTCCTTCACCCACGAGGCGACCTGATGGCTTGTGGGTCCTCTGGGTTTGTCCAGGACCACCAGCCCCCTTCTGAGGAGGAGGTCCACTCCTCTCTCCTCCGGTGGTGAACCGTAACGCGGATCGGTCTCCCTTCCGCGGACCCAGTTCATGCTCTTCCTTTCGAAGGGGTGGTTCATCATCGTTCCATACGGAAAACGGGTAATTAAACACTCCCTTGGGAGCGGAGGGCCCTCCTGAGCCTCCTGATCATCAGGGAGGTGCGTTCCATCAGCTCGTCCATCCCGGCAGAGAGGTCCCCGTCCCTTCCCATGCTCTTTCTCACCTCCCCCGCCCTCTCGAGGAAGAGGGACGGATCCTTTTCAAGAAGCTTCAGCAACTTCAGAACCTCCTTCCGGTCCCCATCACCCCTCCCACTTGATCTGATGGAATCCCTCATGGCGGAGGCGAGCTCCATCACCTCGGAATAGGCGGAAAGTGCCTCCACCACGGCCCCGGAGTAACCCTTCTCGACGGCTCCCGACAGAATGATATCGCCCGAGAACCCGGGGGGGAGCTTCCCGGAGACTCCCCTGAAGCAGAATGGATCGGAGACGTCCGATGGCCCCCTGCATCCGCTGCAGTCGATCACGATGTTCCCGTCCGAGATGACGGCATCCCCCGAACATTCCGTTGCCGGTCCCTTTCCGAAGAATCTCGACAGCACGGTCATGCACCCAACCTCGGATCGGGAGTGAGATCGGAACTATTTTATCCTTTTCCTGACCACCATGTGATCCTTACTGGACGGGGGAGGTTCCTTCAACAGGTCGTCGATGGTGCTGATGGCCTTCCTGAGGATATCTTGGGGGGCCGTTCCCTTCAATCCGAGGTCCATCTCCTCGAGTTCGGTCGGATCCCTCGGCGGGGTGACCTTCACCCTTCTCATCACCCTCTTCACCTTCTTCTCCACCTTCACCGGTGGAGGGGAAGCCCTTTCGGATCTCCCTTTGTCCGGCGTTTTGATCAGCACTCTCTTCTTCACCGGTTTGACCTTCATCTTCCCTGCCGTCGAGTACGGCGGTTCATCCTCCACCGGTGTCGCTTCCGGTGGGGGTTTCCTGGATATTACATCACCCTTCGGTCCCATTACGAGAAGGTCGTCGGAAGGTCTCTTCGGCGCATCCTTCTGAACACCCTGCTGGCCCCGGTCTATGATGGCGGAGGGTTCGAGCGTTTCCCCCTCTTCCTCCACCTCTCTTTCGGGAACGATGGCATTGTCCTTTATGATGAAGGAGATGGGGCTCGCATCGAAATCGAACCAGGAAAGGGAACCGATCCTTATCTCCCTGGCGAATCTGTTGCCCTCGGGCTTCTTTTCGATGATCATGACCCCGTCGAATATCTCCTGGATCGTTGTCTCTATCTCCTTGGGGAGTGAATTCGTTTCCAGCAGGAACAGCGATACCATCTCCTCTTCCTTGAACTTGGCCCTGAGCCTCTGGATGAAGTTGTAGACCCCCTTGAAATCGAAGATATTCGTGGCGGCCCCTATCATGTGGATGATGGCGATCTTGCTGCTGGAGTACGTGAGTTCGCGGAGTCCCTTGTTTATCGCAATTCCCAGGTTGGAGAGTATCTTGGATGATTTCAGGGCGAAGCCGTCCCTCTCGACCCCGATTATCCTCTCGCCCCTCCAGCTGAACCAGTCCACTATCCTGAGCCTGCTTTCCTCTTCCAGCTTGTCGGGGTCAAGGTCGTTGGAGCGAAGAAGGATGCGGATCGATCTCGGAGGTTCCTTTGAAAGGACCATCAGGACAGATGATCCCTTCCTGATCCCCTGGCTCAGCATGCCGGAGATGAACATGTCCCGCTCTATGCCCGAGGGAGACACGAGAAGGATGGAGCTGCCCTTCGGGATGCCCCCTCCCATCCTCGAGTCCAGCAGGGGTATTCCGGTGGAGATCTTTTTCTGGATGGCTCCGTCGAGAAGTCCCTCTATCAGACCGTAACGGTCCAGAAGTTCCTCCTTGTCGTTGAAATAGTATTGGAAGATCTTCGACGCGTTCTTCATCGCCTCTTCCCTGCCCACGAGGAAGGTGGAAAGACCCACCATTGAGTTGAATATGGCCGCTAGGGCATCCCTGACCTCCTCGACCGAGCCGTATGCCCATTTCTCCTTGTCTATGACGATGAGTTCCTCCCTGCCCAGCTCCATGTATTTCAGCAGATCGTGCTTCTCCCTCAGTATGGATATCTTCAGTTTGAATGCGGAAAGGTCGGATTTTGCCGAGAGGTCCTTCAAATATGTCTGGAACATCTCCTGGAAAAGGTCAAGTATCTCATCGTGGTCCGTGGAATCCAGATTCCTCTCCAGTGTTTCGTTGATTATGGACGGGAAGGGTTCGGGCAGGGCCTCCACGAGCTTCTCGTTGTTCCTGAATCCCGTCAGGAGCTTGGGTATCTGGGGTCGTATGGATGTGGTTATCATGTCCTTCGCAAGCTCCTCCCCTATGAGCGATGATATGAAGTCGACCGAACGTTTGAGATAGATCGAGAGGGCCCGCACCGAATCGGGGCCGTTCCTTAGGTTGTTCACGATCCCCCCGTCATCCATGATCGTGAACTTCACGAGTGCCGGCTCATCGACCCTGGATCTCTCGAGGATTATCCTGAACGTGGATACCTCCAGTCTGAACTGACCTATCTCGGGAGACGTCATCTTCCCGATGAATTCTTCTATCAGCTTGCCAAGGGTCTCGATGTCGGTCATGGGATCAATCCGTGCAGTCTTCTCTAGCCTATCACCTCGTCGGGAGATACTTCCATACCGCTCTCCATTATCAGGAAGGGATGCTTCAGGGGATCATGTTTGGTGAACCGCATCTTTTTCACGCGAAGGGTTCTCCTGTACTCGCCGGAAGCGGATTCGTAATCGAGCTTTATCAGTGAATCGGCCACGAACTCCTCGGTGCCGTATCTAGAATCACCATCCGAGGTGACCTCCGATATAAGCAGCGATGTGATCCCCGATTCCTTCAGGAATCTTGCGAACTTGAAAAGTTCCCTTCTGAACAGTTCACCTGTCTTGTAGTAGACCCCCACCGCCGTTATCGAGTCAAGCACCAGTCTCTTCGCTCCGCTGAATGCTATATGGTTCCTGAGGAAATCCTGCAGGGTTTCGAAGCTTGCGAGTCCCCATTCCAGTTCCTCCGAGGATGTGCATTCCATGCGCATCTTTCCGAGATCGATGAGGTACAGCTTCCCCTCCTTCTCTAGCGAGTTCAGGTCCATCCCGTAGGCCGAGGCGGCCCTTGTTATGGAATCCCTGCTCTCCTCGAGTGTCAGATATATCCCGGTGTCTCCGTCCACATTGACACCGTTGAATACGTAATGGATGCCCATGAGGGATTTCGCACTACCCGGGGGTCCGGTCACCAGATTCACGGTTCCCTCCGGGAAGCCGCCGCCAATAAGCTCGTCAAGACCCGCTACATGGGTTCCTTTTCTTTCAGCCATGCTTTCCTGCCTCCTTGAAATGTTCTTCAGTTATCCTTTTCAGCTCATCTTCCAGCATTCTCGCCCTCTCCTCGCCTATGAGGATCGACGCATCACCGATTATGGACTCGCACAACATCTCGGCCTTGTCCAGGTCCAGAGTTGCGGGGGCACTTCCTATGAGCTTCCCGTACTGTCTTCTGACTATGAACTTGGAAAGGACCCCTATGAGGGATGAGAGTTTCTTCTCGTAGAGGTCCACTATGGGATTGAACGTCCTGTTGTTCAGGTCCTCCTCCATGGGTGATCCGTTCCCGTTCATCCGTTCACAACCTCATAGATGGTGTTCACAAGGAGATCGACATTCCTTCCCTCGAGCCTCTTATATGCACAGAGCTTCAGCAAATTGGACGCTGTTGCCTCGCCTCCTACCTTTCTCAAGGCAAGATAAAGGCCCACGAGCTCACGAAATGGATCGCCCGTTGACGTCCCCCTCATCCGGGGATCGAGTTCGCCGAATATCCTGCCTGCAAGTATTGACATGTCCCTGTTTATGGCACTGATGCTCCTTTCATCGACGAACCCTTTCAGCCTCAACCTGTATTTCCCCCGGCCGATGCGCTCCACCACCCCCTCCTTCTTGAGCCTGTTGACCAGTGATGTCACGAGCTGAAGGTCCATGTCCAGTTCCCTTGCGATATCCTTCGGTGATATGGAGTCGAGAGGCCTTGCGCTGAAGTATGATGCGATACGATCGGTCTTGGATTCCGTCTGTCTGCCTCGAAAGGCCCTCCTAACGTTCAACAGGCAACCTCCGGTCCATCCACACGATATCAGCCCTGGACCGGATATATAACAGTTTTGTGATATTTCTCATAAAAATATTTTCAATGGATAGGTTCAACACATGACTACTAATATAAACCATTCGTGACATGCCCTCATCGTCCTATGGATCGAAAGGGTTTACCCAAGGATGAGGTCATGAGGCTTGTTTCCGGGATGAAGGAGCTCGACATCTCATTCGGTTCCGGAAGGATATTCGGTTCGATGTGCACCTCCCCGCATCCCATTGCCGCAGAGGTGGATGGGATGTTCCTCGAATCCAATCTCGGAAATCCCGGGCTCTATCCCGGGACCCTTGAGATGGAGCAGGAGATAATCTCGATGCTGGGCTCCCTTCTGCACCTGGACAGGATCTACGGCCACGTTCTGTCCGGGGGCACCGAGGCCAACATCACCGCCCTTTACCGGGCAAAGAAGATAACCGGGAGGAAAAAGGTCATATTTCCCGCTTCGGCCCATTTTTCGGTGCTGAAAGCGCTTTCGCTGCTGGACATGGAACCGGTGATGATCCCCCTTGATGAGGATTTCAGGATGGATGTTCAGCAGATGGAGGACCATCTGGATGATGAGGCGGCTCTGGTCCTTTCGGTGGCGGGAACCACGGAACTCGGGGTCGTGGACCCGGTGGACCGGATAGGCAGCATCACGGGTGACGTGCCTCTTCATGTCGATGCCGCATTCGGAGGTTTCGTCCTGCCGTTCCTTGAGACCCTTCACCCGGGGGATCACGGGATCCCGCCCTGGGATTTCAGGGTGAAGGAGGTGACATCCCTCTCCGTGGATCCGCACAAGATGGGAGGTTCCACCATACCCGCGGGCTGCCTGCTGTTCAGGGAGGAGGCCCCGCTGAAGCACATCTCGGTGAGCTCCCCCTATCTGACGAGCACGAAAGCGTACACCCTCGCCGGAACCCGGGATTCGGGAGCTGTTGCCGCCGCATACGCGGTGATGAAGCATCTGGGTCGCGAGGGATACGAGAGGATCGTTGCCGCCTGCATGGATAACACCTCATATCTGGAGAAGAGATTGAGGGAACTCGGTCTCGAACCGGTGATCGAGCCCGTGATGAACATACTTGCCGTGCATCATCCCGACCCCGACCTGGTCCAGGAGCGTATGAGGAAGAGAGGTTTCTTCCTCTCGAGGGTGAGGGATCCTCCCGCTCTGAGATTCGTGGTGATGCCCCATGTCACCAGGGCGTCCATAGATGTCATGATCCCCGAGCTGGAGGGGGCCCTGAAGGATTGATCGGGGGAGGCATCACTGCTTCTTCTCCCACTTTTCCAGTTCAAGGACCTCGGAAAGCGTCGAACCCCTCTTGATCTCCTCCCTGATGCGGTTCTCCCTTTCCTTAACGTCCAGTGCGCGGTTGGCTATCTCGACGGCCCTCTCCCTGGGAATGACCATGATGCCGGAATCATCTGCAATTATCCAGTCCCCGGGCCTTACATTCATCCCCCCGCACTCGATCTCCACCTGAAGCTCACCGAACCCCTTCGGCTCCCCGGCGTTGGGCGCCCTTGACCTGGAGAATACGGGAAAGTCCATCGATATGATGTCATCTATATCCCTTGCAGCCCCGTCCAGGATGACCCCGGATATGCCTCTCATCCTGCATGACCAGGTTGCGAGCTCCCCCCAGGGGCTGATGTGCCTCGACCCGGCGTCTATGACGATGACATCTCCGGGAGAGGCCCGTTCGATGGCCTCCACGGTCTTCGCCCAGTCACCGTCGATGGTCCTGCAGGTGAAAGCCGGACCGACGCATTTCAGACCCGGCTTCACCGGACCTATGCCGACCATGGCCCCCTTCTTGTGCATGGCATCGGCAACGTTGGGGGCACTGACCTGCATCAGGGCCTCCCGGATCCCCTCCTCGTCGGTGTATCTCCTGTACAATCTCGATTCTATCCTCTCAAGGGATGTGATGGCCTCCTTGATCGAACCGGTGGCGGACCTCACATCGGGCGTCTTGGTGATCGCTCCCCCGACGATTATGATGGATGCGCCCGAACCGATGAGGTCCGCGGCATTCTCGGAGGTTATCCCTCCCGCTACCGCAACGGGAATGGATGTGGCCTTTGATATCCTTTCGAGCTCCTCGGAGAACGTGACCCCCATCATCTGATCGTCTATGGACACATGGAGGCACAGAAGGTCAACTCCCATCTCTTCGAGCTCCCCCGCCCTCCTGACCTTGTCCTCCACCCCCATCATGTCCACCATCACCATGCAGCCGTACTTCCTCCCCGACCGTATGGCCTCCATGATTGTGCCGTCGTCCGTGACCCCCATGACCGTGTTGACATTGGCCCCGGCTCTTGCGACCATTTCCGTTTCGAACCCGCCCGTGTCCATGGTTTTCATATCGGCAACGATCGTGATCTTCGGGAATTCCGCCCTGAGCTTCCTGATGATGTCCATCCCCTCGCTCTTTATTAGAGGGGTCCCGGCCTCTATCCAGTCGGCTCCTCCGGCAACCGCCTCCCTTGCTATCTGGAGAGCCCTCTCTCCCTGCATCAGATCGAGTGCCACCTGCAGAAGTGGGTATTTCCCTGCCATGGCTTTGAAAACGTTGCTGAGTATTTCAAATCATCCCTCGACACTCATTCACTGCGGGGAATGATATAAGTCGGAGATGTGCATAACTCCCGGCGGGGACTGCAAGATGAAGCACATTTTCAGGGCTTACGACATAAGGGGCATATGGGGAAAGGACCTCGACATACCTCTCTGTCTCGATATCGGCAGGGGTCTGGGTTCCTTCCTCGTCTCGGACCTTGGGATAGACAGGGTGGCCGTCGGGTACGATGTGAGAACCACATCTCCCGCCTTCCACGGCGCGCTCACCGCGGGCCTCCTCTCCACCGGTGTGGATGTGATCTCCACGGGAATGTGCTCGTTCGGTGTGGCAATGTTCGCGGGTCTTAAATCGGGAAGCGGGGCATCCTGTTTCATAACGGCCTCGCACCTCGAGCCCGAATGGAACGGGTTGAAGGTGTACTTCGGGGACGGTGTGGGCTTCCCGGAGGAACACATAATGGCGGTTCGCGACAGGGTCCTCTCCGGCGAGTTCCCTCCGGTTGACTGGAAGGAGATGGGGCACATCTCTCACGAGGACCATCTCCCGGGATACGTGGACTTCTGGTCATCGAGGTACGGAAGCTTCCTGAAGGGCGGGGACCCGCTAAGGGTGGGTGTCGACTGCGGGGGCGGCGCCATGACCCTCAGTGCGGGCAGGGTCCTGAGAGCGGCCGGGCTCGATGTGAGAATGGTAAACGGTGAGAGGGACCCCTTCTTCAGGGGAAGGCCCTCGGAACCCAAGCCCGAGAATCTGGGCCGGCTCAGGGAGCTGGTCCTCGATGAGCAGCTCGCCTTCGGTGTGGCCTTTGACGGAGACGGGGACAGGGCCGTGGTGGTCGATGATGCCGGAGAATTCCTGAGCACCGACAGACTCGGGATAATACTGGCCTCATCCCTTGTGAAGAGGCACGGCGGCGGGATGGTCCTTGCAAACGTGGAATCCTCCATGGCTGTCGAGGACGTGCTTGTTCCGCTGGGAGCAAGGGTGAAGAGGATAAAGGTCGGCCATACGTTCCTCACCCTTGAGGCAAAGAAAGAGGGTGCGATATTCGGTGTGGAGAGGTCGGGCCACCTGATCATTCCAGAGCATGTTCTGTTCGACGATGCCATCACGGCTCCCCTGGAACTTGCAAGGATCCTGAAGGAAGAGGGAAAATCGCTCTCCGGGCTGGCATCGGGTGTGCCGCAGTATCCCTCGCTCTCGCGCGCATTCGATTGCCCCGACAGCATCAAGTTCAGGGTGCTCGATGAGCTCAGGGAGGAGTTCATCGAGGCGTACGACAGGGTCAATACAATGGACGGTGTCAGGGTTGACCTGGATGACGGGTGGGTCCTGATACGATGTTCCAACACATCTCCCGTGATAAGAATGACGGTCGAGGCAAGGAGCGACGGGAAGCTGAGATCCATTGAGAGGGAGTTCGGGGAGATCCTCGGTTCTAGGATAGCATCGAATGGGTAAGATCCTGGATCTGATTGGACCTCTGCTCCGACAGGTTCTTGATGTTGCCCAGGACATTGGCTATCATCGACCTGTATTTCTTCTTCTCACCCATCTTCCATTTCAGGTTGTACCCGATGGATTCTATCCTGTAATTGAGATTGGACGACAGAAGCGTGCCGTAGGGGCGGGGTTCCAGATGGAACTTCAGGGTGCCGAACAGAGGCCCCTCGATGACCTCGAGTTCGATGAACTCTCCATGATGCATGAGAATTATCTTCAATTTGATGGGTTCCTTTGCACCCCTGATATGGAGGTCCACCACCTGTCCGAGCTTCATTCTGCTGTCCTGGGGGAAGATCAGGCCTCCTTCCGCCGTCCTTCCCCACACCTGTGCAAGTGAAATATCCGTCAGAACGGAATAGACCTCGCTGGGGGATGCAAGGACCTCCTCGAGACTCTCATCGACACCTACCGAACCCATTGACCACAACCCCTGTGAACGAAAAAAGGGATTGGGGGGTTATTGCCCCCTTCTTTAAATAATATTTTCCTGCACTGGATGAATTTTTCGACTGTTTTGGAAAGGATTTAATAAAATGGTTGCATGCGCAACGAATGATACCATGAAAACCTGTGATGACGGTGGTGTCTCCTTCCTTTCCAGGTACATCTCCCACCTGCACATGACGATAAGGTCACATCTGCAGAGGGAGCTCGAATCATACGGGATAGGCTCCGGACAGTATCAATTCCTCCTCTACCTCCACAGGTGGGACGGATGCTCCCAGGACGAATTGACCAGATTCGCCATGGTCGACAAGGCCACCACGGCAAGGGCGGTGAGGAAGCTCGAGATGAAGGGATTCGTCACACGCAGAAGGGATCCCGGGGACCGGAGAAGGTACATCATCTCACTTACCGACAAGGGGCACGCCCTCTGGTCGCAGATAGTGAATGTTCTGGAGAGATGGAATGTCCGGGCCCTCTACGGTTTCGATGAAGCGGAGCGGGATCAGCTGTTTTCCCTTCTGGAAAGGCTGGAGATGAACATGGAGGGGCTTTGATGACCGGTGGCGGCGGAAAGGGGTTCGGCAGACCCACCGAGGGAGTAAAGACCCTCCTGGGGAATCCAAGGAAGGCGATAATCAAGCTATCCATACCCATGATAATCGCCATGTCGGTCCAGACGTTCTACAACCTTGTAGATGCGATATGGGTGGCCGGTCTCCCCCACGGTGGAGATGCACTTGCGGCAATCGGACTGTTCTTTCCGTTCTTCTTCCTCATCATGGCCCTGGCTGCGGGACTAGGGATCGGAGGTGGGGCCGCCATATCACGAAGGATCGGAGCAAGGGACAAGAGGGGTGCCGATAACGTGGCGGATCACATGGTCATCCTCGTGATGATCACGGCTCTGCTGTTCACCGTTCCGATGTTCATGGCGATCCCGGGTATTTTGAAGAGTATGGGTGCAAGGGATTCCCTCGATATGGCCGTGGGATACGGAAGGATCATCATCGGATTCTCGGTTATCATATTCTTCAACAACATCGCGAACGCCATCCTGAGGGCCGAGGGTGACACGAAGAGGGCCATGTATGCCATGATCCTGGGCTCCGGTCTCAATATAATTCTCGACCCGGTCTTCATATACGGGTTCGGGCTCGGTGTCGAGGGAGCTGCCTGGGCGACCATGGCCTCTTTCACTGTAACGTTCACGCTGCTCTTCTACTGGTTGTTCTTCAAGAAGGACACGTTCGTCACGTTCAGGTTCCGTGATTTCAGGTTCAGGTGGAACATAATCAGGGATATCATGAGGGTCGGCGTGCCGGCATCCCTCCAGCAGATGGCAATGTCCGTGAATATGATATTCCTCAACGCCCTCATCATATCAATAGGGGGGGAGCAGGGGGTGGCTGTCTTCTCGACGGGATGGAGGGTTGTGATGATGGCCACACTGCCGCTGATGGGGATCGCGTCCGCTCTCATCTCCGTGGCTGGTGCGGCATACGGGGCCAGGGCCTACAGGAAGCTCAGGCTCTCCCTCGTATATGCCATAAAGTTCGGATTGAAGATCGAGGTCCCCGTTGCGGTGTTGATGTTCCTTCTGGCCGATATGATCGTTCTGGCCTTCACGTGGTCTCCCGGTTCCAGGGAGCTGAGGGGAGATCTCGTGATGTTCATCAGATTGTTCTCCCTGATGAACTTCTTCGTGGGCTTCGGTATGCTGTCGGGGGCCACCTTCCAGGCGATAGGGAAGGGTTTCAATTCGCTGATCGTTACGATATTCAGGACGATCGTGTTCGCACTTGCCTTCGCCTACATATTCGGTTCCGTTATGGGCCTTGGACTCGAGGGTGTGTGGGGCGGGATTCTCCTCGGGAACTTTCTCGGATCCCTCGCGGCATTCGGGTGGGCCTATTCACATATCACCCGTCTTGTCAAGGGCAGGATAACCCCGGATCGAGCGGAATGAAAGGTCCGTCATCACGGGGGATGACGGAACCCTTGACATCAGCGGATGCATTCCGGGAGGTTTCACGAGAATGCGTTCAAGAATGAAAGAAGTCCCGGTTTGTTCGTCAGCAGCAGGCCCAGTATGATTCCGGCCGCTATCAGCAGCCCCATCCTGACGGTGGGATTGAGCTCCCTGTTCGCAAGGGCGCCGTAGGCAAATCCGGATATAAGCGTAAGCACACCGATGTAGATGAACTCGTCACCCAGGAAGAAAAACCATTTCACCTTTTTCTCGTATGAATCCGAAGCCTTCTCGTAGTCGTCATAATCTTCGTAATCATCACTGTCAGGGGTTTCCAGAACCGTTACGATGCCTGCAAGTGTGGCTCCCACAAAGATGGCGAAGACCCCCGCGAAGAGCAGTATCTTGGTCAATGTCAGGCTCTCCGGGGGGGGCATCTTTCTCAAGGGAGCCGGAGGTTCCCTTGAAAAGAGTTCGTCCACTTCATCCTTTTTGTAATTCGCCACATTTTCCGGGGGTGGTACATTTCCACCCTGCACTGGGTTGTACATTCAAATCACCTGTTCTCCATATCCTGGCCGGGATCCCGTTCCCCGGCCAATTGTGCAGAGGAGTGTGATTATTTAATGCATTTGAAGAAATAATTTATAATGTCATTTCCGGGGAAAGGTTGATAATTCCGGTTGTAATCCTTTCGATCAGGACGGGGGAGATCTGCGGAGGTCATGTGGATATCTATGTCATTCGGCAATTCTCTCGGAGCTTATCCTCAGTGCCCCGTCCAGATAATCGACAGTCACCCTGGATGAATCGAAGACCTCTCCCCTGAGAATTGAGAATCCGAGGGCCGTTTCAAGGTCCTTCTGGATGACACGCTTC
>NJDO01000016.1 GCA_002254385.1 Thermoplasmatales archaeon ex4484_6 | reverse complement strand
AAATGGATTTGCTCCATATTTAAAAAATTCCCGCTTATTCCCAAGGTCTATTCCGTCATCATCGGGATCGGGAGCTCCACCCCACCTCCCGAAAATGATTTCATCCAGGCTCCCGATTCCCCCTCATGCCCAGCATCCCGCAGGGATTCAAGGCCGTGGACTATTCCTCGGGAAGGAGGAAGCTCCTCTTCATCCACGGATTCGGAGGGAATCTTTCCCAGCCCGGAATCAAATGGGCCCTGAACCGGTTCACGGAAGCCGGGTTCGGGGTGATCTACATACAGCTCCCCGTGGTGATCAGGGATTTCAAGAAGGAGCTGGTGGAACCCGCAAGGGAGGTAGGAGCTTCCCTTGGAGATCATATTACGGCGGGGTTCTCCCTCGGGGGTCTGACAGCCGCATACCTCGAGGGGAGCTCCCGGACCGTCTATCTCAGTCCCTTCTGGGGTATAAGCGACAGACTGGAATTCAGGGGCCTTACAACGGCTCTGTCACTTCTTGCAAGGATCAACATGCCTCCCCTGAAGAGACATTTCGAAAAGGAGGATGCGGGCCCCCTGGCAACAGACGAGGAGATGTACGGCATACCCGAATACATCCTTCCGAAGACGGTGCACGAGATGCGGAAGGCCCAGCTCGGAATGCCGGAGCCCAGGAAGGACGATATCGTCTTCTATTCTCCCGCCGATCGGATCGTCTCCATCTCCGCAATAGAAAGAAGGGACATGATCAGATACACCTACCGCGGAGGCCACATGTTCTACCTTTCAAGAGAAAGGAAGGAGATAATGGACAGGATAATATCATGCATGGAAGGACCTCGGAACGACCCGATCATATCCAGTCCCTTACCTGTTCATTCTCATTGAAGAACCTGCTCCTCGAGAGGACTGCCACGATGAGGGACGTGACGATGCCGCCTCCCACTATCATCAGGTAGACTATGAGCTGGTACTCCGCCGCAACGAGGGGATCCGTCCCGGCTATAAGGAGTCCGGCCATCGCCCCGGGGATGAATATGATCCCCAGGGTCTTCAATCTGTCAATTGTCGGTATCAGTGCTGCCCGAACACATCTTCTGGACAGATCCTCCATGGCCTGTTTCGAGGAGGCTCCGAGGGACAGCCTGGTCTCTATGGCGGCCCTGTTCATCTCGAACTCCCTGACGAGACGATCAAGTGCCAGGGAGCATATGGTCATGGAGTTCCCGAATGCCATGCCGGCAAGGGGAACGATGAACTGGGGTTTGAGAGGCATGGCCCGGGACAGGGCAAGGACGGTGAGCGAAACGGCTGCCCCTGCAATGATGGCGGGAGTGGTTATCCTTACGGCACCGGGCATCCCTGAAGCTCTCTTCGCGGACCTCCTCCCGCCTATGACCGCCATCAGACCGATCAGCACGATAACGGGAGGGAACCAGATCCTCACGTCATCATCGAACCTGAAAAGGAACGTCAACAGAACGGCGATCCCGAAGAGCTGGGCACCCCCCATCAAGAGGCCCACAACGAACTCCCTGCCGATCCCCATCTTCTTCCATACGGATATCAGCAGCACCACAATGAGCAGTACAGAGGCTCCGGCAAGGACCAGGGCCCCCTCCTCGGGCGTGTACGGTATTCCTGTCAATAGACTCCCTCCCATTCGAATTCCGACGTCTCCTTCACTTCCCTCACCCTCCCGTCCTTCAGATTCGCTATCCTTGTCGAGACCCTCATGGCCTGGGGTACATCATGCGTGACCCATACAACTGTCAATCTTCTTCTTTCGGAGAACTGCAGGATGGTTCTCTCGACCTGATCCACCTTCCTCGGATCCACCCCGACGGTGGGCTCGTCAAGGAGAAGAACCCGGGGCTCGAGTGCAAGGGCCCTTGCAAGGGCCACCCTCTTCTTCTCCCCGCCGGAAAGCCTTGAAGCTTCCCTCCCGGACATCCTCGGGGGAAGCCCAGCATCCTCGAGGCATCCGGCGACATCCACCTTCCGGGAAGCTCCCGCGATCCTTGGACCGTAGAGGATGTTGTTCTCCACCGTTCCATCGAGCATTATGCTCTCCTGGGGAACAAGGACGGCGCTCCTTCTTAGTTCGACGGGGTCGATGGAGCGGATATCCTTGCCTTCGAACCTTATACTCCCGGAATCCGGGTCTATCAATCTGTTGAGACAGCGAAGAAGGGTGGTCTTGCCGCTTCCGGAAGGACCCACCAGCGCCATTATCTCCCCCTTCCGGACATCAAGGTCTATCCCTTTCAGGACCTTCTTCCTTCCGAGGGCCACCTCAACATTCCTTATCTCGTAGATGTTCATTAAAGCACCTCGTCGGAGAGCTCCCTGACATAGCCCAGGAGCTCCCTCAGGACCTCCCTGCCTTTCGGAGTTATGCGGTATACCTTTCTGACCCTGCCGTTCGATACGACCTTCTCGGATCTGATCACGCCATCCCCCTCCATCTCATGAAGGATGGGGTAGATGGTTCCCGGGCTGATGCTGTATCCGTGCCGTTTGAGTTCATCCATCATCCAGGAACCGTAGAACCCCTCGTCAGAATCCGAATGATGGAGGATGTGGACCCGGATAAGGCCAAGGACAACCTTGTTCTCGTACATTGATATCGAAGAACGATATCGAGTTTCGTTATATAATCATTTCCCGTGCCCTTCCCTTTCCAGGGTATCAAAGAAAGATCAGATATCATTCGAAACCGTCGGCTCGATTTTGAGCTCCTTCATTTTCTTCGGCAGGGTCAGGACGAACCTTGCCCCGCCGGATCTGGCCGCCTCGAACCACACCTTTCCTCCGTATCTCTCGATGACCTTTCTCACGATGTACAGACCCAATCCCGTACCCCTTGTTTCACCCCAGGACACGCCCTCATTGAAGAGCTCACCACTTATGTCCTCGGGTATTCCCTTTCCGTTATCCTCGAAGGCTATCCTGCATTTCCCGTCCTGCTCGGTCATTTCGACATTGATACGGGTGGCCCTGCCGTGTGTGATGGCGTTGGTGACAAGGTTCTCCACGACGGAATCGAATGCATCGTCCACGAATGCCTGGCATCTTCCCTTGATGCGGTATTTCACGGAGTGTGAGGAGAGCACGTTCTCGATTATCTCGTTGATGTCCCTCCTCTCCAGCCTGCCTCCCCCCGTCATGAGTTTCTCGAGATCGTTCATCCTCTTCGTGATGTCCACGGCCCTCTGGATCGATTTATACGCCTCCTCGATCATCATCGGATCATCCGAGAGACCCTCTCTCCTCAGACCTATGAGGCCCAGAGCGACCGCCAGACGGTTTCGGATATCATGCCTCGATATCTTCCCGATGAGGGTCAGAACCTCGTTCATTTCCATTAGTTCCCTTTGGACCTTCTTGAGCTCAGAGACGTCCCACGAGACCACGCTGATTACCTTCTTCTCCCCGAATTCTATGATGTTGGCCGAAACCTCCACATCCAACACCTTTCCGCACTTTGTCACGTACTTCCTCTCACCCACGAATCCATAGTGCTCCTCGGGCAATCCGCTGACCTTCCCGTCAACATCCTCCTTGTCGTGAAATATGAAATCATAGGGGGTCATCTCGAGGAGTTCCTCCCTCGAGTAGCCGAGAAGACTGGAAAGTGCCGAATTCGCCTCGATGATCCTCATGGAATCCCTGTCCACCAGATAGATGTTGATGGGACTGTTTTCAAGGACGGAGACATATTTCTTCTCGCTGAGATGGAGCCTTTCCTCCATCCTCTTCCTGTCATCGATATCGATATGAATACCTGCCGCTGTCAGAGGTTTTCCCTTGCTGTCCTTTTCTATGACCTTTCCGGTATCCAGGACCCATCTCCATGACCCGTCCTTGCATCTCAGTCTGTATTCGGAGCAGTAATTCTCGGTCTTTCCCTCGAGATGGTCATCCAGTGAGTTCATCACCCTTTCCAAGTCATCGGGATGCACGAGATTCTTCCAGGTCTCAATGCGGAGGGGAAGCTCTCCCGGTTCGTAACCTATCAACCCGAACCATCTGTCATTGAAAGCGACGTCCCCCGTTTGAACGTTCCATTCCCAGGTGGCAAGGGATGCTGCCTCGATGATATGAGCATATTTGCCATCATCTACTGGAGCCTTTCTCAACCTTGTCCCCCCGTCTCATATGTTCGCATGGACGTTCCTTCATCTCGGGATACATCCCGAAATTGTCATCTCTTCAGTGTTCCGAGGATCCCATTATTCTACTTCGGGAAATTCTATATGTGTTTTTCCCCGGTGATATCAAATGAGATACCGGAGCGGGCGGCATTTCCGCCGGACCCACCCGCCTTTGCCCGTCAGATCGCGGGAACGGCCTGCCGGGGTTCATCGAGGAACCACTGCCGTCCACGAAGGACCTTTCAGGCTTTCCTGATAAGGTCCAGTATCATGTTCTCGGGAGCCGCCCCTTCCTGATGATGGACCTCGTTTATTACCGTTCTCGGAACTCCCATGACCTGGTATTTCTGGGAGAGTTCGGGGAATTCCTGGGCCTCGATCATATCGGCGGTTATCCGGTCGCTCATGAGGGCCATATGATGGGCAAGTACAACGGACCTCGGACAGTAGGGGCATGTTGGTGTGACGAACACCTGCATGTGAACATCCTTGTCGAGGTTCCTGAGATACTCCTTTGCCTCATCGGAGAGGCCGACATTCCCGTGAGATATCGTCAGTATGGAATCCAGAAGGGATGTGAACTCGTACCCGGAAGGTATTCCGAAGAATCTTATGCCCATATAGGAGCCGTTTCTGTCCTTTCCCTTGAGGAGCACCATGGCCGGCGTTTTGTCGACCTTGAACCTCTCTGCAATATCCTTGCTGGATTCAAGGTTCAGCTCCTCGAATGTAAGCTTGTCAGCCAGCTCCGAGACCTCTTTGGCTATCTTCACGGTATCATCGCACATCGGACAGTTGTCCTTGCTGGTGAATATCAGAATGTGAACGGGTTCTTCCATTTCCAGAAGTGCTTCCTTGACCTTTCCTTTTGTTTCATCATCCATAAGTGACATGGGATCTACTCCTTGGTTCGAAGTGGCTTGATACATATTCCTATAAAAATATTTGTGCAGAAATGTTACACGGAGGTGTGAAGTCAATCCGCTCATCTGGACCAGATATCATCCGGAAGCTCTTCGTATATCTCTTCATCGTCAAATGGAATGCCGCGATGGAGGCCTTCCCCCTTTCTCCCCATCCCGGAAAGATCTGCGATGTACTTCTTCTTCAATGTCCAGTAGTTGATCCTCCACTCCCTGCCGTCGTAGAGAGTGGTCTCCTCCCTCTCCGTCTTCAGTATGCCCAGATCCTCCAGCATGTAGAATATGTCCCTGTCATCGGTCTTCAGCATGTTGTCTATTATCCTCTCCCCGAAACCGAAAAAATTCAGAACATGCTCCGCCATTTCCTCCGCTACATCCGTCTCGATGGTCCCCTCGTCGTTCTTCTTCACGAACGATGATTGGATCGCTCTTGCAAGTACCAGACGGGATATCACATCATCCTTGTTTCCCGGAAAAGTCGAAGAACCCGAGGTACCGTCTCTGTTGATAGGCATGTGGATCGAACCTGTTGTACCTTTATCCCTACCTCACCTATATTGAATTGACCCCTATTTAACATTGGCCTAGTGCGAGCTCCCCTCTTCCCTTTCCGGGATAATGCATGTCCTCTCGATGAATGACCCATCAGTCGGCGGGATCGATCCGGAAGATGCGATCTGTCGTCCATGAATGTTCATTCGGGGGATTCATCTCAAAAGATATTTATCCGGTTTCGATGATGGTCAGCCGAGGATGAGTGCCATGTCGGCGTTCAGGATAAGCGAGGCCAGGGTCAGAGCCGTAGTGATCATCTTCTCGGTAACGGGGGTCCTTCTTCTGACCCTGATGGCATATCTTGCGCAGCCGGATGAGCTCGCTCTCGGGGAGCTCGAGGGTTCGGACGGAGAAGGAAGGTAAGGACGAAGGGAACCGTCGTGGGTCAATACTTCAACGAACACGGCTCCTCCATTATCATGATCGTTGACGGAAACGCCAGTGCCGAGGTTTTCATCGAGAGGTCCTCCGAGAACTATGGAACGGGAGATGTCATCAGCGCAACGGGAGAGGTCCTTGATGACGGATACGGGATCACGATCACCGTACAGTCGGACAGGGGCATCGATGTCGTTCGGAGAGCCTCCACACTGAACACACGAACCGATGTCAAAGTGGCGGAAGCTTCCCTCCTGAACGGGACCATCGTGTATGCCTCTTCCGGGTTCGGAAGCGGCAGGGAGCTCGAGGTTGTCATGGAAGAGGAGGGAAGGACAATGTTCATCGATGTCGACCTCATACGGTCCGATTGCGACCTCAGATCGGGAGATATCGTCCGGATGGAGGGCCTGATGTATCCTGGCGGACGCATGATCTGCTTCGGCGAAGGGAGTGTGGAGGTACTCTCCAGACCGGAACCCGCAACGTCCGCTCTCCTCTCCGTAATCGAGGGGGCAGCTCTGTCTCCTTCGGACCTCCCCGGGGGAAAGATGGACCTTAAGGCCTATATCAGGTATGAACCCTCCTCGCGTACCATCTATGTCAGCGACGAGCCTGCGGGATCCCTGATATCCATCAAGGTGTTACTTCCGGAAAGGAATCCTCTCATTCACATGGGAGATCTTGTCGAACTGCACAATACAACGTTCAGATGGGATGCCGAGCAGGTCAGATATACGCTCCTTGCGGAAAGTGCGGAGGTCATCTCTCCTCACGGACCCTGGAGGGTGGACCTTTCGAATCTGGAATACGGTGTGTCCCCTTACGAGGGAGCCATGGTATTGATCGAGGGATACATCGTGAGAGAGGGAGATGCCGTGTTCGTCGTCGATGACGGGGCAAAGCTGGAAATGAGAGGGACCGGAGAATACGTTGAAGGGGAGCGTTCGGAGGTGAGGGGACGGATTCGCATGGACCCCGAAGGGAACGCCTTCTACCTTGAAGCATGTGAGGACGTACAATGATGGATACGCTTCTCCTCATTGTTTCCGCCTCCATTGTCGGTACCCTGTTCGGAGTATTCACCGGATTGATACCGGGGCTGCATGTCAACAATGTCGCCATACTGCTTCTCTCCGTATCCCCGCTTATCGTGGAATCCCTTGAAGGGGCCCTTCATCTCGATGAGGGGGTAGTCCTTCTGATGGTATCATCATCAATCGTTGCCACGTCGATGACACACACATTCCTTGATTTCATACCATCCACATTCCTTGGCGCTCCCGAACCGGAGACGGCACTGTCCGTCCTCCCGGCCCACGGGATGCTCCTCGAGGGGAGGGGCTACCGGGCCATATTCCTCTCTGCCGCGGGGAGCTTCGGTGCCGTGATGTTCGGCTGTCTGCTCCTGGTTCCCTTCAGGTTGATGATCAACGAACCCGTGAATCTATACCAGATCCTGAAGGAATACATGGTATGGGTCCTCATGGGTGTGGTCGTTCTGATGCTCGTCACCGAGACGGCCGAGATACCCTACAGAAGGGAGAAGGACGAGAACGGGCGCGCTGTTTGGAGGAAAGGCCTCCTCTCGAGGACAATGGGTGTTGCCGCGGCATTCCTTCTGTTCCTCCTGTCGGGGTGTCTGGGGGCGGCAGCGTTGAACATGCCGGTCTCATCCCCGTTCGGGCTTCCCGCCACAGCCCTGTTTCCGCTGCTGTCAGGACTTTTCGGAACATCGACGCTGCTGGAGAGCCTGAGAGGTGGTGCTTCCGTCCCCGAACAGCACAGGGAGCAGGTATCGCTCGATCCGGGAGAAGCCGGTGGTGCAATAGCAATGGGTTCGACAGCGGGCTCACTTGTAGGGTTCCTGCCCGGTATGAGTGGAGGCGTTGCAACGGTTATTGCGATGATGTGTAAAAAGGAGCCGAAGCCCTCATTCGTCATCCTCACGCTCTCGGCCATCAATACCGCAAATTCATTCTTCGTCCTGTCAGCGCTGTTTCTGATACTGAGACCGAGGTCCGGAGCTGCCATCGTGGTCAACGAGCTGATAGATGCCGTTGAATGGAACGGTATCATTCCCCCCTCCGATCTTGTTCTGCTGCTGATCTCGGTTCTCATCGCATCATGTGCAGGGTTCTTCCTGACAACATTCCTTGGCGGAAGGTTCGCGAATCTCATACCCAGGATACCTTATGACAAACTTGTCATAGGGATAATCGGGCTGATCGTGGTCATGGTTTTCGCGTTCACGGGGGTGCTCGGTCTTCTGATGCTTTCCGTATCCACCGCTGTCGGAATGATCGCTCCCAACATCGGCATCAGGAGATCGCATGCCATGGGCGTTCTCCTCCTGCCTGTCATTCTGATGCTGTGGTGATGACATCAGGGATGTCTCACATGCCCCATCCTTCGGGCCGGAACACCTGCCCACATCTCGTTGGGTGGTATTATCGATCCCTTTGTCACGAGGGAACCCGCACCTATTACCGCTCCTTCCCCTATCCTGGTTCCGGGAAGGATAAGTGCAGACTGCCCGATGTCGACATCATCCCCTATCACAACCCTCTCAAGCTTCAGGACCCCCCTTTCTCCCACATGACCGAGTATCATCACATCCCCTCCTATGGTCACCCTTTTTCCTATCGTCACCAGATCGGGGTCATGAAGAAAGGTGGAATTGATTAGCGTCCCCACCCCTATCCTCATTCCCATGAGCCTGTAGAACAGGGTTATCAGGGAGGTTGTCCTCGTCAGTTCAAGGAAGAGAAGCCTGTTGAAAAGGATGATGCCATTGACCACCGACCAGTAGCCGGCAGCCGGTGAGAGGAACGGATATTCGCCCTCCCTCTGATGGGAGAAGATGCCCAGGATCCATTTCAATCCGGGCCCGAAGATTAACAGTCCAAGGCCGAACAGGATGTAGGCAGCCCCTATGGATGCTCCAAGGAGCAGTGTATCGATAAGGAGATAAGAGGTTATGGACCCGTATATCGAGAGGACGAACCGGATGAGATAAATGGGAGCTGCCAGCGAGACGGAGAAAAGAACGATGGCAAGGATGAAGAGGGGCAGCCATGACATCGCCGCAGCCACTTTGAAGAGGGTAGGATCCTTCCATCCCCTGCTACGGTATATCTCCTCGCGCGAAAGTGTGTGGCCGGCCCCCTTCCTTCCATTCATCTGAACAACCACTTCGAGATGGAAATGATCGATTGCTGTTTAATCCTTTCCATGAGCAGCTCCGGAGTGCGGCAGTTGCTCCGGCATCACTATCACTCCATGCTGATGATGCTGTCGAGACAATTCCTTGCAGCCTCGTAAGCACTCGTGTAATCCTTCATGATGACCAGATTCTGGATACGCTCTATGTCCTTCTTGAGGGATGAAGTGTCCATCCCCTTGATATTGCGTCTCTTGACCTCTTCCAGAATGCCTGCCACAAGCGACTGGAGCTGGTTCTTCGCGGTTTCCGCATCCACCCGGTCTCCCGAACCCGCCGTGGTCGGGGATTCCTTGAAGCCGGTCTTTCCGGATTCCGGCTGTCGGGATCTGGTCTCATCCCCTCCTGAGAGCAGGGAATCGATCTCCGCCTCGACGGATGACATCTCCATTTCGGCCCCATCGGCATCGGAAGATTCGATGAGTTCGGAAATGCGCTCCATCCTCTCCCGTATGGATGCGACACTCATGCCATTGTCCACCAGTTTCTGAATCTTGGTCTCGATACCTATCATATGTCCCCTCAATTCGTCCAGCCTTGACTGAAGTCCCTTCCGCTCCTCTATCTGCTTATCAATTTCGCGTATCTGTCTCTCCAGGAGGTCTATGACCGAATCCATGTCCCCCGCATCGAGAAGTACCTTGGCCTTGGTCTGGGCGGCCTTGAAGGACGCTATCCTCATTCCGAGGGACCTTGCCGTCTTTATCCTATTCGAGATCTCCTCCATGAGGCGGGCCGCCTTCTTCTCGTTGAGGGCAGCAGTGAGATCATTCTTGATGCCGTAGAGGTGCTCCATCGCTTCCTTGAACCTCTCTTCATCCGCAAGGTTGTATGCATATCCAATCTTCCCGTCGATATCCTCTGCTTCCAGCGAGTATTCCTTCCCTTCCGCCGCCAGATCCCTGATCTGCTTTTCGATCAGGGAGAATGTCCTTCTTGTCATTCTCTCCTCCAGCATGACCTGTGCCTCGGTGATGATATCCAGAGCCTTTTCCACGTCCCCCGAGGAATTCAGCTCCCGGGCCTGCTCCATCATCTTCCGGGGTTCATCTGTCTCGATCATCAATCCTTCAGCCTCGGAAACGGTATTGCCCAGATGGGCGATCCTCTCCTCCACCTTCTCCGATAGCTTCCTGTTCATCAATTCCTTCAGGAGGGTCCTTTGCTTCTCTATGCATTCTCCCAGATTGCCCGATAGACTGAGCTCCCTTATCTCATCCAGTCCCTTCTCGAACTGGGCAACATCCTCGTTCCTGTCCCTCATTTCCTTTACAGCATTCATTATTGATATGAGAAGCTGCTGATATTCGACCTTGAGCTCCTCCTTTCTCATGAACCCTATCCTCTCCCTGAGGGCCTCCATATTCTCCTCGAACAGGAGCATATCTCCGGAATCAAGGGCTTTTTCCGCCATTGATAGAGGTTCCTCCAGGGGAGATGTGTCAATCCCCTTCTCTTCCAGCTGTTTTCGGCTGGAAATTATCTCGTCCAGGCTCTTTCTTGCCTGATCCCTGATGGACCTCTCCTTCAGCTTCTCTAATATGGAGCGGGCCTTTTCAAGAAGTTCCTCCGCACCTGCGATGTCGCCATTCTCCAGTTTGTCCTGACAAAGTTTGTGGACCCTTGCGGCAGGTTCGACGTCCATCATGCCGGAGAGGTCCGAGAGCTTGTTTTCAAGTTCTTTGACGGCTTTCATGAGGTCCTGAACCTTGTTCTCCTCGATCTGTGCAACCTCGAGGGCCGCCCTGTCCAGGAGACCCTCCATACCTTTCATGGCTCCCTCTATATCTGTTGCAAACAGGGAGAGGAGACGGTCCTTTTCCCTGATGAGTGAAGAGTACTCTTCACAATCATCACCCTTGAGTTCCGCAGTTCTCTGAATGAGGGGTTCTACCGACAGCAGTATCTTCTCGAACTTCTTCTTCTCCGCAGCATTCGCCTCCTCGGACAGGTCTCTCATGATCGACCGGAAAGATGCATATCTCGAGAGTATGTCGGATTCCGCCTTCAGCTTCTCCATCCTTTCCCTGAACGATTTCTTCACGTTCTCATCGGGTACCTTTGCCAGCATCCCGTCGAACCGGGACATGCTGCCGGACATCTCCTCTTCCAGGTCGGGTGAAAGGGATTCAAGGTCCTTCTTGATCTCCTCCAGTGAGTCCCCGAGGGTTCTCCAGGATACGATCATTGCATCGATATCTCCTGCGGATGTGCTGTTCATGATCCTTGTGATGTCCGGGATCTTTCCTTCAAGCCTGTCCTGTTTGCCCATGTCCAGGTACTGGGATTCCAGGGCCCTTATGTCCGCAATGTGATCGTTGATCACCGGCGGCAGTAGGGAGTTCAGGTATTTCTCGAACCAATCCCTTGCGATATCGTGATACTGCTGGAAGAGCTGAACGTTTCCGGATTCCAGTGCTTCGTCCATGGCCTTGATGTGGGCAAGTATGGGTGATGAGTCGCCGCCGAGTGCCTTTGTGATCTCTTCGAGTTCCTTCACCCGTTCCGTCATCTCCCTGTGTTTGGGATCCGGGGCGGGAGCTTCCTTCTTTTCCTCGGCCTTCTGCTCTTTTGGAGCTTCTTCTTCGGGTTTGACCGAGATCTCCTCCATCTCTTTTGCAGGAGCTTCCTTCTCTTCCCCGGCTTTCTGCTCTTCGGGAGCTTCTTCCTTCTCTCCTTCCGGGGCAGGGATATCCGTCTCCTTTCCTCCACCGGAGACATCTTCTTCTTTCGGAGTTTTTTCCTCTTTCTGCACCTCGGCCTGTTCCTGTCCGATATCATCCTTTTCGGAATCCGGAGGTGTCTCTTTCCCGGAAGCCGTGTCCGCTTTCTTCCCGTTTTCTTTGGATTCCGGCTCTCCGGATGGGCTTTTTACCTTTCTCTTTCTTGAGGAGAGCTTCTTTTCGAGACGGTCCATGTAGCTTTCGAACTTGGACAGGGCCCTTTCGAGGTCCTCGCCGGAAGCCGCGGAGGCGACCTTTTCCATCTTCGCAAGGCTTTCCATCGCCTTGCCAACGTCATGACCCCCGCTCTGCAGTTTAGTGAGTCTCTCCTTCAGTTCCGCGATCCTCTTGTCGAGATAGATGGGGAAGTCCCGATTCTCTTTCCAATCAGCGGAAGGGACTTACCACAATATCCCATAAGATCACTTTGCGTAAGGGATATTGAAATTCCTATATGATAAAGAATCCCGAATATGTGAAACAACCGGAATCGAGGGTGGCTCCGATATTTTCTGAAGGGAATCTCTCTCGTAGGGGGTTGATCGATCAATCCCTTCTTTCGAGGATCCGAAGGAAGGAGCTCGAGTTCATTCGTCTCCTATCTTCATCTCGCTCACGTTGGATTCCACCGGAATGTTTCCCCCCAGGCCGGGTCCGGGCAGGGAGCTCATGTCCACCGGGGACGCTTTTTCCACATGTCCCTCGGGCTTGGGGGCGCCGTAGAGCTCCTCGTAGGAGACCTTCCCCGGGCCGATCTCTTCTTCAAGCTTCTTTCCGAACGGGTCCTTTCCGTCCTTTTTAAGCCGTTCGATATGTTCCAGGAACTCCCTCTCCTCTCTCTCCTTTTCCTTCCTCTGTTTCCGGACCAGAACAAATCCCACAACACCGAATATGACCAGTATCACCAGGATCCCCGCTACGACCATCAGATTCGACGGACGTGCGAAGTCTCCGAATGGAGAGGAGGATGAACCGGTCCCGTTCTTGAGAGGGGATATCTCTCCCACCGTAAGTGCTCCCTCGCCGCAGGTATCGGTCACGATGTATCTCTCCGCCAGACCCCCCAGGTCGATAAAGGGGACCTCATGGACCGCCACGGCAAATACATCGAAGAGGTCGGGATCGATGGGATATTCCAGACCGTTCTTCGTGAGCTCCTGGAAAGGTATCGTCCAGACAAGAGTGCCTTTATCCATTATCTTCCCTGTGGAGTTCTCGTTGAGTGACGAATCCCCCAGGTAGCTTCTGCTCGAGATGATCATGGGTCCTTCGGGCAGTCTGGAGGGAATCTGGTCCCATGACGAGAGATTGGAAAAATCCACGTACTCCTCGGAGAATGCCTTCCTGACCACGAATACGTGATAATGTACCGAGCCGTCCACGATGACCGAGTCCTTGACGTCAAGAAGGATCTGAAGGGTATTCCCCCTTCTCTGGGTCCTCAGGGACAGTATGTCCACACCGCTCTCGCTCAGGGTTGATACCCTGAATACGCGCGTTTCCGGTTCCGAGGTCTTCCATTCCTCCTCGGTCTTGACAGCGTCTCCCTCGGGGTCCGATATCTCCCTCTCAAGGTTTCCTTTGGCTATATCCTCCGGAGCCTCCACATATATGGTGAGGTTGCGGGATACGGTGTACTCCCCGTCGCTCACTGTCAATGTGATGGTGACATTCCCGGAATGTGAGGTGGAGTAGACATGGGATGACGTCTCCCCGGTCGATGTGGAACCGTCACCCCAGTCCCATGTGAAAATGAGATCCTCGGTATCCGGGTCACCATATGATGAAGCCCGGAGGGTGATGGTCTCCGACGGGAGAAGCGTCATGTTTCCCGAAATGATCTCGATACCTCCCAACGTGGGGGGATCGTTCCTGGGCTCGATACTGAGAGCGACATCCACTATGAAGTAGCCCCCTCTCCCATCCTCCAGGGTTATGTTGAACAGATAACTGCCGACATGCTCCTGCAGGGGGGATATCAAGACGGTCCCGTTGTTGGGGAACACCTCCAGGAACGGCATCTCCGCATGTGTCGCATTGGTCGTGAAGGATAATGCCTCGAGAGGGTCATCGTCATCCCCGTATTCCATCGTATAGACCATCGTTGTATCCTCGACACCATACATGTTGAACAGATGACCCTCGAGCACTGCACCGCCTATCCTGGTGATGAATGGGAGATCGTCGACCTCCCTGATCTCCATGATGAAGCTGTCGGTCACCGAGCCATCCCTGTCGTATGCCCTGAATGAGACAACTTCCTCACCATACCAGTTCCGCATGGGTGTTATCTCGACCAGTGTATAGTTCCATGCGTCCTGCCCCTTTCCCACCGTATGGTTCACCATTCTCACATCCAGGTATGTGTTGGATGAGGTTATCTCGAATCCGAGAGGGTCCCCCCCTGATTCTATGAAATGGGTGGATAGATTGAGCGGGGGTTCGAGCGAATGGTCCTCGGCCTTGCTGAATCTCTCGGGCCACGGGTCGGAGCCGTTTATCTGGGGGATCGTCGTGAAGGACCATACAATGGCCCTGAGCGAGTAGGAGGAGGCAACGGGAACATACTGGGTATTGCCATCCAGCTCCAGGTATATCCTGAATATCAACCTGATGTCCAGGGGGCCGTCATTTCTCCTCTCGAACGAGCCTCCGGGCTCCACCGTGGACAGCAGGTCCTCGGTTGAGTTGAGTATATCCAGTTTGAATGGCGAGTTTGTGATGAGGGAGACCTCCACCGCAAGATTCGGTTGAAGATCGAACTGGTGGTAATCCACGATGTCGTGTGTGGGGTGGAGGGTTCCCCCCACCTCCTTGCTGCCGGAGAAACCTGTCGCTCCGGGCTTGTTGTTGCCGTCGAAGAGGTTGTTGTTCTCGTCCTGCTGGCCTCCCATCTGGTAGCTGTAGCTGGAGGAGCTTCCCGGCGGATCGGAGACCACCTCCAGAAAATAATCACCATCGTATGGGACGAAGAACTCGATGTCAGATATTTCCCCGTCCGAGTACAATCTTGCAAGGGGCCGGCCGTTCGGTTCATAGAGGAAGCCTTCCACGTTCGCTCCGTCCGTTTTCGTAAGAGAGAGGACAAGACGCTGTGCGTGCGCCCCCCCGTTCTGGTCATCACCGATCAATCCTACGATCCTGTACACATCTCTTGTATTCACGGAATCCAGGTCTCCGAACCTGGGGTTGGTGTCATAATATATGTCGGTCGCTTCTTCGAACAGATATTCATTGGAATAGGCATCATTTCCCGTGGGAAGAAGTGCAGAGATGCCAACGGCAGCGGATATCAGAAAGAGGACCAGAACATAATGACGGAAAGACGAGAACATCCTATCACCCTGGGAATGGTGTAAAGTTCATACAGGTATATATTGGATTACCCCCCGTGGAACTTGACATATACATTTTACCGGGCCATCACGGGCATGCGGTGACATTTTTCCGGCGATCGCAGCCAGGCGGGTTTGAAGCTTGTGCGCCGTGCCAAGGAACCGGTTGAGGAAGACCGTCCTATGAACCTGTATGGAGTTTCAGGGGACGAGTCTGTGCTTGTCCCGGGGGAAGAGGACAGTTTCCCTCACGTTCGAGGAACCGGTGATTATCATGGTAAGTCTCTCGACTCCCAGACCCCATCCCGCGTGGGGGGGCATTCCGTAATCGAACGCCTTGAGATAGAATCCGAAATCTTCTGGGTCCATCCCCCTTTCTCTGATGAGTTTCCTGAGAAGCTCCGGGTCATGCACCCTCTGGCCGCCGGAGACGAGCTCCTTTTCCCCGTAATTGAGATCGAAACCCTGGGACACCTCCGGATCGTCCGGATCCGGTTGGATGTAGAAGGGTTTGAGCTTCATGGGCCATTTCATTATGAAATAGAGGGAGGGTCTGTCCTTTGCTATCTCCTTGAAGCCGTCCATGGGAATGTCGTCACCCCATTCGATGACCCTCTTCTTACCCGTATTCTCATCTACAACCTCTATACCCCTTGCGGAGAGCTTGTCGATTATGCAGTTATAGTTGAGCCTCGGAAAGGGTCTTTCCGGTGATACGAGAGTCTGCCCCATGGATTCGAGCTGCATGAAATTGTGGTTCAATACATTGGAATATACTCTCTGGATGACCTTTTCAAGAACATCAAGGGAATCGTCGAGCGTTCCCCATGCCATCTCGCAGTCGATGGAGGTGTACTCGTTCAGGTGCCTCACGGTGTCGTGCTCTTCGGCTCTGAAAGCGGGACCGATCTCGAACACACGGTCCAGACCCGTGGCCATCATTGTCTGTTTGAACAGCTGGGGTGATTGGTTCAGAAAGGCCTTGCGGTCGAAGTACTTCATCTCGAAGAGGGCAGTCCCTCCCTCCGTGGCCGTAGCCACTATCTTCGGGGTCTGTATCTCGATGAAGCCCTCCTCGAGGAATACCTCTCTAACGGCATCAAGGATGGTCGACCTTATCATGAAAATGGATTGTATCTGTGGTTTTCTGAGATCCAGAAAGCGGTTGTCGAACCTGGTGTCCATGTCCGCATCCACCTTGTCCACCACTCCAAGTGGCAGCGGGGTCTTGGCCTCTCCGGCGATCTTCACCTTGTAAGGTATTATTTCCCACCCCGCCTTCGCCTGCGGGGACTGCTTCACTATACCGCGAACACATACCGCCGATTCTCTTGGAACGGAAACTATCAGATCGAAAAGCTCCCTGTCCATTGTCTTGGAGAGGGCGGTTATCTGTGCGATACCGGTCCGGTCCCTGAGATGAACAAAGGCCATCTTCCCCAGGTTCCTGGTATACTGGACCCACCCGCAGAGAGTTATTTCCGTGTTGTAATCATCCTCGCCTATCTCGGCGGCGAACTTGGTCCGCTTCCAGATGGTCTCATCGTCCATGGGATCAGAACTCCCGAACGTCTACGAAGGGCCGAAACCGGCTCCTTCCTTGGCGCTGAAATCAATACTGATATTTATGGGTGACCCTTCCATCCCACCTTATTAGCATTTCCGAACTTTCATTTCATTCCCGATCGAAAGGGCCCCTGCATTGAGTTCGGTACATTCTCCCCTCGCGCAGGGGAAAGGGATCGGATTACCATTTCAAAGTGGACAATGTTTTCTGTTCCGGGGACCTGGAGGACCTTTTTCAACTGGCTAGAGAAAAAAAAAGAAAAAAAAAGCATTATTCAAATAGTTGAGAATATAGCATAGTCATATGAAAAAACACAAACAATTCGACAATGAGTGAATAAAAACGGGAAACTGTTAAATAATCCATAGCCATTTTTCACTGATAAGGTGAGCTTCAAGGGGACATAGCCTCACCTGGGACAATAAATCATAGGAAGCTATGTGAAAACTAGGTGGTGATGAGTATGGAGAAACTATTCGGAAAGAGAGCCGTTGCCTTATCATTGGCAATGGGATTCGCACTGGCCGCTTTTGTCGGGCTGTTCGCCGTGGGGGTGGATCTTCCCGCGGATTTCACGATAGTCGTGGGTGATGAAAGCGGGAATTTGGAAGATAAAATAGGTTATGTCGGCGACGACTTTGTGTTCCTTGTTGATGCTCAGCCCTTCATTGATGCATCGGATTACATGAACGTTTCCGACAACCTGACTGCAACCCTGACCATCGGGCTATCCACTCCGCTCGAGGCGGATATGTCTTTCTGGGACACCTCCGACGTGGGTGGAAGCATCGTATGGATGTACACGTGGACAGCCGATGTGGCAGGGACATTCGACTACTCGGTGAACATCACGGATAACGGAAACTCTTCCAACTATCTCGTTGCAGAGGGGCAGATAACCGTTCTCCCCGTCGTAGCCTTCAACACGGGGTTCGATGATACGATCGAGATAGAGGAGGATGCGGCAGAGGCGTTCACATGGAACCTAACGGATGCATTCACACCCGCAGGTCTCACATATACCATCACATGGCCCGACGAGCTGGACGCGGTCATGATAGATGATTATGTCTACAACATCACACCGGCAGTGGATAACTTCAACGGTGAGGTGACCGTCGTGATCAATGCCACCGACTCCTATGTCGGATACATGGAGCACAACTTCACCGTTACCATAACACCGGTGAACGATCCTCCCGAGATCGAATACCTCATGATGGACGACACCCAGCTCGACATCGAACTCTGGAATTACACATGGGTCGATGAGACGGAGGGCAACATGTCCGAATGGAGGAATGTGGTCAACATTTCCGGTGAGGAGGAAGTGCCCATCTCGTTCATGGTGAGCGCAATGGATGTCGAGACACCCATGATGAACCTCACCTACGAGATCGATAACCTCGGAGGGCCCTTCGAGGCCGCACAGGACCTGAACGAGACAAATATGACCATACCCTACAACTTCACCGTTACGTTCGAAGAGAACGAATACGGTGACTTCTGGGCAACACTGAACGTTTCCGACGGTGAACTCTATCAGGAAATATGGCTCTACTTCATGATAGAGAACGTAAATGATGCTCCTACCGGAGAATGGGGTGATTCATATCAGGCCGAGTTCAATATCAAGACCGGCGAAGAGGTCAACGTATCCCTTGCAAACCTTGCGGATGTTGACGGAGATACCGTGAGCATTATCTGGAAGATAGACGGGACGGCTGTAACTCTGGACACGGATTACTTCCTTTACAACTGGAGTGACGCAGGAACCTACAACGTTTCCGCTGAGATAACCGACGGCACCGAGACCGTTGCCATCGGATACTTCATGGTCAACGTTGAGGTTGCGAATACCGCACCATCTATCATATCAGTGCACGCCTATCCCGCTGATCTCGAGAATGCAGGAGCGGTCGATATTGCAGAATTCGTTCTCAAGGGCGAGGTCGAGGAGGGGACGGATGTGGAACTCACCTGTACCGCCACTGACGCGGAGGGAGACGAGCTCACATACACCTGGACCAACGACCAGGACTCCTCCTGGACCGGCAATGGTGCGACATTGATAGTTCCTGGTGATTACTTCCAGAAGGGGCTTTCCTATACCTTCACCTGCACGGTGACGGACGGCACCGAAACCGTCTCTCAGGACTCCAATACCATCAAGATAGTGGAGAAGGAAGATGAGGCCGACAACATCCTGGCGACTATCCTGATAATCCTTGCCATCATCGTTGGCCTGGTGATCCTTCTGATCATCATTCTGGTGGTGCTGAAGGGCAAGAAGAAGGAGGAGCCCGCACCGGAAGAGCCGGGGATGGGTGAGGAGATGCCTGCCGAAGCGGGAGAGGCTCCGATGGAGGGAGGCGAGATGCCCCCGGAGGGAATGGAGCAGCCCATGGAAGAGCAGCCTGTACCACCCGAGGAGCCGGCCCCGGAACAGCCGGTGCCCGAGCAGCCCGCACCCGAGGAGCCGGTCCCGGAACAGCCGGCACCGGAGCAGCCTCCGATGCCGCCGCAGCCTCCGGCACCCCCTCAGTAGGGAGACGGAGCTTTTGACAACGGCGCTTCCTCACGGGAGCGCCTTTTTGTATGAAGATTCGGTGTGTTTCACCGAATCTTCACTCTTTTATTGTGAGCATCGATCAGCATAGGGTTGATGCTCATGAAGGTTTTTTTTATACATTTTTCATCCCTTCCACGATCGCCATAATTGCCCGGATCCCATGTTTTTCCATCAAAATCGATATATCTGCTCCATGCTTCGGGGTGACCGATGCAGTATCATGTCCTCACAACGGAGAGATGCAACCTCTCCTGCACCTACTGCGGCGGTACACGTCATTTACCGGGCATCCCTCTGGAGGTGGAGTATGATATCGAAGAGCTCGTCGATTTCATTTCGAAGGACAGTGAGGCCGTGATCGGGTTCTACGGAGGAGAACCGCTTATGGCCATTCACAGGTTGGAGGAGATCATGGACAGGGTTCCGGCAAGGGCCTTCACGCTCCAGACAAATGGGACCCTTCTGCACCTGTTGAAGAAGCCCTACCTTGAAAGGCTCCATTCGATACTCGTTTCACTCGACGGACCCGCCCGTGTGACGGATGCTTCAAGGGGAAGGGGAACGTATGATCGTGTAATGAGGAATGTGAAGGATATCAGGAGAAGGGGATTTGGGGGAGATCTCATAGCAAGGATGGCGTTCTCGGACCACGGGGATATATACCGTGACGTGACGCATCTTCTCGAGCATTTCGATCACGTCCACTGGCAGCTCGATGTTTTCTGGAGCGACCTCGACTCCAGGCCGGATCTCGAAGAATGGTTGGATAGGTATGATGAGGGGATCGGCCGATTGATATCCCTCTTCGGGGAAGGGCTCGGGGAGGGCGGGGTTCCCGGGCTCGTCCCTTTCATCCCCATTCTTCGAACACTCATAACAGGTGTGCCGCATCACTTGTGGTGCGGGGCGGGGGTGGATTCGTTCGCCATCATGACCTCCGGGTCAATAGAGGCCTGCCCCATTGCGCCGGAGCTGCTCTATTCCAATGTGGGGGACATCCGAACCTCCACACCCGAGGATATACGGAACTCCAGAAGGATCGGACCCCCCTGCACGGAATGTGACATCTTATGGGTCTGCGGCGGAAGATGCCTGTATGCGAACCGGACCATGTCATGGGGATGGGAATGGTTCGACCGCGTCTGCTTAAGCACCCGGAGAATGATAGAGGGACTGAAGGGACTCGTTCCCCTTGCAATGGAGCTTCTCGACAGCGGGATGTTAAAGATGGAGCAGCTCGATTATCCGGAGATCAACAACGGATGCGAGATAATCCCCTGAACTTCCGGGGGATCGAACCCCAGTTCAGATGTACCTGTTCAGAACGGATTCGATATGCTGCTGGGGAACCGCCCCTATGATCCTGTCGGCCAGCTCCCTTTCCTTGATGATGAGCAATGTCGGGATGGACATCACCTTGAAAGCGTTGGCCGTTGAGGGGTTCTCGTCCACATTCAGCTTCCCGAACACCACCTTCCCCGCATACTTCACCGCAAGGCGCTCCATGATGGGAGCTATCATCCTGCAGGGAGAACACCATACAGCCCACATATCTACAACGACCAGGGGATATCTGGATACGACATCCCTGAAATTGGCGTCTGTAAGCTCCACCGGCTCGGACGGCCAGTTTTCCATCTCCCTTTCTCGTTCAAGCTCCTGACGCATCCTGCGCGCTTTTCGTTCCCTTATGGCCCTGAGTTCCTCATCGTCCTCACTCATGGATATCACACTCCTCTACGCTAACGGGGTCATAACATGTATCCCGTAATTGTTAGTTTTGATGAGGATCAATCACCTATCCCGTGTCATCCACATGTTGATAGAGGGAGGTTTCCGAACCTTCCATCAGGGGTGAGAAGGAGACAACCTCTTCGACGTAATCATCCAGCCACAGTGCTTCGGGGTTTCTCCTGAATATCATGACACGGGAGTCGTTCTCCTGATGTGCTGCGTTGTGATACTTGAATATGATGTATTCATCGGTCAACGCCGCAACCTCCACCTTCCCCGAAGTGTGGGAGATTATGAAACGTGCCCTCTTGGCAAGTCCGGAGACCGCCGCCTTCGCCTCCTCGAACATCCTGTATCCTTTCTCGATGGGAATCGCGAAATCCGCATTACCCACGGTGGGTCTGCACTGGAAGACGTAGTATGGCGGGATCCCCACGGCCGTGAGTTTGTTGAAGAGCTCGATCAGGATGTCCTTGGAATCGTTGATGCCCTTTAAGATGGGGGTCTGGTTCGCCAGTATCGCACCGTTTTTCATGAGCTGGTTCAATGCGGACAGTGCTTGAGGGGTGAGCTCCCTGGGGTGATTGATATCGGTTATGATGTACAACTTCCTCTCGCTCTTCGAGAACCTGCTCACCAGGTCCGAAAGGGACGGATCCTCAAGGATGCGGTATGGATTGTAGACGGGTATCTTTGTACCTATTCTCACAAACTTTATGTGTTCCATACGATAGATCTGTGCCAGGATTCTCTTCAGGTATGTGGTTGGAAGCACAAGGGGGTCCCCTCCGGAGAGAAGAACGTTGTTGATCTCCTTGTGGTCTCTCAGATAGTTCATGGCTGCCGAGAGGTCGGGTATGGCATCCTGATTGTCCGCCATGAATATTCTCTTCCTGAAGCAGAACCTGCATACACCACCGCATGCCCGGGACATGAGTATGAGGGCTGTGGGGCCGTACTTGTGCTCGAGTCCTCTGGCAGGGGTGAACTTGCTCTCATTCGACGGGTCGAGGGCTCCCTCTCCGTGGAGCTCGGTTGTCGAAGGTATGATTATTTTCCTGATGGGGTCATCCGGATCCTCCCAGTTGATGAGGGACAGATAGTAATTATTGGAATAGAACGTGTACTTCTCAGTAACCTTCTCGAGTTCCCTCTTCTCCTCCTCTGACAGACCCTTTACATCGGTTAAACTCCTTACGTACTCAAGTTTCATGTAATCACCCCTCCCCATGACCTTGCTGATCCCATCTGAGGGATAAAGCTCGCGAAACGAACGACTAATCAGAAGACCGATGTCAATCGACCTTGAATGGTGATGGCTTTGGGGAAATATTATCTTATTCTGAAGGTATTTAATATTTTCTTATATGCTCTACATAGAATTTTTCTGAAATATATATGGCTGCATGGAGGGTATTCTATCCCTCGATGGGCGGGACCCCGGGGGTTTGGTTTTTCCGTATGCTTCAAGTTTATATATGGCTCCGGCCAATGTGGGGAACTCACCCGGTGAGGTAAGATGAATCGAAAGGAACCTGCGGTGGTTGTGGCCCTTGGAGGAAATGCAATCACGAGACCGGGAGTACCGGATACCATAGCGAATCAGTTCAAGCATACAAGGGAATCGCTTCCCCCCATCATCAGGCTGGCAAGGGAGGGGTACAGACTGGTCATAACACATGGTAACGGACCGCAGGTGGGCAACGCCCTTCTCAGGGTGGAGATAGCAAGGGGGAGCGCTCCCGACCTTCCCCTGGGGGTTCTTGTGGCCGATACGCAGGGCGGGATAGGATACATGATAGAGCAGTCCCTCCAGAACGCGCTGATGATGGAGGGAGTGGACCGTGATGTCGCAGCACTGGTAACCCAGACCCTGGTTGACAGGAACGACCCTTCCGTGAAGGACCCGAACAAGTTCGTGGGACAGTTCTACAGCAAGAAGGAGGCGGAAAGGCTTGCCCGGGAGAACGGATGGGTCGTCAAGGAGGACAAGGGTAGGGGTTGGAGGAGGGTGGTCCCTTCACCGAAACCCCTGAAGATCATCAACTCCGGGGTAATAAGGCGGCTCATCGATATGGGGGTCATCGTGATAGCCGCCGGAGGCGGTGGAGCTCCCGTTTTTTACATGGAGGACGGGAGGCTCGAGGGAATGGATGCGGTCGTGGACAAGGACAGGGCCTCTGCCGTACTTGCCCGGGAGGTCGGGGCCGAAGTGCTCGTGATAATGACGGATGCCGATGGTGTTTACCTGGATTTCGGAACTCCGCGGCAGAGAATGCTCTCCCATATGACCGTTGAAGATGCCAGGAAATACCTGGAAGAGGGGCAGTTTCCCAGGGGTTCCATGGGACCCAAGATCGAATCAGCCGTGGATTTCCTTGAAAACGGAGGGAAGAGGGTGGTCATCACTTCCATAGAGGACGGATACCGCTCCTTCGAGGGGGATGCCGGAACGACGATCACCCTCACTTGAGAGCTTCCTCTCCGCCGAAATCCCTGTAGGGGGAGAAACCTGAAAGTATCTTCCTGTCGTCCTCCGTCGATCTGTCGGTTATCAATCTGGCCACGACCTCTCCCAATCCGGGTCCCAGCATGAAACCCTGACCGCACATTCCGGTCATGTGCAGAAGACCCTTGACATCCCTGTTCCATCCCACGATGGGTGAACCGTCCGGGGACATGGGATACAGACCTCTCCATACCCTTCTAACCCTCAGATTTCTCAGCCTTGGAAGCAGCTCCACCATTCTCCTTGCGACCTGGGGAAGGAAGATGGATGTCTCCCTCTTGTCCGTTCCCACGATGGGCGGGTCGGGGGTTATGCAGAAGACCACCTGACCATGCCTGTTCTGGTAGAAGTAGAAGTTCTTGGATCCGGGGCCCGGCCTCAGGTCAACGACCATCGATGTGAAGAACCGCCTCACCGGCTCCGTGATGCCTCCCTCGTGGGAATCGGGAACAACGGGGACCTCGACACCGGCGGTCCTGCATATTTCCGCTGAATGAGGTCCGGCTGCGTCCACGACAACGGGGGCAGAGTAATGCCCCCTGTCCGTTGCAGCACCTGTGACCCTGCCGTCCTCCACGAGGATTCTGTTCACCTTCTCGTTGAAATGAACCTCCACCCCTGTTCCAACCGCCTGCATGTGGAATGCATGGGCGGCGATGAGGGGGGACGCGGAGCCGTCATCCGGCGAATGTGTACCCCCCATAAGCCCCTCCGTGTTTATTCCCGGGACAACCTCCCTTATCCTGTCAGGACCGACGAAATCTATGTTCAATCCATGTTCCTTCTGTATCGGAAGTATCCCTTTCAGGGCCTCTTCATCCTCCACCCTGAAGACCGGGAACGTGTATCCCCCTTTCACCCATTCGATGTCGTCTCCGTACCTTTCCTCCCATGTGGAGAAGATCTCGAGCGACCGGAGGCATGTCAGGATCTTGGCGGTATCCGAGTGGGTTGCCCTCACGCCCCCAATGGCGTGCTTGTTCTCACCCTGCCCCGGAGATGCTCTCTTGTCGATAACGAGGGTCTTCACTCCCGAATTCCCCAGTGGCATTGCCAGCGGAAGGCCCACTGACCCCGCCCCTATGATGATGACATCATACTCATTCATCGTCATCACCCTCCTCGCATCCCGCAAAATATCCCAGGGGGACCTCCACGAACAGGGGTCGATCGGTCCTGTCGGTGATCTCGCTCATGTCCACCCCTTCCTCCCTGAACAATCGGAGTATCATCGGTCTGCACGTTTTCGAGCCGCATGCCCCCATACCGGCCCTTGTGACGGCCTTCAATTGATTGAGGTCCCTTATCCCGCTCCTGATGGCGTTCCTTATCTCACCGGCGGTGACCCTCTCGCAGCGGCAGATCACTGCATCGTCCGGAAGCAGCGCCTTTTCGTACTCCCCGACGGGAGAGATGCTCCTCTCCTGGAGGTGTATTCCTGCGATCTTCTTTGCGGCTGCCCTCTCCACCCTGAATTTGACCAGCAGCGTTCCCGGGAATCGGGGATTCTCGATAAGGTCGAGCACGGGATATCTGCCAAGGACCGCGCCCTCCTCATCGGTGAGGGGAACTACAGTGCCTTTTTCCACTCTCTCCCTCCATACCTCGTAGGGCAGGGTCACGATCGGATGCTCGGGGTCCTTCCGGTAATCGACAAGGGTTATCGCAAGACCGGGGCATATTCCAACGCAGTTCATGCACCCGATGCACCTGTCGGGGTGCGCAAGGTAGGGGAGACCGGTTATCTCATCTCTCTCCGTCTTCAACGCACCCACCGGACAGACGGATATGCAGGGATTGCAGGGGATCTCCTGCTTGCAGTGGATCACGGGGAAAACGCCTTCTTCCCTGTCATCGATATTCCCTTCCACCACTTTCCCCGGTTTGGATTTGAGCACCACCAGTTTGTTCTCCCATTCTCCCGGTATCTCTCCATCATATCTTCCAAGGGAGCTTGCTATCCTGAGCCCCTCGATCCTGCCAGAGAACATGGCAGCGGATGCCTCGGCAATCTCCTGGGCATCCCCGGCGGAATACGACGGTATCCCGAATTCCAGGGCCTTCCTGTGGAACTCGTTCACCTCATCGAGACCAACGGCAATCAGAACCGTATCCACCGGGTAGGTCCTCTCGGTCCCCGGAATGATGTTCCAGTTCCCGTCAAGTCCCGCAATGGTGGCCTTTTCAACCCTTTCTCCACCCTCGGCAGAAACTATGGTATGCGACGTGAATACGGGGACGCCAAGACGTTTGAGCTTGTCCGCATGGACCTTGTAACCTCCCACATGGGGAAGGGCCTCGATGAGCGCCACGACCTCCATACCTGCCTGTATGGCATGATATCCCGCTATGAGTCCCACGTTCCCGCCGCCCACTATGAGTATCCTGTCGGAGGAGCGGACCAGATCCCTGTTGACAAGGGTCTGGAATGCTCCGGCGCCATAGACACCTGGGAGTGTGTTTCCCGGAAAAGAGAGCATCTTCTCCCTGGCTCCGGTCGCAACGAGCAGTCTCCCCGGTCTCACCTTTCCGTAGGTCCCCTCCTTCACGACGCCCACGACCCCGTCGGAGAACACACCCACGGCTGTTGACCGCAGCCATACCTCCACCGATGGATATTTTCGGAGTTCGGCCTCCAGTATCCTCCCGATCTCGAATCCCCTTGTTCCCGCGTGGGAATCCTCCACCGATCCGAAGAACTTGTGGGTCTGGAGGACCAGTTTTCCCCCCGGTCGATCCTTATCGTCGATAAGCAGGGTTCCGATATCGAGCTTCCCCAGCTCGATGGCTGCGGAAAGGCCTGCCGGTCCTCCCCCGATGATGAGAACCTCGACCTCCTTCTCCGGTATCTCCTTCATTCCGGGAACGTCATCCGATTCCGGGAGGCTCGGAAGGCCCTCGACGCTCTCGACGACCATTCCCTCCTCGAGCGGCGTCATGCATGATTTCTTCGGAAGACCGTCGACCATCACGAGGCACTGGGCACACTGACCGTTTGCGCAGAAGATGCCCTGAGGGCTGGCATCCTTGGCATGATGGCCGAAAACATGTACGTCATTTGCAATGAGCGCGGATGATATGGGTTCGCCTTCGAAACCTTCCAGCTTTTTTCCGTTCCAGGTGAAGGCGACCTTGGTGCGCTCCGGTATCTCGAGAATGGGATGCTCTTCTATCCTTCTCATTTAACACACCCCGTGGGGCTTCGGGTTGGAAGAAAGAATCTCGCTTTAAACGGAGAGCTTTTACATATCCCTTTTGATTCTCCCTTTCCCGTTGACCGGATCCGATCGACCGGGAGAGATGTTTCACACCGACTACCGAAATATATAAAGGATAACAAAGATGATTTGGAATATTCACCGAATGGGGGCTTTCGTGTGTCGAATCGTGAACCATACATTTTCATGCTCTTGATAATGGTGCTGCTGTCAACCCTGATGATCCATCCCGTTCCCGGGCAAACCGCGGATCAGGACCGGATGCGGCTGTATCTCCACAGCAGGACCGATACACTTGATACCATACCACCCTCCACAACGGAGATAGATATACAGAACGATGTGATGTCCCCGGGGGAGAACTGGAGCTTCACTCTATCCTACCCCCTGACAAGGGACCTGCTTCTGGAAGGCATAAGGGATGGAAGCTCCGTTCATGTTCTTCTTCATCTTCAGGGTTCCATCGGCACCTTCATCGATGACTCCTACAGTCTTGATGTCAGGTTGAACTATGTGACGGAGACCGGTCCGTTGGTTCAGATTGCGGGAGGGATATTCAGGGGTCAGGAGATGCTCGAGGATGATCTGGCTCTTGAACTGACATCCCAGGGGGGGGAAACGGTGCCCTCGGGATCCTGGATCGAGCTCTCGATGACCCTTGAGGGTACTCCCCATATAGCGGTGGCCTTCACCTTCAGGATAGATTCCACAGGGGGCTTCTCCTATCTGGAATTCGCAGCCAGTCCCGTAAGGGTGGAGGACATCTCGGTTTCGGTGACGGACGTTCACGGGAGGGAGCTTGATGAGCTTCTGCCCAACGGTCCCGACGAGGCCAGGACATTCAACGTATCCGTCGCCGTTTCCGATGCCTTCGGTGCCTATGATATATCGGAAGTGAACATCCTTGTCATGTCCGACAACGAGCTTGTCATTCTCAACCAGACCGGACAACCACGGGAGAACGGGGGGGAAAAGATCGCCTATACCAATTTCACATACACTCTGCCCGAGGGCACTCCCGAAGATGTCTATAACATAATCGCTTCCGTCACCAGCCGGACGGGTCAGACAAGTGAAGCCACCGGAGAACTGACAGTATCCTCGGGACTTCTCGTGACGGTGGACGACCCCGACAGGGAGGCCGATGCGGGGGAGACCGTTGACATCTCCATGGACATACTCAACGGTGGAGAGGGAACGGACAGGGTGGATTTCTCATACACCTCCGAACTCGGATGGGCGGTGGAGGCCCCCGACCCCGTGGAGGTGGAGGGCGGGGCCACGGTCACCGTGGAGTTCACCGTCCTTGTCCCCATCAGGGCCTCCAAGGGAGACAGGGATGCCCTGACCCTCACGGCGGATTCAAGGAACTCCGGGAGATCGTATTCCAGGGATGCAACGGTGCTTGTTGTGAAGGAAGCCTCATTCGGTCTGGAGGCGGTCTCCGACACGACCAAGGCCGTGGTATCCGGAGGGGGTGTCCAGTTCGCGGCAAGGATCGTGAATCTCAGGAACGTATCCGGGACATTCGAGATGGGAATGGATGAGAGGCCCGCGGACTGGAGTGTTTCCTACAGCGGAGGGAACGGAACCATGCAGGGGTCGATTTTCGTGATCACCATCGCCGGAGGGTCCGAGGAGGTCATGGATATCAATATCTTGACCGGCCCCTCCTCCATGGGAACATATGATATGGAACTCTTCGTTCGCGAGAGGGGAAAGACCGACAAGAAGTACATATATCTCCATGTAAGGGTGGTGGACCCGGAGAGGAGCCTTGCAACACTCCTGGACACAACCGATACGAAGCTCTCTTCCAGGGTTGGATCGAACCATCCCATACGCTACTCGGAGGTGTTCTTCACTCTAGAGCTTTACAACCCCACCCTCGAGGAGAACAGGGTGTCGATCAGAGTGGACCGGCCCACGGGATGGGAGGTCATATATGACTACAACGAGCTTGATCTCCTTCCGGGCGAATCCTCACTGTGGAACATCTCCATCACACCCAGGGAAGGTGAGAGATACGAGAGCGAGCCGTATGAGGTGAGGGTCGATGTGAACGGGGGGGATATGGGTTCTTTCGAGCAGAAGCTGAAAGTTCAGCTCAAGAAGATAATCTCCCTTGAAATGGTCCCGGACAGGGACAGGTTCGACCTGAAGGAGGGAAAAGAGGGAAAGGTGAACCTGACCGTGAGGAACAGGGGCAACATCGATGTTGATGTGGATATATCCGTCGAGGTCCCGGCGAATATGGTTGTGACCTTCGAACCGGCCAGCCTATCGGTCGGGATGGGTGAGGATGGCACGGTCAGGATGACCGTGAAGCTGCTGAAGGTGGAGTCCGAGGGTGAGACGACCTTTACCGTATCCTACGATACGGGGGATGTCACCGGAAGCAGGGAGATAACGGTCATAGCATCCCGTTCAACGGAAAAGGAGTCCGTTTTCAATATTCTATGGCTGATCATCGGTATAATTGCAGCCGTGGTCATTATCGCGTTCATCGTATGGTTCCTGGTGCTGAGGAAGGGAAAAGGCAGGAATGCGGGAGGAGGGCCCACTAAGGAGCGGCCCGCAGGTTCCTCCGGGGATACGGGGAAAAGGCAGGGGCCCTCACCTTCGACGTCCGCACGTCCGATCGTGAAGGACCCACTGCTGTCGAGGGCCGATGATATCGCAGCATCCATCCTGGCAGAGGAGAAGGGGAAGAGGGAGGTGGCGGGAGGCGTCATCGTGGAGGCGGAAGCTCCCCGAACAGAGGTGGTGGAAGCGGAGATTCTGGAGTGATAAGATGATATCACCGAAGGACGTGTCCATACTCGATATCAATTCCGGAGAATGCGGGGTCCCGCCATCCGTTCTTATGGGGAATGCAGGCAGGGCACTTGCGGAGATCATATCGAGGGAGCATTCCGGCGGGAGCGTCCTTTTCGTCCTGGGAACGGGTAACAACGGGGGCGACGGCCTCGTGGCCGCAAGGCATCTGAGCGAGGGCGGGCACCCGGTATCGGTACTGCTTGCAAGGGAGCCGGCAAGGATAAGGAGCACGATCGCAAGAAAGGCGTTCCATTCGCTCCCCGTGAATGTACGGGTCCTTGTCATGGAGTCCATGGAAAAGGAGGATCTCGAGAGGACCTTTGAAAGTGCGGAGATCATAGTGGACGGCCTGCTGGGTTCGGGTGCCAGTGGGGAGCCGAGGGGCGTTTACAGGGATGCCGTCGAGATGATGAACGCATCCGGACGTCCGGTGATCTCCATCGATATTCCCACCGGAGTGGGCACCCCCGTTCACGTGAACGCACGGAGGACGGTGACCTTTCACGATGTCAAGGACAGCATGGTGGTCGACGGCACCCCGCGTCCCGAATGCGGTGAGTTGGAGATCGCGGAGATAGGTATACCGAGGGAAGCGTCCCTTTATGTTGGAAGAGGGGACCTTCGGAGGATCCCCGTGAAGGGGCCGGAAACCCACAAGGGCGAGGGAGGAAAGCTGCTTATCGTCGGGGGCGGCCCTTTCACCGGAGCTGTCATTCTTGCCTCCCTTGCAGCCGTGAAAATGGGGGTGGATCTGGTCAGGGTATGCGTACCCCGGGGAATATGGGAGGTTGTCGCCTCCGCATCCCCCGACCTCATCGTTTCCCGGCTGGATACGGAGGACCCGTTCCAGCTGGACCCGGGGGTTATCGACGATATGGATGCCGAACTCGAATGGGCGGATGCGGTCCTGATGGGACCCGGGACCGGAAGAAGCGATGAGACCGTGGAATTCCTCCGGAAGCTGTTCATATCGTGCGGAGAGAGGGGGCTCGACGTGGTGGTCGATGCCGACGGTCTGAAGGCCATATCACCGCTGATGCAGGGGTCCGTGAGAGGCGAGGGATGCATACTTCTCACACCGCACAGGGGAGAACTCAGGACGCTTCTGGACGGGGCAGGGATCGAATATGACCCCGAAGTCCTCCTGCATCCGCTTATCGAGATCGAGGGATGTATGCAGTGGTCGGACGAGGCAATGGCTGCTGTAAGAGCACTGATAGAGAGGACGGGATGCGATATTCTGGTGAAGGGGCCGTTGGACATGATCGCCTCCCCCTCCCCGGAGCATTCCCTCTCCGATCACATACGGAGGGATGGCCTGTTGACAAGATACAACAGGACCGGTGTACCGGAGATGAGCGTGGGAGGCACCGGCGATGTGCTCTCCGGCCTGTGCGCCGGAATGATGGCCAGGGGCATGTCGTCGTTCGATTCCGCCTGCGTTTCGGCCTACATCAACGGGAGATGCGGAGAGCTGGCCAGGGAGGAGCTCGGCACCTCCCTGAGTGCATCTTCCCTTCTTGAAAGGATATCACGGATACTTCAGGGAGGGATATCTTTCTCCCCCTCTGCCTCCGGATAGATATCATATACCCGGCCGCACCCGCATGTATACCTTTCATGGAAGTCCACCTTCGAGATGTCGTGTTTCCTTCCGCAGCTGGGACAGGTGAATGTATCCCCATTCCTGATGAAAACGGGACGGACACCGCCGGTCTCGCTGCGCCCGTTTCTCCTTCGATGCAGGACCAGAAAGAGGATCCCGATTACCCATAGGACGAGGCCAGCCCATCCGAGCAGGGATGGGAACCCCATGTCGAAAACGGTCCCGCCCTCATCCCCGTGTCTGAGGACGGATGCGGTCAGGTCCGCCATCAGAATGAAGGACCCCATACCGAACGAGATGGAAGCCGCGGCCCGGGCCGTCATTCTGGAGGCGCGCATCATGATGGGAAATGAGTGACACGCTCTAAAAAGCTGTTCCCGGTATGGGATATCATCCTTTCCCCGGAATCAGAACCTGTACCCGCATCTGAAGCAGGACCTGCCCTTATCCAGATTGATAAAGGAACCGCATTTCGGACATGAGATGATACTTCCATTCCCGCCACCAGATTGATTTGCGGCAGAGATGCCTTTGATCAGCACATCCCCTCCCCTCTTCTGAACCGGGGTGCTGTTTCTGACAGCCTCCTTTAGTTGTATATTGAACATACGGATGAAAGTTTCGAATTCCCTTCGGGGAAGAACATCTCGAGCTGCCTTCAGGGTCCCCCTTGTGTAATGCCTCATCTGGAACTTCCTCTTCCTCCATGCCGGGAGAGATCGAAGGGACGCTTCAAGGTCAGCCGGGAGATGATCAATGGATGTTGATGACGTTTTCCATTCCTTATCTGGAGCGGGTTCTATGTGAATGGTCAGATGGCACACACCGTCATCGAAATATACGGGCTTCACCGATGAGAGTTTGCATCCCGAAAGCTCCGACACGGCATGACCGATGTATTCACCTCTCAGACAGAAACAGCCTCTGGCCTTCGGACAAGCTCCCCCGAAATCACAATCCGAAACCGTCAGGTTCATCCGGTCCGATCCATATTTCTCGATCCTTATCCCGACCCCTTCCTCCTCAAGAAGCGATTCCAGAACGGCCCTGTAGGTCCTCGCGGCCGATATGACGGATCCAACCTTTTCCACCTCCAAATCGAGCTCTCCTCGAATTCCCTCTATCTCGAGGGATGTATGTGCGGATATGATATTCTCAACGCTTCCGGGTGATGACTCCTCATGAATCAGAGAATGACAATCAAGGGTCAGGTAGTTGACCTCCTTGAGACCTTTCACGCCGAAGGTGCCCCCGATTTCCATCACGATATTCCATGATCCTTCCCTGTTATAAAGTAGAGATATACCATTCTCATCATTGATAATCTACCGAATACGGGCATTTGGACAGCTGCAGAGGACGATGGCCCTCTCTGCAACGTTATTTTATATCTGTTGCCCATTGCAGTAATCCGGTGAGGGGTGATCCCCGGGGTGATGATATGGCAGAGCAGAAGAAAAAGGTCGATTACTTCCCCGACTTCGAATTCAGGTTCTTCCCCGTTGTATTCAATGAAAAGGAGATGGAGGGCATACAGGGTCCCGTGTACCGACCCTCAGGCGAGTTCCTTCACCTTGGAGACGAGAAGACCGTTGGCATGGAACAGCCCGAAGAGGTCTTTCACGACGGTTCGGCGGCTGTATACGAGCTACCGGAGGATAACCTCGAGCTGGAAGAGAAAGTGCTCGGATACGTCCCCTGTCCCAAATGCGGTGCGCAGATCCCGGTCACCTCGGAGAAGAGACCTCTCGAAATAAAATGCCCCAGCTGCGGAAAGAAGGGAAAGCTGGAGTGATACGTTCCCGGAGGGGACCATGTCCGGCATCAAGATTGGCAACAGCGGATGGTCCTACAGGGACTGGGTGGGTAATTTCTACCCCAAGGGGCAGAGGAGCAGCAGGTTCCTTTCCCGGTATTTCACACATTTCGATACGGTGGAGATCAACACAACATTCTACGACATTCCCGGCAGATCGATGGTCGAGGGATGGATAAAAGAGGCCTCCAGGTTCGATGGAATCTCCCTATTTCACCTTCAGGGGAGATATCAAGTACCGCATGAAGAGCGAACCGAAGGTCCCTCTTCCGGAATATGCCCTGGGAAAGCAGAGGCTGGTGGACGTATGCGCGATGATGGCCGAACGGCCGGGGGAGGCCGCAGTTGAATTCAGGAACTCATCCTGGCTTGACGAGAGGTCGGCTCTGCTGCCGGAAGCTGTTGATATACTTAGAGCGCACGGAACCGCACTCGTAACGGTTGACGGCCCGTCATTTCCGTGGATGTATGCGGATACATCCCGGCACAATTATGTGAGGTTCCACGGGCGCAACAGGGAGGCATGGTTCAAGGGTGGTGAGCCCCCGTCCCCGGCAAGATACGACTATCTCTACACCAGGGAAGAATTGATCGGGAGGAAGGACGACCTCCTTGTAATGTCCTCCCGGGTTGACAGGGAGACGAGGGTCTTCTTCAACAACCATCCCCGGGGTCAGGCACCGAGGAACGCCCTGATGCTGATGGAGCTTCTCGGTCTCGGCAGAACCACAGGTTCCCTGGACGGTTTTTATTGAGAATCGGAAGTCTTATCCGTCTCCTTACCAATCCATGTGCATGAATGAGATGCATACCGCATCCCACTGGTCTGCGAAGAAGGGAAATTATGTGGAATGCGGTCTATGTCCCCATCACTGCTCCATCCCGGAAGGAGGCGTCGGGATATGCGGGGTCAGAAAGAACGTGGGTGGAGAACTTGGGGCGATCGGTTACGGGATATACCCCGCTGTCCATATGGACCCCATAGAGAAGAAACCGCTGAATCATTTCCTTCCGGGGAGCAGCATCCTCTCCCTGGGTTCGGTCGGCTGCAATCTCAGGTGCAGGCACTGCCAGAATTGGTCCCTCGCAAGGGCATCCCCCGATGGTCTGGACGAAAATTTTCTTCCGGTGAAGGACCTCCTCGGGATGTCGTCAAGGGACGGCTCCATCGGAGTCGCCTTTACCTATAATGAACCGAGCATCAATTTCGAGTACATCATGGAGGCTGCTCCGGCACTGAGGAAGAAAGGCTCAAATGTGGTCCTGGTGACCAACGGTTATCTGGAGAAGGGCCCTTGGAGGGAGCTGATGGAACATACCGATGGCGCCAACATCGATGTCAAGGGCTTCACCGAGGAGTTCTACAGTCAGATAGCGGGTGGCCGCCTTCAACCGGTTCTGGACAACGTCAGGACGGCATTCGAGATGGGTGTTCACATCGAGATAGCCTATCTGGTGATACCTGGCTACAATGATGATGATGAACAGATAGAGGGGTTCGTGCGATTCATGGTCGAGAAGGTCTCTCCCGACGTTCCGGTCCATTTCAACCGCTTCCATCCGGATCATCTGATGCTGGACGTTCCCTCGACACCGGTTTCCACCCTTGTCAGCATAAGGGAAAAGGCAAGGGAGGGAGGCATGAACCATGTATTCATAGGGAATGTCGCGGGAAAGGAGTTCAACGATACAATCTGTCCCGGATGCGGGAAAACGGTCATAAAGAGGGGATGGTTCTCGGCAACATCCTATGTGAAGAATGGAAAATGCCGCTGGTGCGGACGGAAGATATACGGGAAGTGGACCTGATGGGTACGATCCTTGTGAGATATGGTGAGATGGGCCTCAAGAGCGAGAAGGTCAGGTCCAGGTTCCAGAGGCAGCTGATAGACCACATGGAGGAGGCGCTTTCCCGGAAAAGGCTGGAGCACGTCATATCCACAGAGAGGGGAAGGATCTTCGTCGAGTGCGATGATGTGAATGGTGCCATGGAGGTTCTAAGGCGGCTGCCGGGGATCCATTCGCTATCCCATGTTGAGAAGGTGCCATCGGAGATGGATGCCCTGATGGAAGGGATGTCCCTCTTCGCAAGGGACAGATTGAAGGAGGGCATGTCTTTCGGCATAAAGGTCAGAAGGACCGGGAACACCCCCTATTCCAGCAGGGATGTGGCGGTAAGGGGAGGTGATGCCGTATGCGCCCATCTCGATGATTCGAAGGTGAGGGTGGACCTCACGGACCCGGATATCTGGTTCGAGGTGGAGATCAGAGGCAGATGGGCCTACCTTTTCACCGGGAGGGTCCCCGGGATCGGGGGAATGCCGAGATCATCCCAGGGGAAGGTCCTCCTCTTTCTTCCAGCATTTTCCGAACTGGGAATGGAGAGGGAGGAAACGATCAAGAGGGCCAGGCTTTCCAAGAGCATGCTCGAGCGAAGGGGGTGCAGGGTCATTCCCGCATCGTCAAGGGAAGCTCTCGATGAATGGAGGCCTTACCTGTCCCTCTTCAGGGAAGGGGATAGGGACCCCTTCGTTCTGGAAGAGGGGATTGATGTTCGGGAGGCCCTTGCGGACGCATGCGGCAAGACATCCTCATTCGCAGTGGTATGGCCCGGAAGGCTGGAGGACATCGGGAAGATGCCGATCCCCCATCGGACAGGAGCTCCCGTTTCCGTCCTCCAACCCACGGCAGTCATGGACCTCGGGGAGGTCGAACAATGGCTCCGAAGGCTTGAATCGTGATATTGTCCAGCGTACCGAAAGCTTTAAAAAAAGTATTTATATGGCGGGAACTTACAACAAATCCCCTGTCCT
>NJDO01000067.1 GCA_002254385.1 Thermoplasmatales archaeon ex4484_6 | reverse complement strand
GATAATGGTGGCCCCGGGCGGATTCGCATCGCCACAATCGGAGATTGTGTCTGCATTCGGACGTCGTCGCCTTGCTCCTTTGGTCCGAACGAACGAGTTCGAATCCTTCCACCCCGCCCCCCAATAATTAATAAAGCTGGTAGCCCCGGGCGGATTCGAACCGCCGTCTCCGGCTCCAAAGGCCGGAATGATTGACCTCTACACTACGGGGCTGTTCGCCTTGTGATGGGGGGTAAGCTGCTTCGATTATTTACCCTTTTCAAGGACCCTGTCCAGTTTGGAAAGGACCTCTTCTCTCGGCATTGTGGAGAGGAAGAATCCCAGCCTGGGGCCCCTGTCCTGTCCCAGAAGTATTCTGTAGAAGGCTCTGAAGGTCGTCTTTGGATCGATACCCCTTTTTCTGGAACCTTCGTAGATTGTGTTGTGTATGTTCTCCGCGGTCCATTCCGTACCGGTGAAATCCTCCCTCATTGCCGCAAGCGCCTCTCTCATCTCCTCCGTGAGTCTCTCGATCTCCTCGTCGGGGGGTTCATCATGGAGGATGAACTTCACCCCTTCGGGAGCGAACCTCTCCAGCCAGAACCTGACGCACCGGGCCCTTTCCCTCATTCTTTCAAGGGAAGCTCCATCCAGCTCATCGATGGATTCCGTCCTCATCACCATCTTCTTCAGCGATTCGAACTCTTCGTTGAGCTGGACAAGGGTGACCAGATGTCTGTAGGGGATCTGAATCACGGGAGGGTTCGGTTTCTTCGAGGAGGCGGGTCTCTTGATCATGGAGAATTCGAAGGTCCTTCTCCTGTCATCTTCGCCATCCTTCGAGGTATGATATTCCTTCTCGTACCTGTCGAACTCGTCCACCAGATTCAATATCCCCAGACCTGGGTCCATGTCTATGTGCCTTCCCGGCTGGTATTTCGCTATCATGAACCTCAGAACTTCTGGCGGGGTCATTCTCAGCATGTCTTCCCCGCTCACCACCACACCGGTGGAAGAGGACATGGCTCCCTTGCCCTTGAGCTGTATCCATTCGTATACGACGGGATACGGAGGCTCCTTTCCGAGAATGTTCCTGATTATCTCCGACGAGGTATCATAGGAACCCCCTGCCGCCGCGTGGTCCTTGCCGAATGGTTCACATGTCACACCGAGCCAGTACCATCTGGCGGGCCAATCCAGCCTCCAGGGGAGCTTTCCGTCATCGGTTCTCGTATCGGCCTTTCCTTCGTGTCCGCAGGAGCACCGGTAATGTACATATGGCTCTTCCCAGTCAAGTGGTGTGGTTGAGTCCATTCTTCCGCAGGAGCCGCATTTGGGATTGTAAGGGAGCCATTCCCGGGGGAGCTTCCTTCCCGAGACCCTTTCCAGTATCTCTCTCACAGGCTCCCTGCTGTCAAGAAGCAACCTGATGGCTTCAGCGTATCTCCCTTCCCTGTATGAAATGCTTGCTGGAAGCACGACCGCATCGACGCCGAGCTTCTCGATGGATTCAAGGAAGGGCTCGAGGAAATGTTCCGCGTAGGAATGGTCATCTCCAGCGGGTGAAGGTATCTCCGAAAGGGGTCTTCCCACATATTCGGAATAGTTTTTCGGAAGGAAGGGGTACACCTTCCTCAGAGGATCGAAATCATCCGCCAGGTAGTAGAGGGTTGAATCCAGCCCCCTGTCCAGTGCAGCCCGGTGCACGATGTCGCCGGTGAGTATCTCCCTCATGTTCCCGACATGGATATGTCCGGAAGGTGTGATGCCCGTTGCTATCCTGTGTTGATGGCCCATTTTCTCCAGTTCGGAGGCTATGACATCGGCCCAGTGCATTCGACACACCTTGATGGAGACGGTCAAACCACATGGGTCCTGAGAAGCGCCCTTATGGGGACCCCTTCGAGTTCATTGAACTGCTGCTTGTTCACTATGGAAAGACAGAGAGCCGGGGTGCCCTGATTGGCTTTAATGTGCTCGAGAGCTCCTTTCATTGTATTTCCGGAGGAGATCACATCGTCCACGACCACTATCCTCTTATCCTTGACCCCCGCGAAGTTGGACAGGGTTGTGCCCCTAATCTCCTCGTTCATGTTGGCGCTTTTGGGTCTGAACAGGATGAGTTCGAGGTCCATCTCGTTTGCGATGGATGTGGCAAGGGGTATTCCGTTTATTGCAATGCCCATTATGGCATCGACCTCCTGACCGGACTTCTCGCATTCCTCCAGTATGATATCCGTGAATATCCTTGCGAGGTGGGTGATGCGCGAGGAATAGACCCCGACGGATCTCCAGCCGATGTATATGTCCGCAGGGGGCTTGTCGGACGCTTCCCCTTTTGACAGGAGCCAGCCCACCGTCTCCTCCGAGAGATGGAGTTCCTTTGCAATGTCCTCCCTGGAGAGGCCCTTTTCCCTGAGCTCGATCACCTGCTTTCTCAGTTTTTCCGTGGTGGGCATGGGATCACCTTCCTATTATGTTGATTTGACGATAAAGTGGAAGGTTATTTCAAGTTTGCGCAAGCTGGGAACCCCTTCCGGGTTGGAAGCCGGGAAGATATTCCACGATGAACAGTGTGGTATTCCTGTCGGGGAAATGACGGTCCGGACCGTGTCGAATCCCCTGGATGTGGAGGGGGAAGAGGCTCAGTCCGCTTCTTCCTTGTAATCCGCTTCCCTGCCCTTCAGCTTGATGGTCTCCATCACCTCTTTTATCTCCGTCGGATGAAGTCTCAGCCTCCTCTCCGAGATACCTGTCTTGATGAGCACCCTCCAGACCTTGAACGCCTTGAGCTTCTCGTAGGGGATCTCCAGGTTGTATATCTTCCCTATCTTCTTGTCCTCGCTGTCCACCACAGTGTGCTTCTTCAGCTCATCGAAGGGATACATGTCCTTTCTCGGCTGTTTCGGGATCTCATCCTGTTCGAAATCATCGTTAACGATGATGGTGCTGTCCGTCGTATCGAACTTGACGATCTCGCCAGGGCCAAGTACGAAATCCTTTTTCAGTGGACCGGGTGAAATACGAAAGCCCACTATGTTCCATGTGTTGAGGTCCAGGTATATGTCCTTGACCTTCCCGATGGTGTTTCCAACGGAGTTGATGACCTTGTATTTTTCCAGAATCTCTGCCAGCATTCATATGACCTCCTATTTCTTCTTCGAGACCTTCCCGATCTCCGCCAGATCGTTCTCCAGCACGGAAACCTTCACATCAGCGTCCGCCATGTACTCGGTCATGTTCGATATCCTGCCGGTGAGCCTGTTGTACCTCTCCTCGTAGGCCTCAAGATCCAGTCCGGTCAGGATGCCGTATTCCTGTATGTATGCATCCAGGTTCTGGTCCAGATATTTCTCTATCCTTCCGTCCAGAAGCCTTCTCTTGTATTCGGGAACCTCCTCTTCCTGTTCGGTGTCCTCTTCACTCTTCCTTGAAAAGAGCGATCTCAGCCATCCGCCGAACCCTCTTCTTTCCTGTTCCTCTACGATCTCCTCTTCCATAATCATCACCTCCTCAGACTCCCTCCAGCTTTCCCATCTCCTTCTCGACGGACGTCAGCCTCTTCTCAAGGTCCTTCTTCTTTTTCTCGAGGTTCGATATGTCCGAATCCACCACTGAAAGCCGTTTCGTGATCTCCTTCTTGAACGATTTCACCCTGTCCCTGGTTGTGAAATCCCACTCGTCCATGATCTTTCTGAAGTTGCTGTCGAAATACAGCTCGATGTGGGAGGGGACCTGCTTTCGCCTCTTTTTTGACAAGGAGATGAACCACAGCAGTGCAAGGACGAAAGCCAGAACAAGAACACCAATTATAACAACAAACCAGAATGTACCCCAATCGAATGACATCATATCACCTCACTTCACTCCGTACTTGACCTTCAGGCGGTCCATGCGTGTTCTGTCCGTTGACAAGCGCTGGTCGAACTCCGTTCTCCAGAGTTCCAGGTCGTCCATTCTCTTCTCGTATCCCTCGAACTTCCTGTCGAGGTCATGAATATCCGTTCTGTCCGCGATCTTGTATTCGTCCATGAGATCGGGCAGATGCTCGCTAAGGTACTGATCGAGCTTCCTGTTCATGGACAGGGGATGGGTCACGGATATTGCCTGTATCCTTGTCGATATCTTCATTGCTCTTCACCTTCCTCCTTCTTTCGTTTGAACTTGCTTATGAATTTCTTCCAGGAAACCTTGAGTTCGTCCGAGAGCTTGGAGTAGGGGGAGATATTTACCATATCTCCCTCTTCAACGTCAAGGGTCTCCATGTCCTTGTTCCTGAGCGTGACGACACCCTCCGGTGCAAGTCTATCGGATACTATTCTTACAACGATGCTCTTCTTCTCCCCCGAGATGAGAGCCATTGGCTCCTCTACCGCCTCGAACATCTCCATATGAGATGAGTTCAGCCTCGCGATGCCGCTTTCCACTGAGGATATCGCACTCTTCCTGACGGGAAGGGATATGATCAATTCTTCTTCATTCTCCTCGGTCATTTTCTACCTCCAGGAATTTGATAAATAGTAACATCCGACGGGGTTATTATATCTTTCTCCTACAAACCTCAAAAACCCGGGGAACGGGATGGGCGCAGGGAAAATACGAGCAATAAGGACCGTTTCCACAGTTCAAAATATTTATAACCGTGGTCCCATTTGGAGGCTGGGTACGTCCAGTTCTTTCGTTCCCGGAGGTGTATCGCATGAGGGTCGGTTTTCATTCTTCCGCCAGATGGAGCCTGTCGTTGCTTTTGTTGTTCCTGCTGTTGATTCCCGGGATCCGGATCCTGGATGCCTCCGGGGCGGCAAACGGTTCCGATCATCCACCCCTCACCCGGGCGGAAGGTCCCATCGTGAATAGATCCGTCGTCGATATAGTGCTGTACGAGGGATTCGAGGAGAAGACGGACAGTTACTTCAATGCAACCGGATACGGGATGTATGATCTGTTCTACGATCCGAACTACGAATGGAAGGAGGGCCCGGATATCCCGTATCCGCTCAAAGCCTTCGAGGTCCGTTACCCGTCCCCCTACAGCAAGGAAGATACGCCGATCAAAGTGGAGATAGTCACCTATTTTGAGGATACGAGCTTCGGAAGGGTCACAATCTCGAACGATCCAAAATATGAAGATTTCAACAACATCATATATGGCCAGGAGTGGTTCACGATCACCATCATCGGAAGGAACGGGTCCGGGGAATCCCAGGCCCAGATAAGGTTCAAGGTGCTGAATGTCAACGATCCCCCCACCGTCATATCGGACAAGGCCTACTTTGCGATCTCGTTCAACGAGGATACGGAATTTCAGGGAATAAATAAGGACCATGATCAGCTCGTTGACATATTCGGGGACCTGAAGGATCCCTTCGATACGCTCACCTTCACATATGAGGCAGTGAACGAGCTTGCCGAGAACATCACGGTGCTGCTCTCCGATGACGGCAGTTCCGTAAGGTTCATACCGCCCGCCAACTGGTCGTGTCCCTATCTCCCGAGGGATCAGAGGGAAAGGGGAAGGAACATCGGAGGAAGCTATCCCAACTTCTTTGCCGTCTTCAATTTCATATGCACCGATGATGGCGGATTGAGCGTTGATGAGGACGACAGGGAACTGGATGTCTATGTCGGGCCTGTGAACGATCCCCCCCAGATGACGCCTCTTGATGTTGTGAAGATTGATGAGGATGTGGTGGCCGAGATCCAGCTCGAAGCCCATGATGTCGACGAGAACTGGGATCAGTCTCTAAGATATGGTACGAATCTGACAACATCCGTCTACGAACAGACCGGGGTCCAGGTGGAATTCCAGGAGGACTATTCCTGGGATGAGGACACGGGCCTTCTGAGGTTCAGGACAACAAACGACCTTGTGGGGACATATCAGATAGAAGCCTATGTCCGGGACAGGTCAACCGAGGGTCCGAGACCCGATTATCCGGTTACACCATACAAGGTATATTCCAACTTCACGTTGATAATAAACAACATCAACGATGCTCCCATGGCCCGGATAGACCAGCCCATTTCGAGCTTCATTTACAACACCTCATCCCTCATAGAATTCAATGCGAGCAGATCCACCGATATTGACATATCACACGGAGATTTCCTCAATTACACCTGGACCCTGAACGGTGTCGTCCTTGGCTACGGTCCCCTTCTCCATCGGATGATCGAAGAACCGGGCACCCACAATGTCACTGTCAACGTGACCGATTCCACAGGAGCATATTCCCTTGCATGGGTCGAAATAAACGTGGAAAAGGCCAGGGTCCTCGGTGAGATATTCTACGGAAAGGATCTTGAAAGGTCCTATTTCGACAACGATACGGCCATAGTCATCTCCAAGAGCCAGGATGAACTCAAGATATACCGTGGAGGTCAGTATTCCCTTGATATAACCTCTGTTACAGGAACCCAGAAGGGTGCGTTGTATAAGATACAGATCAGGTTCGATAAGAAGCTCGATTTCCTCTACACGGAGGAGCTCATACAGGAACCCTCTGTGGAACTCTACTTCCTGACGCCGGGATTCAAGGAAACCAGGGTATCCCTGTCGCTTGAAGATGCCATGAGCTATGTTTTCCCCGTCCCGTTCTCCAACGTTAGATACACAAGGTTGGAATACAATCTGAGAGGCCCATCGGCTCTCTATCCACCCATGATAGCACCCCTGGATACCATCAGGATGCTTGATGACGGTATGGGGGTGGAAATAACCCTGACCGTTGTGGAGATGGATGAGCTTGGGATCAGGCCCGATTTCGAACTGTATGCCGTGGCCCATCTCGTGACGACGATAATGGATGTGAACGGACAGACGCTGGAGCAGCTCACTTCATGGGATTCGGCGGGATACAATACAACGATGCCGGAGATCGTCGATGTTCAGGATGTCTCATCCAACGGGAAGGAAAGCAACGGGATACCCCTGATCGTGTGGATCATGCTCATCATCGTCCTGCTGTTGGTAATAGGAGCTGTTGTTCTCGTACTGTTTCTCGTGACCAGGAAAAAGGAGGAGGAACCGGAACCACTTTCCCCTGTCCGTGAAGTGACGGTTGAAGAGGAGATATTCGGACAGGAGCAGGGCCCGGTATATCCCGATGCCCGGCAGCTGTACGGAGGTCAGGTTCGGCAGGACCTTCCTCCCCAGCAGCAGGAGCAGCAGGGTCTTCCACCGGCCCAGGCTCCAACCTCGCAGAATGTATCGGACACCCTATCTCGGCAGTGAGATCAACCCGACCGCCTCAGTCCAGTCATTGGCGGTCCGGGATGTACATCTACTGTTCGAATATCGTGACCTTGTGCATGATGACAGGAGTCACGGGTCTGTCCTGTGCCCCTTTTGGAACGTTTGAGATGGCATCCGCCACCTCGATACCCTTGACAACATGGCCGAATACCGAATGGTGGCCGTCCAGCCACGGGGTTCCGCCGTTCTTCGTGACTATGAAGAACTGGCTGCCGCCTGTGTTCGGACCCGCGTTCGCCATGGAAAGAGCTCCCTTGGAATGCTTCAGCTCCGGGTGGAACTCGTCCCTGATATTGTATCCGGGACCCCCCGTCCCGGTTCCCTTCGGGCATCCACCCTGTATCATGAAGTCGGGGATGACCCTGTGAAAGATCAATCCGTCGTAGAATCCCTGTTTTGCAAGCTTTATGAAGTTCCCGGTGGTGATCGGAGCCTTTTCGGTCTCGAGCTTTACAGTCATGTCACCCATGCTGGTCTTGATCTCTGCATATGTCGTGATGATATCACCCGGACATTCACCTGCAGTCAGGTATTTAATTGGTTCGATATGACCGGATTCACCCAATGATATCCGTCAGAACCTCGGGATATCTGGCTCCTACGGCTTTCAGGAGCTCCTCGGTGGATATTTCGGAGAGATCATATCCGGATATGGCTTCTATCACCTTGTCCAGTATCTCGTCGGACATTTCCAGGAGCTTCTCCTTTGCCAGATAGTTCCTGACCATCTCGGATTCGAGCCCTGCCCTCCATCCCCTCTCGTAGGTCTCAAGCCCTCTCTCCGATGTATCCCTCCTCTCGAGAGCATCATGTATGGCATCAGCGGCCTGTATGGCGGCGAAGCATCCGTTGTAAACCCCACCTCCGGTGAGGGGATCGACCATTCTTGCGGCATCTCCCACTGCCAGGAAGGAATCCGCGACGGTCCTATCCGGGGGAAGCGACACCGAAACCCCACCGGCGTTGATCTCCGTGATCGTTCCATTCCTGAACCTGTCGTTTTCGGAGATGAACCTGTCCAGGAGCCTCAATGGTTCTCCCCCGTCCCTCATGAAGGATCCGTTGACACCGATTCCGACATTTGCAATATCCTTTCCCTTGGGGAAGCACCAGATGTAGCCTCCAGGTGCCTTTTCCCTCCCCAGGAAGAACTCTGTGAACCTCTCCTCCGTCTCCACCCCCACCATTTCATATTGTATGCATGAATCCATGTCCCTCGGCCCTATTCTTGTATCGATACCAGCCATACGGGATATTCCCGATTCGAACCCGTCCGCCGCTACCACGATCCTGCCGATTCGAACCCGTCCGCCGCTACCACGATCCTGGACCTTACCCGTTTCTCCCCTTCCACTGTTCTCACAACGGCTTCCCAGATGCCATCCTTTCTTTTCAGGGATATGACCTCGCTCTTGACCCTCACTTCCGCTCCGGCCCTTGCGGCCTTCCTTGCGAGCAGCTGGTCGAATGCTTCCCTTCTTATGACGAATCCGACCTCCGGTCCGGCGATCTCGGGACCGAGGGCAAGTGAGGTTCCGCCCGGTGAATGTATGATCGCCCCGTCCATCTCCGATGATATCCATGCGGGATCTCTCTCGAGTCCGACGAGGTCCAGGAGCTGTTTGGAGATCCCCTCCCCGCATCTGACCGGCACTCCTATTTCCTGCCTCTTTTCAAGGAGCAGGACATCTCTCCCCTTGCCTGCCAGCTTCCATGCGGTAGTGCTCCCCGCAGGTCCTCCACCCACAACAAGACAATCGTAGACGTTATCCCCGCTCATCCGACCACCTCCTTCATCGCCCCTACCGGGCATATCCTGACGCAGGTCATGCAGCCCGTGCATGTTTGAGGGTCTATAACGGGCCCGTTTTCCCTGAGGACCATCGCATGGACGGGACAGGTACCAACGCACGCACCGCATCTGAGACAGATGTCCAAGGAGCATTCGGGAATCATCCCTCCTTGAACACCTCCCCTGTTGAAAAGTGTTATGTTATTGCGGGGTCAAGGATATATACGGAATGTGCATAATCATCGGCGGAGTTGCGACGATGAATGAAGGTTCGACCATCCCGGAGCTTACGGATGAAGGATTCGAGGATTTTCTCAAGGAGCGGGATCTTGTCATAGTGGATTTCTGGGGGCCAGCATGTGCTCCCTGCAAGATGATAGCACCCGTACTTGAACAGCTTGCATCGGAGATGCGGGATAAGGTAACGTTCGCGAAGATGGATGTGACAAAGAATATGAAGACATCCATGGAGCTCGGCATCAGATCCATCCCGACCCTCGCTTTCTACAGGAAGGGGAAGCTGGTGAAGATGAAGGCGGGATTCATGCCGAAACCGAGGTTGATAGCGGAGATAAGAGAGATATCATGACCCGCAGAGAAGGACCGGAACTGAGGTGGAAGTCTCCCCTGAATGCAGCCATCATCCAGACCGAGCTTCATCCGGGAGAGCCGGACCTGGCTCTTTCTGAGGCATGTTCCCTTATCGATGAGGCATGTCGTGAAGGGGGTGCGGACCTGCTGGTCCTTCCGGAGATGTTCGCCACGGGCTTCCCCTACGAGAGGCTTGGAGAGCTCTCGAAAGGTACCGATAACATACTGAGAGTAGTAGGAGAGAAGGCATTGGAACATGGGGTTGGCATCATATTCACGGCCTCCGTCAGGGAGAACGGGCATTTCCGCAACAGATTATTCTTCATTGACAGGGACGGCTCCACCGCGGGGACCTACGACAAGACGCATCTGTTCTCGCGGTCAGGCGAGGACGATTTTTTCACGAGGGGAGACACGCTCAGATTGTTCTCCTGGGGAGATGTCGATATCGGCCCCCTTATCTGCTACGAGGTCAGGTTTCCGGAGCTCTCGCGGCTGCTTGTACTGGAAGGTGCTGCCATACTGGTGTATCCTGCACAGTGGCCCAGACACAGGACCTTCCAGTGGGAGAACTTCCTGAGGACCAGGGCTCTGGAGAATCAATGCTTCGTAATGGGAGCCAACGTGTACGGAGACCATGGAGGCGCCTTCATGGGAGGCCATTCGATGATAGTTTCCCCTTACGGAAGGACGGTGGGACATGTCAAGAGCGGTCCCGGCTGGGCCGTTTCGAGGCTCGATCCGTCCAGCATCAGAAGGTTCAGAAAGGGAATTCCTGTCCTGGGAGATATCAGGAAAGACCTCACGGTCGAGAGGATCGTCACATCTCCCTTATGAAGAAGAATCTGCTCGGGGCCGTATGACCGCACGACAGGCATCTGGTTACCAGGATGCTCTTTATCGAGAGATCACCGGAGATCACGCTTCCGTCGGAACCGAGTGAGAGGACCTTGTTGAAGCATGTCTGATGAGGGGAACCGCAAACGGGACATATCACCCTTTCCCTGGGAGCATACGATCTCTCCAGTTCCAGGACATCCGAGTACGGATCAGTACCTGGGACCGGGATATCGCCAATGAAACCACCTGCCATCCCTTATGGAACTTTTTGCGGGGAATATAAACCCTTGGATAATAATAACTGTAAAAAGGAAAATCACACGATAGTTGACAGCAGCAACCGGTCCGGACGGTCATTGACGTTGTGCGGGCTCCTGACGGTCATCACCACCGAGCCAGCGGATCATCCTATCAGTCCAGGCTCTCGGCCACGGGAATATCGGAAACGGTCGTTATCTCCCATTCCCTTGGAAGCTCCGTGCTCCCCTTCACATTCTCGAGTGTCAGGGTCCTCTTCCAGGTTCCGCTGCTCCTGTCGGCAGCCATTGTAAGGATGGCATCGAACAGGGTGGTATCGACATTCCGGAATCCGTTCCATTTCAGGGGAGCGGCCATGATGGCGACGCCTCCCTTTTCCAGGAGGGCGCTTCTAAGTATCCTCAATCTCTTGATGACCTCTTCCTCCGATGTCCAGGAGACAAGGTCCGAGATCGAGTCAAGCACAAGACGGAACGGTAGAACCTGTCTCTGGGACAGGGACGACACCCTTGCCAGGATCCACTGCGGCCTGTCGCATCTCTCCCTCCTGTGTTCCGAATTGTAGGATATTTCAAGAAGGTCCGTTACCAGTATGCCCTCCGTCCTGAATCTATCCTTCCTCATGATCCTTTCAAGGTCCTCCGAAAGATCCTCCAGAAAGGAAACGACTTCCAGATCCGACCGTTCCCCGAATTTATCCAATGCCTTCCGGATCTCCTTATCCGTCTCGTACGTGGAGATATAAACGGGGTGTGCTTCCTCGTTCTTCTCAGCCAGGAACTGTTTGAGGAGAGTGTCGCCCGCGCTTCCTGGACCATACCTCATGAGGATGAGCCCCCCGTCCCGAATCCTTTCCTTAATAATGTCCGAGAGCTCGCTGTTTCCCGCAAGGAGCCTCATTCTTCCCCACCTCCTCCGATCTCGACCGTGTTGTCCATCAGGGATGCGAGCCTCCGTGATACCGCGGTCCCGTCACCAGTTTCCTGGTCAAAAATGAATGTGGAGATATCGTTCTCCAGCATCCTGTTGAGAATGTAGTGGAAGAACTCGTTCAGCTGACCCTCCGTATAGTGGTCCTTCAGGTATGTCAGGGAATCGATCATAAGGAACCCCATCTCCTTGGACCCTTTCTTCAGAGATCTTTCCACGGCAATCAGGATGGATTCCAGCGGTGCCGGTGTGGGGATGAAGATGAAGTAGGGATCGCTTGCCGGTCTGGAACCCAGGGACAGGGAGATGGTGTCTATCACCTTCAGGGAGCCTTTGGGGAGCTTGGAGAACCCTATTCTTCTGTGAAGGGCGTTCGAGGACCATCGCGTGCTGATGAGAAGGCCCGCATCACCCTCTTCCCTCACCAGTCTGTTTATGAGATCGGACAATCCGGTTATGTATCTCTCGCCCGACGCCTTGATGATGACCTGGCTGCCGTTCTTCAGCAGTTTGCGGTCCATCTCACCGATGCTCTCGACCAGCATCACACCACCTCCATGGGTTTGATGCGGGGAACCAGCATGACCCCCTCTCCGGAGATGTCGATCACATACGTGGACTTGGAATGGAGGGTCCCCCTCCATCTCTCTATCGTCAGCGTGTCAAGTACCATTGGTGTTACCTTCTCCTTCCTGAACCTGATTATTATATCAAGGTCATGCAGGTTCAGCGAGCCGGTCTCGAGAGATTCGGGTCCTTTGCTGATATCCATTGCATATATTACGGCAGCACCTCTGGTGGAGACCTCTCCCTTGAGTCCGGAGAAGAACGTCCTGTCGTTGAACTTGTCAAGTATATCCACGAGAAGATTGACGGGATCGATAACGACACGCCTTGCGTCGAGATGGCCGATGGTCTGCACCAGCAGGTCGTACATGAGATCGCAGTCCTCACGTGTCATGTCCCCCAATCTAACACCTATCAGGGATGCCATGTCCTTGAGGTTCAGGATGGATATGTATCCATCCTTCAACCATTTCTGATTGTATCCCTCGAACGAGGACATCCTGGCCGCCGCCCTGCTCGGTACCTCATCCGTGATCAGGCATACGTTGCTCCCTTCCCTCGCACCCTGAAAGAGATAATGGGCGAGAATCGAACTCTTGCCAGTGCCCGTGGGTCCGTAGAACAGACCCATCATTCCCGGGAGGACCTTGCCCATAGCGATGTTGTCCAGCCTTTCCACGCCGAAGGAGCCCTCGCCTTCCTTCTCATCCATAAAGACCCAATGTAGGAGGAATTAATTAAAGTTGTGAGCAAATTCGTCCCGAAGGGTTATTTTCCTGCAGCTGCCGTTCCGGTGTTTCGATGATTTCATGAGAATATTGAAACGTACAGCAGTAATTCCTTCCAGATGGGAATCTGCGGGGAAGAACTAAGCCCTACCGGTATGGGGGATTCGGAAGTCCGGTCGAAATCCCCTTCAACGGATTCCCTCTCATGCCATCCTTTCGAGCTGTGCCTCCACGGAGGTCTTTCTGTTCAGAGCATCCTGGTTATCCGGATTTATACGGAGTACACGCTTGTAGCATTCAAGAGATTTCGAGAGTTCGTTCTGTTTTCTGAAGGTATCCGCCTTCATCATCCATACCCTCTCGCTCTTCGGGTCAATCGCGAGGGCCCCGTTCAGGGCCGAGTGGGCGCCGGAGAAATCTCCTGTCCCGACCTTGAGCTCTGCCATGCCGAGGAAGGGCTCGAGGGTCGTACCCTCCAGCTTCATGGCCTTCTCGTAGAACCTCTCCGCCTTTATCGGATCATTTCCGGCCCTGTAGATCGCGGCTATCAGGCTCAGGGTTGAAGGATCATCTGGTTCGATTCTCAGGGCCTTGGTGAGACATTTCAGGGCATCCTCGGGCATCTTGTAAACCTCGAAGAGTATCTTTCCCTTCTCGAACCATGCGAGGTAGTGATCGTCTTCCAGTTTGGTGGCCTCATCGAGACAGGACAGGGCCTCCTGATGCTTCTCGAACCCCCTGGACAGAACGAGTCCCTTGTTGTACCATCCGTCGCTGCTTTCAATGTCCAGTCTTGTGACCATATCGAAACAGGACAGGGCCTCCTTGGGATCATACAGGAAATCGAAGTAATTTATTCCGAGTTCCAGCCAGAGCTCCGGATCCTTTTTATCCTTCTTTATGGCCGCCTTCAGCAGGTTGACCGCATCCTGCACCCTGTCCAGGTGCTCTGCGAGCAGATTAGCCTTTGAAAGGATGGCAGGTTTGAATCCCGGGTCCGACCGGATGGAGTCGTTGAGCAGTTCCAGGGCCCCAGCGGGATCCTTTTCCAGCTTCAGCTTTCCCAATCCGGAAACGTAAAGCGCCAGCGGGTCCTTGGGTTTGAGTTCCATCAGCTGCCCCGCAAGTTCAACGGCCTTCTTGAATTTCTTCCTGTATTTCAGCAGCAGCGATATCTCCCGGTGAATGAGGTTGGGGGAAGAGGGATCGTGCTCCCTTGCGCTTTCAAGATATTCGAATGCGGCCCCGAAATCGTGTTCCACCTCATCGGCTATCTCGGCCATGAACATCCAGCACTGCAAATGACCGGGATCGGCCTCGATCACCCTGTTGAAGTATTTCTTTGCCTTTGGTATGTCTTTGAACTTCTTGTATGAGAGAAGCCCCATTCTGAAGGCTCCCTTGACGTGCTTCGGATTGATCCGGAGAAGGGTTTTGTAGGCCAGTATGCCCTCATCCTTCCTGCCCAGCCGCTGGTCCAGGATTGATCCCTTGTGATACCATGCCTCTTCGTTGTAGGGATCCTGGGAGAGTGCATATTCCAGACATTTCAGTCCGTCCTCTTCCCTCCCCTTCATCGAACCGAGAATTATGCCTTTCTTTATCCAGACAGGGTAATGCTGGGAATCGATATCGGTGGCCTGGTCGTAGGCATAGAGGGCATCATCGAGCTCTCCCCGCTTGTGGTGGCACATCCCGCTGTATGCCCAGGCATCCCTGTTATCCTCATCCAGGTCCAGCACCCTGTCGAAGCAGGCAAGAGCACCGTCAAGATCCTCTTCCACCTCGAAGAGTATCTTCCCCTTTTCGAGAAGAAGATCCACGTTGTTCGGGTCAAGGGTCAACCCCTCCTCGAGGTAGAACAGCGCTGCCTGTGCCCTGTCCATCTCGGCGGCATCCCTTGCCCTTATGAGAAGCTCCTTGATTATCTTCCTTGTCTCATCGAGATGGGGTTCCTTCCTGTCCATCCCCAGGGGTTCTATACGCTTTCCACCGGATATGAACTCGGAATCGGAGAAGCTCAATCCCTTATCCTCATCTTCCAGTACCAGTTCCTTCCTGAGGTCTATTCTATCCTTGAGCCTCTCCATATATTTCATCAATTTGTCGGGGTCCTGCCTCTCCGCCCTGTTCCATATCTCCATGAGATCCTCCTTGAAAGCCGCTACGATGTCCGGATCCATGAAGATCTGACCGAAGTTGAGCTCCTCCTGAAGGGATGCGGAGGATAATTCTCCTGTGGAGAGCAATGCCTTTCTGTCATCAAGCACTATTGCTGTAAGGGACAGGTTGGGAACGAGTCTTATTTCTATCCTGGAATTGGGTTCCTGGATGAGAAGGGCAAGTATTCTGAGGGTTTCCGGGTCCATTCCCTTGACCAGGAGGTCGTTCTCCGTGAACCTGAACATCATCTGGATCCTCAGCTTCCTCTGTGACCTTGCTATGAGGATCGACTGCATCTTCCGGAGGGTGTCCATATCTATCGTGGGTGAGACGATAAGGGCCTCCCGCTCCACCTCCATGAAGTTCCACAGGAATATGTTCTTCCACGGGCTCTGAAAGAAGAAGTGTCCCGAGTCATCCTCCATATATCTCGACCTCTTGTGGTTCCATGATGTACCTTTTTGCTACTTTACCTTGTCCCATCCATTATCCATTCGGTGGAAAATCCTTCCAGTGTCACAGTCTGCCCGCGATCCCCTTCATCCTTTCCAGCTGCAGAATACAGAGGAGCCTTTCATGCTCCCTGGACAGTTTCTCGATGATGCCCGCCATGTACTCCTCACGCATTCTCTCGAGGGCCCGGAACCCCCTGGACCCGTTCACCATCCTGTCCCATTCCATTATGAACTTCTCCGGGGTGTCCTGATGGAATTTGCGCCTGTTTATGGACTTCAATCTGAGGGAGGACCTTATCATTGTCAGACCGGATATGAGTTCGGTGTACTGCGACGAGAACCTCTCGTCATCCATGTCGAGCGCCTCAACCGGGATACCCCGGTCAGATGCGAGCTCAACGGCCTCCACCAGTGCAGGCGACGGGACCTGCACCTCCCCGAATCGGGAAAGTTTCCTTGCATACACCATCTCGTAGGATGACATGGGAGTTTTCTTCACCTTCTTTCTCATCACGGCTTCGAGACCCTCGAGTTCCTCGGGAGATATATGGAGGGCCACGGCGGTTGGGGAGAACTCCTCGAAGCTTATCCGAACCAGCTCACGCTCGCTAAGAAGACCGTTGATGGTACCCAGAAGTCTCAATCCGGGCCCGACCTCAAGGACCCTTGCGGTTTTCTCTCCTTCTTTCATACCCCTCCCTCTCGTTCCCTCCGGCCTTTTCCCCTCTCCGGGTGCGGATGGTGGTTCCTCCCTCCCTTCGAGGTTCGGGGGCCTTTCGACCCCTCTCTCTGTGACCCTCTTCGCCGCCGGATGTTCCGTTACCGCCGCCTAATCTGAGATAAAGCGCGTAAGCAAGGAGGATGATGAGTATCCCCACGACGACAACCATCAGCAGTACAAGAAGTGCATTGCTGTTTCCCTCTTCGAGGTCCGCATGCCTTGTGGGGTCCAGGGGATACCTGTCATCGAGATCGGAATATCCATCTCCGTCGGTATCTGCAAGGTTTGGATCGGTCTCGTTGCCGTCCCTTCTTCCGTTCTTGTTCGCATCCTCTATCCCGTCAAGGATGAAATCGCCGTCGGTGTCCTCGTTGAGGGGGTCGGTCACGTTGCCGTCCGTATCGTCGATCTCTATCCCGTCAAGGAGTCCGTCATCATCGGTGTCGGGATCGTTCGGGTCCGTCTCGTTGGCATCCACCTCACCATCCATATCGGCATCCTCGATGATGTCCGGTATGCCGTCCGAGTCGGAATCATCGAGGCCCGGGGCGCTGACAACAAGGGTTCGCATCGAGGGATTGGACAGGTGGGTCCCGTCAAATGCATGGACCCAGAGGGAATGTTCTCCCCTGGAAAGTGGGCCGAGGGGGATGTCAACCGCAAAGAAGCCGTTGCTCTCCACAACCTCGAGATCGATCATGTGGTAGGAACCTCCGTCCACCCGGTATCGGAGCTTGTGCACTTCGAGATCATCGGATATGTAACCCTGGACACTGACATGATCCGAGACCTCCGTTCCGTTCACCGGCAGCAGGAGATCGAGTTCAGGAGGGTCGTTCGGCGGGTAGAGTGTCATGGTCAGTTCCCTTAAGTCCTTCTCGATCGTTCCGACCGAAACCTCGTAAGGGTCCCTGACGGCCGTGACGGATAGGGGAAGATTGCTCATGGTCATGACAGATGTGTTCGTGTACATCTCAAGGAGGACAGGACCGGTGCCGCCTGAGCTGCCCGTCTGTTTCATTGCCACGGTCTCTCCCTCCCGGTTCCTTACCTCAATCTGGACGTTCTGCAGAGGGGTTCCGGTCTCGTAGTCCACGGCCCTTATCTCGCAGGTGATCGAGTGTCTGACGACGGATATCATGTCCAGGAAGGTAACATCCGATGGGGTCTCCACGTTCACGTAATCCGCTGCAGATCCGCGGTCAAGGATAAGGGCATCGTTCCCCTGCTCCCCCAACGTTGCGTTCGATATGGTGATACGGGAATCGACGAGATGGAAATGGGCGT
>NJDO01000015.1 GCA_002254385.1 Thermoplasmatales archaeon ex4484_6 | reverse complement strand
ATCACGAGAAGCGGGAAGTACCTTGCTGATACGGCCCTTCCGGGTCCTTTCCTCGAGCTGTATTCCTGCAAATGGACCACTCCTTTCCTCGATATCGTCTGTTTACCTGAGTTCCATATGTGAATTATTTATAAATCCTTTGGGAGATGGGCCGGAAGGTTCGGGGGATCAGAAGAAATCCTTCAGCAGAAGGACCTCCTCCATGGGTCCCTTGACCTTGATCTTCTTCATCGCGTACGCCATGAGGGGGTTGAGCTTCTTGTTCAATATCTTGTTCATGGTCGCAGTATCCGTCACCACCAGAAGGGTCGGTTCCTCCACCGTCCCCTGTCTGGGTTCCATCAGCTTCCCGTCCTTCACCTCCAGGATGTAATCGTTCTCGTCCGTGAAGTGGAGCACGATGATCCTGTCCCTCTCCGCAGCCAGATCCCTGACCTTCGGATCGTTCTCTATCTTCCTGTTCACCTCTTTGCTCATGCTGATGAGTGTATCAAGCATCGATATCACCTTATTTCCCTTCAGCTTCGTGCTTTCCGAAAACCCTGATCCGGCCGGATGACGGGTCCATCTCGATGATATCTCCCGTGTGAATCTCATTCATCAGTTCGTCTTCTATCCCGTGGACCAGTGGTATATCTGCGAGAATGCAGCCGATGGTTATAATGGCATCGGCCCTGCTCATGACAAGGGCCAATGGGGCCTTCCCGTTCAATTTCAGGTTGTAGATGACATACGACCCGACGGTGGACCCCGCTCCCTCGGGGAATACCAGGACCTTTCCGGAAACGTCCGTTCTCCTGCCGTCCTTCTCGAGCGTTCCCCTTTCCGGGTCCACGTCACCGAGGAAGGAGATCGGCCCTTTCCATTTCACGACCTCTCCCCTGATGATACCGCTCTTCATTCCTTTCAGGGGAGTTCCGGTGACGGAGATGACGGGGTGAGGGTCCAAGCTATCACGTGCCCTGTTCCTTCCCCTCCTTCTCAGCCCTCGTTCCGGGTTCCCGGGGTAAGGGGGCCGGTGGAGACGTCCGGACCGGGGCTGCCGGAGGTTGGGGCGCTGCTGTCTGTTGAGGGACCCCGCCTTGCGGAGCGTTTGCGGGTGGTGACGGGGGAGAGACGGTTTGCGGGGGCTGCGGGGGAGGGGTTATTTGCGGAAGCTCGCCCTCCGGAACTGCCGCCGGAGGTGAGGGCGGGGGGGTGCTGTCCGGCGGCGCGGGAGCCGTCACGTTCGCGATCTCCCCCGATTCCGCCGCCTCCATCATCATGGCCATCGCGTCGATGTCCTTTACCTCGGTGTTATTCTCCTTCAGGGCTTCGTCGGTCTCGAGCTCTATGGACTGCTGGAACACGGGTCCGGAGCCTTCTAGTTCCGGGACGGTTCCCTCCTCTCCCTGATGCTCGTACGGGTCGAACGTGGAGATGGCTTTTATGGCGTTCTCAGCCTCCATCAGTTCCTCCCGGGTCTTTCCGTCCAGGTCGCCCTTCACATCGGTTTTCTCCGTTTGTACAATGCTGTCAAGGGCATGGAGGTCCTCCTCGGATACCTTGATCTTCTTCTCATCCAGCTTCCTGGCTATATCCTCTATCGAACCCATCGTGTCCTTGTAATCGGGTCTGTCATGGCCCTGCTTCTTCTTCCTCATCCGCTCCTGGATCTCCATCGGGGTGGCCTTTCTCCATACGGCATACCTGAGTCCGCGCCAGGGCATGTTTGTGAAGATCGGGTCGAAAACCTCCACTATCAGTTCTCCCTTCAGGTCCTTGGCGATGGCCAGGGCGTCCTTCCTCAGTTTTTCCGCGGGTTTCTGGAGCTCGATCTGGAAAGGTTCATCGCAGAGTATCCAGCCTCGGTCCTCCAGGGCCCTGAACACCTCCCTCTCCCTGTCAATGGTTATCGCCTCGAACCTGGGTTTCGGTTTCTTGCTGAACAGACCCATGGGGTACACCTCAATAGGAACCGGACTCCTGCCTTGGGGATGGAGGAGAATGGTCTTGGTGAACAGTCCTTTCAGTTATTTTTTTATTTCTCCTACCTGATAGGCAGGAGTATTCGGGTCAGGGGCATGGGCCATCGGGATCGGTGCAGACCGGAAAAAGGTTGAAGCATCCGGTCCATCCCCCGCCGCGACATGCGGAGAAGGGTATCCATGCAGGCTGAAAAGGGCAGGGGCGACACCCGCGGGAAGAGGTCCAGCCCCGTCGTAGGCTGGATAGCCGTGGGGCTCGGGGTCTTCCTGGTCATGGTAGGGGGTCTGGTCCTTCTCTGGGGCCTGTCCTATCAGGCCACGATAGGAGAGCCCAGGGACCTCGAGGGTGACGGGCCGGTGGGAAGCCCCATTCTCGTCCCCTTTGGTTTCGTATGCCTCGCTCTCGGCGCCCTGTGGCTGTATCACGGGATAAAGGGGTTCAGGAGGGATGAACAGCATCAGATGAAGACATGTCCCAGCTGCGGAAGGAAGGTGGAGGCGGACCTTGACTTCTGCTACTTCTGCACCTACCGGTTCACGGAGAGTGAAGAAGAGGGTCAGGGGGATGCGGAGAGGGGGCCTCCCCCACGTGAAGAGGCCCGGACGTCCCGGGCCTCCCGCGACGGACCCACGGCCGGTCAGATGGAGAGAATGAGGCGGAGGGAGGAAAGACGGAGGGCCATGGAGAGGGGAGATGGCCCGACCGTTCAGAGGTCGACCCCCCTGGTCCCCGCAGGGGGACCCAATAAGGGTCAGTGAAAGTATTTTTAGACCCTACTCCATACCCTCCCGTATGAAGACGGCGCTCGATGCCCTGAAGAAGAGCAACATATTCAAGGACCAGTCGATACTATCCTTTGATTACGTTCCCGAAGAGCTTCCCGGAAGGGAGAAGGAGATAGATTCCCTTGCGAGATTGTTCAGGCCTGTCATATACAACAGGATGAGCCAGACCGCTCTGATCACCGGACCGGTGGGTTCGGGGAAGACCGCAGTGGTCAAGAGATTCTGCCAGATACTCGAGGATGCGGGCCTGGAGAACCGCAGACGCATCGAATCCGTCCATGTGAACTGCAGGAACAGGAAATCCGAATCCATGGTTCTTCTGTCCATACTGACCCATTTCGATCAGAGGTTCCCTGACAGGGGATTCTCCATCCCGGAGATGATCGAGATACTGAAGAAGCATCTCAAGAGGAAGGAATGCCATCTGGTCATCGTCCTCGACGAGGTGGATGTCCTCCTGAAGCGCTCGGGCTCGGATCTGGTCTATGCCTTCACCAGGGTGCAGGAGGAGGACCCGGAGCTTCTGGGGTCGATCTCCCTCATCCTTGTCAGTCAGAAGGGAGTGGTCCAGCTGCTGGATAGAGCCTCCCTTTCCACGTTCAAGAGGACAAATGTCATAGAATTCGGCAAGTATGACAGGGACGTGCTCAAGGCGATAGTGGATCAGAGGATAGAGCTGGCCTTCTATCACGGTATCGTGGAAGAAGGCGTCTCCGATCTAATAGCCGAGATGGCCGAGGAGTACGGTGACGCAAGGTTCGCCATAGAGCTCCTGGAGAAATCCGGCATGGTCGCAGAAGAGCAGGGCAGCAGCACCGTCGGTCCGGAGCATACGCGATGGGCCAAGGCCGAGGTGAAGCCGTTCGTATTCGAGGAGACCATTCACCAGCTGAACGTGCACGAGCAGATAATGCTGCTCGCGGCTTCCAGGCTTCTGAAGAACAGCGCCTACTGCTCGACGGGGGAGCTGGAGCTGGAGTATCAGGCCCTCTGCGAGCAGATCTCCAGGAAACCCCTGGGTCATACGCAGTTCTGGCAGTACATGAAGGAGATGGATGCCTTCGGCCTGATATCCACAAAGAGGTCCGGGAAGGGGACCGTGGGCAATACCACGTTGATAACCATCCGGGACGTGCCCGTTGCGGAGCTCATCGAATATCTCGAAAGGACCCTCCTGCATTGAGGGATATGGCAGGAGAACGGGACCGCTCTCGCAGCTCTGAACCGAAGATTTCCGTACATTCACGTCCGGTGATCTTAACGTTCCGGATCACGGGCTTCATGCGGATGGATGCCGGTATCCTTATTATTCATCAGGGTTCCGGAGGTGGAGGCGGGAGGTCCGGGAAGGGTGATGACTCGGGAGCTCCGTCGTCCCCGCCTTCGTCCTTTTCACCGGCAGGAGCTTCCTCCTCCTCGGGCGGTTCCGAGAAGAGGTCGTCGAGCTTGCTCTCACCGCCGCTCTCCTCTTCAACGGGCGGCTTCCAGACATTCCCTTCCTCCTCGCTCACGGATTCCTGCTCCTGACGCAGAACCTCGGCGGCCTGTTCAAGGAATGTATCGGGGAGGGCCTCCTCTTCCTCCGTCTCCTCCTGAGAAGGATTCTCGGCGGGCGGGAGCCCCTGTGTGGCCGCTCCGGCCGCCACACCCGTCCCCGCTTCACCGGGGGGAAGTCCGGGGGCGCCCTGACCGGGGAGCTGCTGGACTGCTCCCGGGGGCGGCCCCTGCCCCTCGTATCCGTATGCCTGCTGCTGCACAACGGGTTTGGGGTTCCTGGTCAATGCGAAGAACAGGAATCCCACCGCAAGCAGAACGAGCAGGACTATCACTATCACCACGATTATGAGGATCCAGTTGATGCCGTTGTCGGCCGTTTCCTCCTTCGGGGGGTGGCTGTTCTCGTTTATGGGGCTGGTGCCGGCGAGATATTCCTCGTAGTTGGTGAACCCGTCCCTGTCGTTGTCGCGATCGGCGTCGTTAACGTTCTTGTTCAGGCCGTTCTCGTCCTCGTAGACATCCGGCATCCCGTCGCCGTCCGAATCGAGGTTGGGATCCACCTCCACCTCCTTCGGATAGATGGTTATGGTCCTCGTCTTCTCCTTGGAAGCTCCCGAGGGGTCGCTCACGGTCACCGTGATTATGTAGCTCTGATCGTTGGCGAATGAATGTGTCACTATCTCCCCTTCCACCAGTGGGGTGGCGTCACCGAAGTCCCACGTTACGGTCAGTTCATCACCGTCGGGGTCGTCCAGATTCTCGACATAGAAGGTGATGTTGTTCCCGACCACAAGGTCCACCGGGGTCTCCCAGTCCACCTTGAAATCGCAGGGCGGGTCGTTCGTGTTCACGACCTCGAATTCCACGGTGACCGAATCCGTATCACCGTATTCGTCCTCGATCGTAATTATCACCGTGTGTATGCCGACCATCTCCTGGGTGGGTCTCATGGTGAAGTTGCCGCTGAACGGGTCCAGCGGGTCCGGGAAGAACTGGAACGAGGGGTCGCTTATCCTGAACTCCTTTATGGAATCCCTGGGATCTATGTCCCTTGCGGCTATCCTGATGGAGAACATCTCGTCCTCGAGGGCATATATGCCGGTCTCCTGCGTCAGGGAAACCTTCTTCAACGCACCCACCTGCTTCGGTATCTCGCTGTTTATTGTAAGGATCTCCGGTTTGTCGTTGACGTTCTCTATCATGAGCCGGATGGTTATCTCCTGGCTCATGGCATTCGCGTTGTCCATGCAGAAAAGGGATGATTCGACCATCGTCGCCACGGCATCGTCGTTCGTCGGGGTGTAGGTGACATAGGCCTTCAACGGATCGGTGGGATGGTTGTAGACATGCCAGTCAACACCGCCCACGGTCCATGTGAGCGAATCGGGCTGTCCGATGAGTATGTCCGGGTCGCTGGCGGTCACGGTGAGGTTGATCTCCAGGTCCTCCCTCACGTTCTTGAAGGTCGGTGTGTCCTCCCCTTCCGTGAGGTCGAAGGACCTCGCCCCGTCGCCCCATTCGATCTCGGTCAGGGTTGGCTTGTCGTTCCTGTTGCTCACCATGAAGAGCAGGTCAACGTAATCGTCCTCGTCATCGCCCTTTCCGTCATCCACCCATATCCTTATCAGGTGGTTGCCCACATCATCGTTGGACGGGACGAAATCCATCTGACCGTTTGTGTTCAACGAGAAGGTTGTGAGCGTGGAGTTGTGGGTGTAGATCAGGCGGTCCTGGTCCTCGGTATCGTTGTCCCTTCCGTAGACCTTCTTGGATTTGAACCATTGAGCTCCCTGCTGGATGGGTATCGGTATCGGCAGATGCCTGTTCTCGACAGACCCGGTCCCCACATCCACCTTCTCGATGTATGCCGGATCGTTGACCGGGTTGATGGTTATTGTGAATTCGTTCGACCATGCCTCCCTGTCATCCACGGATATCGTGGGATCCTCGACGCCCCAGTCAAGACATTTGATCTTGTAGGTCCCCTCGCCGTACCAGTTGGGCTTTGTGACGTTCACCCACAGATACCTTCCCTCCTCCACGGTGACCTTGATCTCCTTGGGATTTGTCGCGCCCACCGGTTTGGTCACCTGGAATTCGAGGGGAGTGATCGTATCCACATCCGTGAAGTGCTCCAGAAGGTCCGTGACGTTCCAGGGCCCCGTATCCTCGTCGAAGAACTGGTCCTGAATGGGGCTTGATAGGTATGGCGGACTGTTCGGTGGGAGCAGGTCGACGTTCAGATTGGTGATGTTGTACTGGACATGGGCCCCGCTGTCGCACCCGAATGCGTAGGTCGTATCGTCATACCAGAGTTGGTTGGGATTGATACCTATCCATGCGCTGTCGATCTGGTCCTGGAAAACGATATTTGTGGATTTGAGCGGACCGCCCCCCGTACCGAATACCGAGGACACGAAGAATGGTGTCGAGGAGGAGAGCATCACGAGATGCAGTGACGGCTGCCCCGCATTGTATTCGGTGTAATTGTTGTATATCACCCAGGCCCACGTGATGGCACAGGTATTGGCCACGGTACCGTAGGTCGAACCGAAGGGGACATTCTGCTTGCCCTTGAATGCCGTTGCCTCCTCGATCTTGAACCCCAACCTTACCGCATCTCCTCTTGAAGTGTCCATTCCCGCATCCGTGATGAGTCCGTCCAGGGTCCACCAGTCATAGGTATCATTGGCCTGGTCCGCCACCTGCATCCTTGCCGGAAGGTTGGTGCTGTTCACGAATGTCCCGTAGGGGAATACGGCGTTCCATTCGGTATTGGTCGCCGTGATGGAGGTGATGTCAACTTCGATCGAATAGTTCAGTGTTGTGGCGTTGTTGGTGAACAGTATCAGATAATATGTTCCGGTCGCTTCAACGGAGGACTCTATCCTCGAGTGGTTCGAGTTCCTTCCGCCTGTCATCTTCCAGCTCATCACATCGAAAGGTGCCCCTTGAAGGAACGAGAGGTAGTATGTGCCGAACTGTGCTATGAGGGGAGCGTCCTGATCCTCCGCATCGTCCGACCATATATCTATTGTCACCTTGTCGACCTTGTTATTGATGGAATCCGCTGTCAGGTTGAAGTAGAACCAGTCCATATCTGCAGCGATGAGCTGCCCGCCGCTCAACTTTGTGGTCACGTTATCATAGTAGGTGAAGCCGTCAGTGGCCTCCGTGGCATTTCCCGGTCCGTCATTCTCGTCCTTGACCATACCGGGAGACGAAGGGGGTGCCATGGGCATGACTCCCTTCCATCCCACCGTTCTCTGGGACAGGGCCGAATCCAGCGATGTCACGTATTCCGTTGCATATCCCATATCGATGAGATCATCTAGAAGAACGTAATCAGCCGATGCCTCTTCACCTGTTTTCGGTTCAACTGCTTTCTTTTCCGTATCCCTGTCCATCGGTGTCATGTCGGGTGTGTTGACCGGTCGGAAGGCATCCGCATCGATCATGGTGATGAACGAACCCGAAAGCAGGAACAAGGCGACCATAAGGCTATTCAGAAGAAGGGCTCTCTTCATTGTATCGTCCTCCGTAATATGCTTCGAACCCCGGTCCTAGATGGACCGGCAGGGTGCATTTTGAACCTAAACCCTAATGGTTATAAAGTGTTTATGGTCAGCGGCGTATTGCCGGCAGGTTGCTGGCGGGGTGATGTTCGATCACTGTCTCATCCAGACATCCTCGGGGATGTCCTCGTAGACATCGAATTCCTCTTCGGGTGCGGAGGAGGAGATGTCCTCCTCGGAGGCCATGCTGTTTATGGCGTTCTTCTTGAGAAGCCAGTAGTGTATCCTCCATTCTCTACCGTCGTAAAGCGTCGTCTCTTCCCTCTCCGTGACCAGGAGACCGAAATCCTCCAGCATGTAGAAAAGGTCCCTGTCCTCGGGTTCGAGAACGTTGTCAACTATCCTGTCACCGAAACCGAAGAAGTTGAGGACATGATAGGCCATGTTCCGGGCATCCTCCTTGCTCATATTGTGCTCCTTGTATGAGTTGACGATAGCCTCGGTCAATCGATTAAGGCTGACAATAAGACCCATGTTCGAACCGGCCACGTTATCACCTTGACAAGTGGAAGGGATCGGGGAAACCCTTCGGGAAATCCGGTCTATATTGGAGGTCATATTTAACCGTTATGGGAGCTCCGAGCGTGAACCCGGTAAAAAGGGGAACCGCCCGCGGTCGCACGCTTTCATCATTCATAGCAAACTATTATATCATCCGGTGGATTTTGGTGACCATCCCATCCGGGGGTATTCGATTGGCCCAGACCGACAGGAACCATGAGAAGAGATTGAAGGAGGCCGAGAAGGCCTACAGCAGATGGAAGAAGGCCTATCTATCCGGAAAGATCTCCAAGGATGAGCTGAAGGAGAAGCTGCGTCCCTACAAGTACGAGCTTCACGAACTCAACCTGGTCAAGTTGAAGGAGGGGGACGCTCCCCCTCCCCGGGAGACCGGGAAAGAGCCCTCGGCCCCGGAGGGAAGGGCCGGGGAGGATGAGGCGGGTGCGAGCCTCCGGGCGGACCATTCGCCGTGGAAGAAGAGGTCATCGCTGACCATAGAGGAGATAGAGAAGAGGATCGACCTCCTATCTCTGGGCTCCAGACCTTCCGAGACGCTTCAGATGCTTTACGAGAAGAGATACGGAGAGCAGCTGGAGCCTCCACAGGACATCGTGGTCTTCCATGAGAGTGAGACCGATGTACCGGAGAGGGAGGAATCCTACGGGAGCTCCATTTCGGATCCGGGGAGCCCGGATGAGCCGGAGGGAGATACCGGCGGGGGAGTACTGGCATCCGGGAGGAAGAGGAGGCCCCTGCTCCGCGGTTTCCTGAGGAGGAAACGATCAAAGGAATGAACGATTGACCGGTGAAGAACATGGACAGGGACCATTACGATCAGACAGCCACCGTTTTCTCCCCCGACGGGAGGGTGTATCAGGTGGAATATGCAAGGGAGGCCATCAAGAGGGGCGGTCTGGCGGTCGGGATCCGCTTCAGGGACGGCATTCTGTTCAACATTGACAAATCCATCCATTCCCCCCTGGTGGAGGAGGACGATCTGGAGAAGTTCTTCAGGATAACCGGAACCATCGGAGCCGCGGCATCCGGCCTCATAGCCGATGCAAGGGTGCTCGTTGACATCCTGAGGGAGAAGGCCCAGGCGGAGAAGAGAAGGTACGGGGAGGAACCCGACATCAGGACACTGGTCGAATGGGTTTCGAGGATCTACGAGGTCTATACCCGTTACGAGGGTGTGAGACCCTTCGGAACCGCCATGATAATCGGCGGACAGGACCCTTCGGGTTTCCATCTCTACGAGACGGATCCCTCCGGTGTGTTCCAGGAGAGGAAGGCAGCGGCCATAGGAAAGGGTTCCAGGACGGCCATGGAGCTTCTGGAAAAATACCAGGATGAAGGGATGTCGAGGGAGGAGGCCATTGCCCTATCCCTGATGATCCTGAAAGAAACGGTACAGGAAAGGCCCGCGGACGTTTCCAGGGGGGAGGAGATACACATACTGACGAAGGACGGGTTCGAGAGGATAGATCTCGATGGTGATTCCCCCAAGCTGAAGGAGATCCTGGGGGCTTCCACATGGTTGATACTGTTCGAGGGTAAGGGGGAAGAATCCCTTTCGGACCTGGAGGTTTTCCTCTCGGGAACCGTGGGTCTGAACCGTATAATGGTATCCGTTATCATGGAGAGGTTCTCGACGATGGAGGAATTGATGGATGCCGATATGTCCGACCTCACATCACTTGCTGGTATCGGTCCTGCCACGGCAGGGAGGATATTGAAGGCCCTGAAAGAGCTTGAAAGCACTTAGGATACGCACCTTCCGGCAGGTGGGTGAACGGAACGACGGCGTTCGGGTGTCCGATCTCTCCGGTCACACGTATTTCGATGTGTTCCTGATGAGCTTGACGCAGGCTTCCACGGCGGACCTCGCATTCTCTATCCTCGCCTGAGCCTGACCCCTTGACATTCCCGGTCCTGTTATTCCGAGACCGACCGGTTTGTCCTCCTCCAGAGAGATATCTATTATCTTCCTGGAGGAATGCTGCATCACTATCTCGTCGTGATCCGTCTCCCCTTCTATAACGGCGCCAATGGCCACCACACCGTCGATGCCTTTCTGTCGTATCAATCTCTTCAGCGCGAAGGGAAGGTCATAGACTCCCGGCACCATGACGACATCCTTGACCTTGCAGCCCAGGAACTCTGCATGTGCCTTCGCTCTCTCCAGCATCATCATCGTGATATCGAAGTTGTACTCCGATACGACGAACCCGATCCCGATCTTTCTCTCTTCTGTCATACGGCTTTCCTCCGTTGTCAATGATGAACGTCACTCCTTTCATCGAGCGGTCCCTCGTCCCGGAACCCCTGCCTCTGACCGGTTCCCGCTTCCTTCACGAGAGCCCCGGGTCGGAAGAGGAGAAGGTAGGCGTTTCTCGCATGCTCCCTGGTCCTCCTTTCCGCAAGTTCCGGCAGGTTCCTCTCATCCTCGACCTCGTCCATGTGGACGAACACCTCCATGATATGCGTGTTCGTCATGAGCTGCGCCTGTATCAGGCCTGTGCTCGCTTCATGGGCGCATGTCTTGTCAACGGGCTGCTTTCCTGGCATTCCAAGGGCGATTACGATGTCGCACTCATCCTCCTCGATGAGCTTCTTCGCCGCAACGGGGAGGTCCTTCACTCCCGGGACCGTTCTCCTCACGATCCTGAACCCGCTTCCGAGGGACCTGAGCTCGTCAACCGCGACCCTGCCCATGTCCATCCTGGCAAATGTGGTGTCCACGACCCCTATCCTCTTCATGATCATGCACCGTGTCTCTTTATTCTTTCCAGGATCTCCGTGGTCCCCTCGATGTCCCCGCTTCTCTTGTCTATCCTCACGACCCGGATGTCCAGCCCCCTTTTGCGGAGTTCCTGCTTCAGTTCCTCCTCACCGTCCCTCTGATCGTATCCGAGGGCAATGATGTCGGGCCTGAGTTCCTCCACGATGCGGTATCTGTCCTCGCTGTAGCCGAGAACCGCCGCATCGACCATCTTCAGGGATGCGACCATTTCCCTTCTCGCCCTCTCGTGGACGACGGGATGGCGCTTGAGCCCCTCGACTGTGGAGTCCCTGGCCACGACAACGACGAGTTCATCGCCCAGCTCCCTGGCCTTTCCCAGGAAATGGAGATGTCCCGGATGCATTATATCGAACACGCCGGTCGCCATTACCCTTGCCCCCTTCTTCTCCGGCAGCTTCATCTCATCATGATTGTTGGAGAACACTCTCTCTTCCGACAGGGCCCTCTCTCCGGGTGGGGCATACCGGTGTTTCCATTCACCGTCATACTCCTTCCAGGCCTTTATGATCTGTCTTCCCTCGAGGAATGGTATGCCCCTTTCCCGGGCATAGGCCCTCACCTCCTCCCTGGGTTTTGCCAGACCGTCGTCTCCCATCATCTCGCATCCGACGGAAACACCCGACATCCCCGCCATCGTGGAGAGGGCGCAGGAGAGCTCCGTGTGGCCGAACCTGGTCTCCAGTATCCGGTCCGATGCAATGCAGATCGGAACGTGTCCCGGTGTCCTGAAATGCTCTCCGAAGGTGGACAGCGCCTCGGCGTCATCCATGTCGAGGGCTCTCTGCGACAGCTTTCCGAACTCCTTTACCGTCAGGGCCCTGTCCCGGTCCGTTATACCGGTGAAGGTGTCCCTGTGATTGATGGCAACGGAGAATGAAGATCGTGTGTCATACGGGATATCGTCCGATATCAATGCACTGAAGACCGGATAATCCCTGGCATATCTGGGAAACACCTCCTGGAGGAAGGGCAGCCCCAGCTTGTCCCTGATATCCGGTCTGACCATCAGAAAGATGAGTCCCCCGCCGTCCTTTCTCATGGTTCTGATATGTCCGTGTTTGCAGGATTCCGCAGGCAGGAAGAAATCGCATTCCTCCTCCCTGCCGTCCGCATCGTAGACGATAACGAACTCTCCGTTCCCGAACGCTTCCACCGCATTTTTCACTTCAGGGTCCATCGCCCCTGTTATTTCAGTAATTAAAATAAATATTTTGTATATACCATTATTTTGGTATCACTCGCCGAGATCATCCCTTATCATGACCTCTTTCATATGGACCCTTCCATCCTCCCTTCTGGCCTCCTGTCCCGTGACATCGTCGATGTCATAGACGCGGCCTTCCCTGTCAAGGGCCTGTCCGAGCACCTCCCTCGCCTCCTCCATCCTCCCCATCTTCTGAAGTATACGTCCCTTGGAATAGAGGGCGGGATAATACACCGGGTCAAGCTCGAGGGCCTCATCATATGCCTCGAGAGCCTCCTTCTCCCTCCCCTGGGCCTCGACGGCCGCTCCCAGATTGTTGAGGATGGGAGGCGAGGGTCCCGCTGTCTCGATAAGCTCCACCAGAACGGATTCCGCCTCCTCCAGCCTGCCCATCTTTATTAGGACGACCGACATGTCGAACAGCACCTCCGCCGGTGCATCCGGGAATGAAAGTGCAGCCTCGTATTCCTCGAGAGAGGGCTCCAGCAGTCCCATTTCCCTGTATATGAGGCCCATGATGGACCTTATGCGCCACGAAGGTTCCGACAATCGGGATAGTTTTGTGAAGCACAATGCGGCCCCCTTCCATATCCTGTCATTCAGCAGGCTGGTACCGAGCATCGAGAATCTGGCCATCTCCGATTCCGGCCCCTCTCCCCTGGGCCACCTGTCGCTCTCCATCAGGTTAAGGGCCCATCTCGCTTCCGGATAGTGCCCCTTCTTTGACCTCGCCTCGAGGAACGAAGTCCTTGCCCCCTCCATGTCCCCGTAGTAGAACATGATCATTCCGTGGAGCTCCCATGCCCTTCCGAGCTCCGGATCAAGTTCCAGACATTCCATCACATGTTCGAAGACACGGTCATATTCCATGGATGAATAGAGCTCTTCGGCCTTCTCGAGAGCCTTGACGGCGGCCAGATGGTCGTCGTAATCTTCATCCATGGGTGTTCAATCGTTCTGATATTGTTTAAATGTTCCCCGGTTCGTCACGGAATACGCTGCCAACCCTCGGCCCTCATGATATCATCAATCGGGGGAATGGTCCAATCCGCCTTCGAATAATGCCTGTTGCAGCGGGTGCAGGACAGTAGAGAGCTTCCGTATTCTATCATGGGATCGAAACAGAGGGGGCAGAGGGCCCTTATGCGGCCTTTCGCCTCTTCGTAGAGCAAATGCCCCTCCTCGCATTCCGTTCCGCGTACATGGAGCTGGTACTGGGTCTGCGTCCTCTTCGTTATCTCACCGCCCATCAGCTTCAATCCATGAACGTTTATCCGCTCTCCCTCGTGAATGAACTCCATCTCGCTATCGATGACCTTCGAGGGCGACCCGCACAGGGGACAGGGCAGTTTCTCATCGAAACCGACCATGCGGATCCTTTTCTCCCCTGCATCCGTCGGTTCCCGTTTCATCCTTCTCTTCTCGACGTAGGCTTTCATGTCGAATCCGCATTTCGGACATATGTCCGAATCCGGGTCATGTTGAAAGGCGTTGCAGTTGGGACAGTAAAGCATGAATATTCCCCCAGGTGTCCCCATTCCCCCATGATGTATACGGTGGGAACTATTTTGATTTGTTGCTTTTTCTCCACAGGACCATACCGGCGATCAATCCCACGATGACAAGGACCGCCGCGACAGCGATCGAGGCAGTTCTCGATATCCCCCCCTCCCTGCCGGTATCCCTTACGACGATCTCCCTGGAGGAGTCCTCTTTCTGGATGAACCTGTCCCGCCCCTCGAGGTTCCCCTTCCTGACGTTGAGAGAATAGTCCGAACAGGGAAGGAATCCGAACAGTGCAGTTCCGGACCCGTCGGTCACCAGCTCGTACGATGAATTATCCACGTTAGAGGTGATGTTGACAAGGGCCCCTGCCACCGGTTCGCCGTTCCGGTCCAGCACGAGGATATCGAGGCTCGTGAACGGAGAGAAGGCAGCGTACGGGCGTGGAATGATGTCCACCAGGTCATCGAAGGCATATTCCGGGTGCTCCTTTCTGTGTTCATCCACGAGAAAAGGCTGGCCGCACGAGTGCCCGAACCTGGACCACAGCTCCATTCTCAGCGCCATGGTCCTGTTGGTGACCTTCCCGTCTATGGAGCCGTGGGGGTAGCCGGAAGCGTTCTCCACATGGCCGCACAGCGTGTGAGAGCACGGGTTGATCCTGTTCTCCACGGTGTCGTAATGGTCTCCCAGGTACTCCATTCCCGAGAAGACGGTGATGTTGCCGTAATCCCTCTCCGCGAGCTGCTCCCATCTCACCCATCTGGGGTAGCATCCGTGATCCCATCCCCTGGCGGCCCCCATCTCCTCGGCAACCTCGGGGTCCCACGGGTAATTGCAGGAGGGGAGGAATCCGTCCATGGTCCTCTTCAGCTCCCATTCGTAGGAACCAAGCTCGAGGACCGCGACCTCGTTCGTCTTGGTATCCGCAAGCAGGTAGTCGCCGCAGTATGCACCGTTGGTATTCTCGAGCATTATGTCCTTGAATTCGTCAATGGAAGAGGCATACTGGACCGCCTTCCTCAATCTAACGAAGGAGGGTACGCCCAGCCATCTGTAGGGGCCGGTGCCCAGCGTTGTCTCCGCGACGACCAGTCCTGCCGAATTGATGTAGTATTCGGTCCCGGACCATATCATGCCGGCCGTGACCTCCATCAGAATCCTGTTCCCCTTCTCGGGTATGATGTCGATGTAAACGGCATGGGCCGGCGAGAGGAAATAGGGCATCCAGAGGGATTGGCCAAGGACGAAACCCCCGTCCTTCGTGGCATTTCCGGTGGCAACGAATGCGGAGCAGTGATGCGGCGGGTCGGAGGCTATCGTCGGTAGCTCGGGGTTGTTGGGAAGCCACCACCATATGTTTCCGGGGGGCTCTGCCCGCCACCATATGTCCCATATGGCGTTCAGGGCAAGTATGTCCCATTCGTCCACAGGGTTCCCGAGGGGGTTCAACGCCCCCCTCTCGGAAGCTCCCCTGGCAATACCCTCGATCTCCCGTTTCTGTTCGTCGGGAACGTATCTCCAGTATGTTCTCCCCTGCCGCCTGACCTGGGACCAGTCCAGATTGTAGCTTCTCTCCGTTGCGTGGGAATAGGCCGAGAGCGACCGCGGAATCAGGTCATGCAGGGCCGAACCATGCTGGTATCCTATCTCGTCAGGTGTTCCCCGGACCTGCAGATAGCGAAATCCCTGCTTTTCCGCTACGTAGGCCCCTCCGGGGTCCATTTCTCCCCCGGTAACGATCTCCCCTCCGGTGCCCGGTGCGAACACGGGGACCACCAGAAGAGCGCTCAGCAGGAGAAGGAACGGATACCTGGTTCTCGATAGACGGGAGCCCATGTGCTACCTCCTCCTTTTCATGACGATCAGGCTGACCATCAGTACGGATAGAAGGACCAGGGCAGGTTCGAAGCCCGGTATGGCCACGCCTCTCTGTCTGATGTAGAGGGAATATTTCACATCCTCCGCAACATCTCCGTTCTTTGCGGCCTGGACCGATGTTATGCTGAACCTTATTACCGAAATGACGTTTCTCCACCCGTCCCACCTGGTCGGAGCCGAAACGGTGACGGGTATCTTGACGCTCCCCTCGTACGGGACCTTGAATTTGGACATGGGCATGATGAATGCCCAGCCGTTATCTTCCATGGTGGCCCGCCGGTCTATCGTCACATCTATCTCATCGTCCCCGTTGCCCTGATTCTCCACTATCAGGTCCACGGTGAACTGTCCTCCCGGAGAGGTCTGCACGTAACCGGGTTCGCACCAGGCCGAATACTGGTAGACCTGATCCACGTGTATGAAGGCCTCCGCCGGGTCTATCCGACCCGAGAGAAGTCCCGGTTCGTAGGTCCAGTTCCCCGAGATTATTATCTTCTGTATCTGGTCCTTCTCGGTGGCCGTGGTCATCTGTGGAACGAACACCGATACGGAGAACTCGGGAGACCTGTGGGACAGGGTCACCGTGAGAACGGGGATCTCGGTCACCCTCCACCCGGCGGTGCACACGGCATCGAGTCTGATTATACCGAACTGGAAGTCGAAGTCCCTCGGTTGTGTGGTCACCACCTTGCCCGTGAACGTTATGACACCTCCTCTCTGGGGATCGACATCAACGTTCGGCTCGTCCGGGTCCAGGGTGATCGTGGCGCTGAGCTCCCCCGCTCCATCGCTCTCTCCCGCCGGTCCCATCACGCCTGTCGAGGGGAGCAGCAGGAACAGGACGGCCAGTCCGAGCATGCAGAGGGAAAGGCACCTCATGAAGGTGGAGAGGGATTTACGGTATATAACTGTTCTAATTCCGATGTGAAACGGAATCCCGTGATCGTGATAGGTTCCCAGGAAACATTAACTACCTTTGACTGCGATATGACCCCACCTGATAGGGGGTCATAGTTTGGATCTGTTGATAGTGGGAGGCAACTCGTTCATAGGTTCCAACCTTCAAGCTTACCTTCTGGGACGGGATCCATCGATAAACATAATGAACCTCGATTCCGCAAGGGACAACAGAATGGAGGATATCATGGGGCTCTCAAGGTATCAGGGAAGGTATTCCTTCAAGGGAGGGGAAGTGTGCGATCTCTCCACCTACGAGCATTATCTCAAGGTTTCGGACATGGTGATAAACTGCTCCTCCAACATCAGGGGCTCCTTTTTCAGGGAGGGGATGGAGAGGTACATGAGGGCCAACACCCTGGGCGCCCGCATCCTGGCGGATTCCGCCAGCAGGAATCATGTGCCCCTCATCCATGTTTCCTCGGATGAGGTATACGGCTCCTGTCCCTACACGGTTCACAGGAGGGACGAATCCTCTCCCCTGGACCCCACGAACTCCTTTGCCACGACGATTGCCGCGGGCGAACGTCTGGTCTCGATCGCCGGGAAGGAGAGCGGCACGCCGATGGTCATCGTTCGGCCTTGTGAGCTGATAGGGCCCAATCAGCCCGCATACGGTATCGTTCCCAGGACCATAAGATCCATCATGGCCGGAAGACCCCCCACGTTCAGGGAAAAGGGCGGGGAGAGGTACAGGGACTGGCTCCACATTCTGGATTTCTGTTCGGCCGTGGAGATCCTCATGGATTCCCTGACCGGCTCCACCGAGCCCGTGAAACAGGAGACCGAGGGAGAGGTCCATTCACCTCCCGGAAAGACGGTCATTTCCGGGACGTCCGTTGCAACCGTTCAAACACAACCGCCCGAAAAGAAGGTGGCAAGGTCCGTGCTCTCGGGTGTATCGGTGTTCAACATAACTTCCGAGATGAGATACCCCATCGTTGACATCATCGAGAGGACCATGAAGTTGATGGGATCGGACCTACCCCTTCAGGAATCGAAGGAGGAGGGGTATCGGGATCTGGGATACAACCCGTCGGGCAAGAAGATCTCCTACCAGGGATGGCATCCGAGGTACAATGATGTGGACGAGATACTGAAATCGACGGTTGACTGGTTCAGGGAGAATCCGGACATCCTCCAGTTGACGGCATCCTCCCACCTCGGACCCTGATAATGGCCGCATAGGAAAATAATAACATCTACCTGCCCCATTTACCATCGACATTCGAAGAGCGAGTTCCGAACGTTGTCAATGATTGCGAATGGTGTGTTGCAAAGGGTATAGGTCATGCTTCAGTGTATTGCAGATTCCTTCTTCAGGGTGATCGGATGAGACGTGATTCCATAGGTGTTTTCATAGATGGTGATTATTTCGACGGTATACTGAGAAACGAGTTCGATTCGAGGAGAATAGATTTTTTCACCTTCTCCCAGCTTATAATTCCGGAGCAGTCCCACAGATTCAGGACCTACTACTACAAATCCATCCCCTACTACAGTCTGGATGCCTCTCCCGAAGAGAGAAGCAAACTCGATGGAATGGAGAAGTTCCTCCAATCCCTGCGGCATCTCCCCCGGTTCAAGGTCAGAACGGGGGAGCTGACAAGGTATCAGGATGGCCAGTACAAGAGAAAGGGGGTCAACGTTTCATTGGCTGTGGATGTTACGAGACTGTGCACCGAGAGGATCATAGACCAGGCATTCCTTGTCTGCTCGGATCCGGACCTCCTCCCCCTTCTCAAGAGCATGAGGGATATGGGTATACTCATCAGACTGTATCACGGCGACAACGTTCCAGAGAGAATGCTGGCGGAATCCGATGAATCCGTGAGGATAGATGACGAGCTCATCGAGCGCTGCCTGAGGGAGAACAACCATAGCTGAGAGAGGTGACGGATGGATGATGCCCCTTGGCCACCTGGGCATTCCGCTTCTTTTTCCGCTCATCGACAGGGATGCCCATTTCGACATCAGGCTTCTCATCCTGGGGTCGATCCTGCCGGACCTCATAGACAAACCTCTGGGTCACCTCATCCTTCCCGAGAACAACGGGAGGATAATCGCCCATACGCTCCTGTTTTCACTTATCATTCTGGGCCTGGGCCTGATGAGGAAACCCGTGCTCTCACTTTCCGTCGGTGTCACGATGCATCAGCTTCAGGACGGTATGTTCATGGACCCGCGAACATCCCTGTGGCCCCTGATGGGTCCCTTCGTTTCCACCGATTTCCGGGTATATCAGTGGTTTGCGGCCATCGGGGATCCGTACGTCATCTTCGAGGAGGTCCTGGGATTGCTGATAATTGCGGCCTTCGTGAAGCACTTTCACCTCCTGGATGCGGGGAACCTGAAAAGATTGATGTGTACGGGCAGGCTGTCCTCTCTCAAAAACAATTTATATAAAAAGGATATGAAGTAAGTCCAACACCATGGCCGGGATGGTGTAGCCTGGCAGCACCGGGGACTGTGGATCCCCTGGCTCGAGTTCAAATCTCGGTCCCGGCCCTTCTTTGAAGAAGGTTCCTGGAGGAATGTTTCTGGAAAAAGAGGATGAGAACCCACCTGCGCAGAACCCCATGGGTCAGATGTGCCAGGGGCCTACGGGTTTCCTCTACGCTCTTGCATTCATGTTCCTCATAATGATAATGATAAACCGTGACCTGGGGGATGCCATATCGGCCTATATCGGCGTTCTCCTGATGCCCATCATAGGTTTCGGCTCGAAATGGCCGCTTCTCACCATGGTGGGTGCGGGTCTTCTCACAATAACGATATCAACTACCATACGTCATTTCACAATGGACTGGGTCGACCTTGCAAAGAAGCAGAGGATAATGAACGCCTTCAACAAGGAGCTCAGGAAGGCCCAGAAGGAAGGCAACCAGTCGAAGGTAGAGAGGATGCAGGAGCAGAATGCGGACATAATGTCCATGCAGTCCCAGTCCATGATGCAGCAGATGAAGGCATCCATATTCTCCATGGTGATAGCCATACTCATCTTCAGATGGATGTATACCTTCATCGACAGCGTTCCCCAGCCGACGGCCACGACCCCGTGGGACCTTACCTGGCCGCTTACGGGTTCCGCCTTCCAGCAGGTTTGCGGCTCCATCTGCATGGCCGGAAGGGGTTTCCCCTACTGGATCCTTCTCTACATGGTCATAACGATCCCCCTCGGACAGGCCCTGATGAGGGGGCTGAAGTTCTACGAGTTCTCCCGCAAGCTCAAGGCCAGGGGTGAGGAGGTCTTCGCTGCCGAGGAAAAGAGCCCTGGCCCGGTCAGCAAGGATGAGACCGGGGAAAGCGGGAAGAAGACCCGGGATGGCGGGAAGGAACAGAGGGGCAGGAAGGGGCGGAGGGGGAAGAGAGACCGGCCCGTAAAAAAGAAATGATCGACCTTTCACGTTTGACCCAGAGGAGGTTCGGAAATGGTTTCCGGGGAAAAGAAGCTGGTGCAGATAGGCAAGGTAAAGGAAGTGTATTCGCTGGAGGGAACGGACGAGCTCGAGTTCAGGTTCACTGACAAGATATCCGTCTTCGACAAGGTGATCCCGTCCGTCATTCCGAGGAAGGGAGAGACCCTGTGCAGAACAGCGGCTTTCTGGTTCAGGAAGGGAAGCGAACTCGGGATCGGAACACACTTCATAGGTTTGACCGGCCCGTCTTCCATGAGGGTGAAACGGGTAAGGGTCGAGAGGGACATGTCCCGCATTGACGGGAGCTCGACATCGATACTGATACCGCTGGAGTTCATTGCAAGATATTATGTCGCAGGTTCCCTTCTGGACAGAATGAAGAAGGGCAGGGTCCGTGTGGAAGATGTCGGGTTTCCGAAAGGACATGTACCGGAATACGGCGAGCCGCTGCCCGAACCGCTTCTCGAGGCCACCACGAAACTCGAGGAGACCGACCGGCCGCTGACCGACCGGGAGGCCATGGAGCTTGCAGGCCTTTCCAGGGATGAATGGGACCAGATATGGGAAGCGGTTCTCAGGATAGACGATGTGATCGCAAAGGAAGCTTCCTCGAGGGGATTGGTCCATGTGGACGGGAAGAAGGAGTTCGGATTCGACGACCAGAGACGCCCCATGCTCGTGGATACCTTCGGGACGGCGGACGAGGACAGGTTCTGGGAGGCCTCGGAACTGGAGAATGGAAGGATGGTGGAACTGTCCAAGGAAGCCGTCAGACAGTATTACAGGGGTATCGGGTATCACGAGAAGCTCATGGAAGCAAGGGAGAGAGGCGTTCCGAAGGATGAGGAACCGCCCATACCACCCCTCCCCGGGAACGAGATAGAGAAGATATCAGAATTGTACAGGGAGATGTACGAGAGGCTCACCGGCGAGAAGCTATGACCCCTTCTCAATGGTTTCAAGGAGCCCGTCATATACCTCTCTTCTTGCTGGGTCGAACAGTATCTCCTTGGCCCTGTTGAGCTTCTGCATCTCCTCCGCTATGGTCCTTTTGTACAGTTCCCCCGCCTCCCGGTTCAGGTCCGGATGGTAAAGAAGGGCCCTTCTCCGGTATGCCCTCTTCAGCTCCGCGGGACTGGCATTCCTTGCCACCCTGAGTATCGCGTAAAGGTCCATCCCATCGATGAGGACATCGTCAAGGTCCAGTGATATCTCCTCCTCGACCTCCGCCTTCACCCTCTGAGAATCTCCCCATATCGACGGCCCGTCCCACGGGAATTCTCCCGTCAGCCGGGACCTCCGTCTCCTCGGGGGCTGAGGCGGGTTCGGGGGGCCTTGCGGATCTGACAACCACCGGCTCGGGGGTTTCCGTGTAGAGGGATCGGGCCCTCTCCACGGGTTCCGTGATCCGCCGGAAGTCCGTCTTTCTCTCCACGGGGACGAGCCCTCCCGGCTTCCTCGCCTCCCTTCTCATGCTCATGAAGTAGGAAATGAACATGGTTATCTCGAGGAGGAACAGATATCCCGTGAGCAGGATCAGAAAGAGGTAGGCGGGCAGCGTCGATGTGGAGAAGATGAAACCCAGTATCATCAGGGACATTCCAGTCAGGGAAAGAAGAGCCATGATGCCCGTCACCGCTCCCCCGATTGGAAGGTAGGGGGCAACGAATGATCCGAGGAACAGCCACAGACCGATCTGGAGCATTATATAATTGATGGGTCTTGGAGAGATGAATCCGAGAAAGATGAAGAAAGGGGAAAAGGCCGCCATGAACCCTCCCAGGTAGCCGAACCGTTTACCCCTGTTCAGCGGGGAGCCCCTGATGATGTGGAACAGTCCCGAATAGGTCCTCACAAGGCCGATTATCAGTATGATGAGGATCGAGAGGATCATAACGAAACCGAAGAAGGATTCCAGGAGGAACAGGTAGGTGATGTAAACAAGGAGAATGGCAAGTATCCACAGGTTCAACCCCACGAGCTGCCCCTTGATCCCTTTCCGAATCTCATCCTCCATCTTTCTTCTCTCCTGCCATCATACATGTGAATGTACTGTTTCTATAAAATTTAACCTCGCCACTTGACTCTTTTCAGACCTGATCAAATCTGTGAAAAGTGCTGAATATCAATTTGACAAATGAGTTGTTACCAACGCAAATGCCAATGGCACTTGAAAAATCGTAAAAA
>NJDO01000066.1 GCA_002254385.1 Thermoplasmatales archaeon ex4484_6 | reverse complement strand
CCTTGAAGTCCGGGGCGGTGGTGAATATCCTGAATATATCATCGGGAGACATCCCTATGCCGTTCAGGAACGCCACCAGTGCGAACCTGGCATGGTGGGGAAGGTTCTCCCCTGCCTGCGCCATACCCAGGATCTGCTTCATGCAGGGCGGGAGTCTTGTGATGGACATCCTTCCGAGGTCGGTGGGGGAATATCTTCTTTTTCTGCTCTCGACCTTCATCCTGAGCCCGTTTATCAGCTCCTTGACACCCGGATGGGCGGGTACGGATGGCCTGGACCAGAGCCCCTCTTCCACCCTGGTCCTTACCCTTTCCTGCAGCAGCCGGATGTACGAGCTTCTCTCCAGGGCCACCATCCCCTTCTTGACCCTTCTGTTCGACAGGTCCCACTGGGGTCCCGTTATGTTCCGTCTCGAGGGAAGGAAATCCGTCAGGGAAACCCACCACAGGTCTTTCCTGCCCGCTTCCCTGCCCCTCATCATGTCCACCTTGCTGATCCGCGGGATCCTTTCCCCGGAATCGTCTCCTTCAGGTGGCGGCATGAGGGGCAGTCCGAGCTCCTCTCCCACGTATCTGACGATATCGGTGTCCTCCCCCTCGAGGAAAGCCCTGGCCCTCTCTCCCTCATGATGGGAGAACCATTTTATGAGGTGCGGGTCGGCCACGGCTGCCACAAGGAACCTTGCGATCGGATATGACAGGAGGTCCCTCTCGACCTCATCCCGTGCTCTCTTCCTCTTCAGGTCGATGGGTGATCCCTCCACCGCTTCCTCGATCCTCCTCACGGCCGCCTCCCTGACGGTCACGTTCTCACCCGTGAGCATGGCTCCCAGGGAGATGCCGAGACCCTTGACGTGATCCCTTGAAACCTTAAGGAAGGGATATCTCGAGAGTCTTATCAGATCCAGATCCATCTCTATCAGGCCCTAGAAATAGTTCACCGCACCCAGAGTGAACCCGCATTTGCCGCAGTAGACCAGCTGATATCCCGTCATGTCCCTCAGCATGGCATTGGCCGCAAGTTCCGCCCTGCAGGCAGGGCATAAGGGGGAGATTTGATCCATGGTATTGAAATGAACGTGTATTAGTTAAACGGTAACGGGGGGGAACCGAAATTACGGCAGCGGTATCCGGACAGGGGAGCACCGAACGGGGTGAAGGGCCCCTGCGGAGTTAATGCCTCCTCCTCGTACCGGCTTTCATCAAAATGATGTGAATACAAACAGTTATGAGAACCTTCAGGGATACCCCCTCAAGCTCCCGGAGGGAAAGAATATGTCGGATGTTCTGGATAGATTTCTGAGGTATGTCAAGGTATGGACAACATCGGAGGAGGGGGTCGAGGACAGGTACCCCTCGACGGAAAGGCAGAAGGATCTCCTTCGGATGCTCGTGGACGAGCTGAAGGAGATGGGTGTGGAGGATGCACGGATGGACGAATACGGCTACGTTACGGCCACCGTCCCCTCGAACATCGACGGGGAGAGGAAGGTCCCCACCCTTGGATTGATAGCCCATGTGGACACATCACCCGAAGTATCGGGGAAGGATGTGAAGCCCCAGGTGTGGGAGAATTACGATGGGAAGGACATCGTCCTTCCGGGGGACCCCTCGGTTATCATAGAGGTCTCGGAAAACCCGCACCTGCTCGATAACAAGGGGGGAACCATAATCACATCGGACGGCACGACGCTTCTGGGAGCCGATGACAAGGCCGGTGTGGCGGAGATCATGTCCGCTGTCAGGGCCCTCATGGAGGACGATTCCATACCCCACGGCAGGATACGCATCGGGTTCACCCCGGATGAGGAAGTGGGCGCCGGGACGAAGTACTTCGATGTGGAGAAGTTCGGTGCCGACATCGCCTACACAATCGACGGGGGGATGATCGGGGAGGTGGAGGACGAGACGTTCAATGCCATGACCGCTACCTTCACCGTCAAGGGGATCAACGTTCACCCAGGATATGCGAAGGGCAAGATGGTGAACGCCCTTCGCATAGCATCGCAGGTCGTCAACATGATACCGGAGACCATATCTCCCGAGATGACCGAGGGTGCAGTGGGATACCTTCACCCTCACCATTTCAACGGAGGTGTCGCTGAGGCTGTTGTGAAGGTCCTGATCAGGGATTTCACGATGGAGGGGATGGGGGAGAAGGTGAACATACTCGAGAACATCGCGGAGCTCCAGCGGACCAGATATCCAAGGGCCGATATCGACCTGGACATCAAGGAGTCATACAGGAACATGAAGTTCAAGCTGGACGAGGAGCCCAGGGCCCTGGAATATGCAATGGAGGCTGTAAGAAGGGCGGGGATCGAGCCAGTAAGGAAGATGATACGCGGGGGCACCGACGGTGCGATGCTCTCCTACAGGGGGCTTCCCACGCCCAATCTTTTCGCCGGAGGAATGAACTTCCATTCGAAGAGGGAATATGTCCCCCTTCGCTCCATGGAGAAGGCCAGGGAAACCATTCTGGAGCTGGTGAAGCTGTTTGCCGAAGGCTGAGCCAGAATTCGCAACAGAGGCAAACATTAAATACGAACGTCTTTGATTTTCATCCATGTCCCGCCTCATGCCTCTTGCCTTGGCCGCGTTCCTTCTCATCGGGGCATTTCTCCATATCTCACCGGGATCTCCCGAGGGACTTTCCACCCGTGACGGGAACGTGGATATCACTGTCAGGATCAACCTGCCTCAGGAAGGTGAATCCTATCAAACGGAGTTCGGTCTGTACGTCAATGCCACCATAATCAATCTGGGCACCGGATGGGCCAACGGTTCCGGAAGGGCCTCCATGAAGATAATTGATATAAACAACGGTCAGGAGGCCTTCTCCGCCTTCAACGTGCCCTTCTCGGGTATAGAGCCGGGCGGTCAAAGGAACATCACGTTCCAGAACTGGAGTCTGGCATATCCCGGGCAGTTCATGTGCAATGTGTCCGTCTTCTATACCGGTGACTCGAACATGTCCAACAACTTCGGGGAGGTTGATTTTTCCATGTGGACCGCCAACTGGCCCTTCCCTCCGCAGATCGAGGCGTGGAGCGTCGACCCGAAGAAAGGAGACACCTCGACGGATTTCACTTACAAGGTGAAGTACAAGCACAACGAAGCTCCCCGCACAATCTGGGTGGAGATCGACGGGGTGAACCACACATTGGTGGAGAGCGATCCCGGGGATCAGATCTTCCAGGATGGCAAATACTACGAGTTCACCACGAAGCTGGGGGTCGGGGACCACCGTTTCAGGTTCATCGTGGACGTGGAGGGTTACGATATATTCGATACGGACCTTTCCTCGGGACCATGGGTCAACATATCCCTCAGACAGGGGGAGGTCATGCCTCTGACGGGATACATCACGACGCCCTTCCGGTTCTCGGTCCAGTACGGATCGATGGCGAACCTCCCTCCCGACGAGATATACGTGACCGCGGGATCGAAGCGGTTCAATCTCACCAGGTTCAGCCCCACCCCGAATTACGTCAAGGGTGATGTCAGGTTCGATGTTGATGTAATAGGTATGGAACTCCTCCCGTCTCCGCTGCATTACTCCTTCCATGTGAGAACCGGGAACGATACCTTCGGTATAGGTCCCTTCGAGATGGGGGGGCCATCCATGGAGCTTGTCAACGTCACGGGTCGGGTGACGGACGAACATGGAGCTCCTCTTCAGGGGGTCCTTGTGGACCTCGAACCCGGCAGCTCCGCTCTCACGAATGGTACGGGATCATACAGGATACCGACCTACAAGGGCCCCGATTTCGAGATAACCTATTCGAAAGACGGTTTCGTCCCGAGAGAATACCAGCTGGACATATGGGATAACAGGACCATCGACATAGTCCTCGAGCACATCCCTCTCGGAGCTTCCGTGGGGGGGAGGATACTCATGGAGGAGGGAGGTGTCCTGACGGGTGTGGAGGGGGCCCTGGTCAACATCAGCGGGCCGATGTATTCCAACGAAACCCTGTCCGGCTCCAACGGTACCTATCTTTTCGAGAACATTCCGGCCGGGGACGGATACGTGCTGACGGTGACCGAGGGGAGATTTCTGCCATACTCGGTGGAATTCGATATCTCCCGGGATGAGAACATAGTGATGAACGTGACCCTCAAGGAGAGGGACATGGGTGTTTCGGTGTTTCCCCCTCCTGAGGGAGCCCCCATATCCGTGCTCCCGACCTTCATCCTGATCTTCCCCGAGGCTCCAGATACATCCACCGTGAGCATTTCCCTCCGGAACGATACCGCATCGATTCCCGTGAATGTCTCGAGCGGTGACAACTCCACGTCGCTCCTGGCCCGTCCCGGGGATCCACTGAACTTCAACACCCGCTACACACTCATGCTGAAGTCAGGTGTCCGTTCACTCGGCGGAAATCGGATCACCTGGAGGGACATCGGCTGGGATTATGTCACGGTTATGCAGCCCTTCCTGGAGGTGCCGGTAACGCATCCGGAGCAGGACGAGATATCCGTTCCCCTTGACACGATAATCACTCTTTCATGGGGCATAGCCCTGAACATGTCCTCCTTCTCCTACGAGATACTGGACCTTGACAGGGTGACAACGGTTTCCGCGTCGATGTCCCACGAGACGACCGTGAACTGGAGCGATTCGGGGAGGTCCGAGACCGTTGTGACCGTGGTTCCAGCAAATCTCTCCCACGAGACAAGGTATTCTCTTGAGGTAAGCGGGGGATTGAAGGATGTCTTCGGGAGGGTGCTCTTGACCTCGAGGTTCTCTCTGGAGTTCATGACGGAAAGTGAACCCGACACTGACGGCGACGGTCATCCGGACTCGATGGACGCGTTCCCGGAGGACCCCCTTGAATGGAGCGATCTCGATCATGACGGTTTCGGGGACCAGGTATCCGACGAGTTCCCTTCCGACCCGAATGAGTGGAGGGATACCGACGGTGACGGTATCGGTGACAATTCTGACAGGGATGATGACAATGACGGTATGCCGGACGAGTGGGAGCTCCTCTACGGCCTGGATCCACTGGACCCGGGGGACGCCTTCACGGATCTTGACGGTGACGGCTCGTCCAATCTTGAAGAATATCTGGAGGGGACGGATCCCTCCGACAAGGGTTCGCATCCCAAGAAGGAAGAGACAGCGGACATAACGTGGCTCATCATCGCGGGGCTGGCGGCCCTTCTCGTGGTGGCCCTCGTCGCATGGCTGCTGTTCTCCAGATCCAGGGTCTCATCAGGGGTTTCGGAGGAGTAGCCGCTGCACTGTCAAAATATGTGCAACGTTCCAGCGCTTGTATGGATAATATTATAAGTAAATCCATCTGGATATCCCACCGTGCAGTGGAAGGTATATCTGGCGGCCGCCCTGCTCCTGCCCATGGCAATTCTTTCGGTCCAGGGGGAGGTCAGCGGCGGGAATGGAACGTACGGAGAAGAGATGCCGGCTGACGGGAGGAAGGATGAGACCTGGACCATCCTTTGCTACATGAACGGCGAGGGAAACCTGGAGGATTTCATCGCATCCGACCTGTTCGAGATGGAGAAGGTGGGTTCAAGCGACAGGGTGAACATAGTGGTCCAGCTGGACCTGGGAACATCCGGCTCCAATCCGTCACATTCGCTGACCTGGTCGGACACGAGAAGGTTCCGGGTGGAATATCATCCCGAGAGCGGTCCGGGTTCCACGAGGCTCGACGATCCGCCTCTGGGCGAGGTGAACATGGACGACCCCGAATCGTTGTACGATTTCGTCTACTGGGGTCTCACGAACTATCCGGCTGACCATTACATGATAGTGATGGAGGGGCATTCCGGGGGGCCGGCCAGGGGTCTCATGCTGGACGAATCCTCATCCCTGGGGGGCACCAGGATGATGGATGTCGACGGGATGGGGTCCGCCCTCAGGAGAGCGATCGATCTGTCCGTGGGCAGGCCCGTTGATGTCATCTCATTCGATGTTTGCTGGATGGGAATGGCCGAGGCCGCCTCCGAGATAAAGGACCACGCACTTTTCATGATCGGCTCCTTCGACGAGATACCCGGGGAGGGGTGGCCCTATGACGTATGCCTCGACACCATCGTGAACATGACGTCCATCCCCCTGAAGGACCGTCTCTCCCTTGTTGTCGAGGAGTACATGGACCATTACGATCCGGATGGTTCGAACTCCTACGCCAGTCTTGCCGTTATCGATCTCGCGGCCTTCCGGGACGGGCTTCTCGGTCCGCTGGCCGACCTGGGGGAGGAGCTGTTCTACACTATCTACGACGACAGGGAGGTGTACGATTCCATACTCGCCCTCGTTGATAAGCCCAGAGCAAGGAACGACAATATTTGGGATAGGTACGTGGACCTCTACCAATTCTCCGAGCTCCTCTCCATCGACGGGCGCGTCGGGGAGAGGGTGAGGGATGCCGCCGGTCGTGTGCTGGTCACCGAGAACAGCGTGATAGTGAAGAGCAAGGGGGGTGCGAACCATCCCTCATCGGCCAGGCTTTTCGGGATATACCTTCCGACAATCAGGAACGACCAGGCGAGGTACTCCGCGCTGAACCTCTCCTCGTTCACGGCATGGGACGAGCTCGCCGCTCTGATGGTCGAGGGACTGGATCTCGAGGCATACCGGGTGAACTGGACATCTCCGGCCCCGGCCGCTGTCACTTTCAGACTGATCTCATCCACCGCGGATCGGATCGAGAAGGTCAACCTTGAAACGATAGCGGACGGAACGGGAAACAACATGACCCTTGTGGGAGAGAACGGAGTCTTCAGCGGAACGTTTCCGACCGCAGGGGTATCGGAATTGTACTATCGATACACGGTGCTCGGCAGATACGGGAATGTGATAACGTTCCCCCCTGACGGATATGCCCTGACAGGGTTCGCCCGGGAGGACGAGCCTCCGGTGATATGGCACAGGGTCCCGGAATCCATCCATGCATCCGTCAACGGAGGGGGTCTGTCGTTCTGGATCAGGGACGGGACGGGGATCGAGACCGAGGACCCGCCCGGGATCCCCCGACTGGAGTACCGGGAATCCGGTTCCACGAACTGGTATTCGATCCCTCTTTCGGCAAGGGAATTCGATCCTTTCAGAGGATGGGTCAGGTACACCGCGATGCCCACCGGAATCGAACCCGGAACGATGTTGGAATACCATATGCTCGTCAGCGATACATACGGTTCCTCTTCCAGATTCCCTCCGGAGGGCGAGGCCATTACAAACATGTCCGAGGGCGCAAGGTTCTATCTCGACGCTTACAGATCCTCTCTTGGTGACCAGAACTCCCTGATGGGGCGCTTCTCCGCGATGGGGATCTCCCTTCAAATGGGCCCGGGGCCCTCCTTCGGGGATCTCTCCCCGTTCAAGGCCTATATTCTGATACAGCCCTCCAGACCCCTGACGGAATCGGAGGCATCCACCCTGCTGGCATATCACAGCAACGGCCTGGAACTGTTCATTGTCATCGACCCGTCGGACGGGGAGCAGGGTGTCAATGCGAGATGGCTCCTCGAGGGCCTTTCGGTCGACGTGACGGATGAGGGCTCCATGGAAGGGTTCTTCCCGTCCAATCCCTACTCGGAGCTCGGCGATGCCATCCCCTCCTTAACGGGAAACTCATCCGGTTCGCTTGTCACCTCCGGCGATGTTGTGTATTACACGACACCCCCTTATGCGGCAGTATGCACCGGATGGTACGGAAAGGGGAGGTCCATAGTGTCTGTATCCTCTATACTGTCGGACACCTCGATGGAGCTTCTCCCCAACAGGGAGCTCGCGGATCTGATGATCACCTATCTCTCCCAGAACCTTCCTCCAGAGATAGATGTCGTTCTCGAGCCTCAGGGAACCCTGGTACCCGGTCAGGAGCTCACAATCGACCTCGGCCAGTCATCGGACAGGGACGGGGACATAGTCTCATATTCCGTTTCCTTCTCGGACGGGACCCACAGCGAGGGCCCCGACCCCTACTTCACCCACACGTTCCATGAAACCGGCTCCTATACCCTGGTCATCGGTGTCGTCGATTCCGAGGGAGGTGTATCGACAATATCAAGGACCGTCAAGGTGAACCGGCCGCCCTCCACCGATCACAGCACATCCAAGAGGACAGTGCACGCCGGCGATGTGGTGATATTCGACTACAAGGGAGCGGATCCGGACGGTGATCCCGTCGTGATAGTCTGGGATTTCGGCGACGGCTTCAAGGCGTCCGGGAGGACCGTGAGGCACACCTACTATCAGAGGGGCACCTACCGGTACACGCTGACCGTTAAGGATTCCAACGGTCTGGAGTCGAACAGGAGCGCCATCATAACCGTGGAGAATTCGGACCCCACGGCGGTCATAGACAGGGATTCCATCCGCGTCAATTCGGTTCCCCCCAACTTCACGGGCCCTTCCAGGGTCACGATACTGATGGAGGAGGGTGACAGGCTCTATCTAGCGGGGGACAATTCGCATGACAGGGACACGGAGGATGAGCTGAACCTCACATGGGACCTGGGAGATGGGACCACTGCCTACGGGTCGGGGATCTTCCATGTATTCAGGTCATCTGGCCTGTTCAGGGTAGTCCTCACGGTCGATGACGGACACGGGGGTGTTGACAACGACACAGTAATGGTGTCGGTCATGAACAGGGACCCCTTCGCAGTGTTCACCTACGATGAGCTGGGGGGAGGGAGAGTTGTGCTGAACGCTTCCCTGTCGACGGACGACCCCTGGGACATGGATACCCTCGAGTACATATGGGACCTTGGCGACGGATTCACGGAGCGCTCCGACGGACCGTTGCTGGAGCACAGGTACGCCTTCGGAGGCAGCTACAGGGTGAAGCTCACCGTCAGGGACAGTGATGGTGCATCGAGCACATTCACGGGCGATGTCGATGTGGGAGGCCCCTCCTTCCCGGAGGTGATGGCGATATCGCTTGTCGTCCTTGCGGTTCTCGGCTCCATACTTGCGGCGGTCTATATCTATCTGAGAAAGGCCTCCGCCGGTGCGAACCTGACCATCAGGGAATTCCTGTCGGGCAGGGGTGAGAGGGGCTTCAGCGCAAGGAGGAAGGAGGAGGGGAAGAGGCCGAGACTGCGGTCCTTCGGACATCTCGGAGAGGTTCCTCGTAAGCCCGGGGGTCGGGAATGAGAATAGCGGTGATATCCGATCT
>NJDO01000014.1 GCA_002254385.1 Thermoplasmatales archaeon ex4484_6 | reverse complement strand
GTCCGCGGACAAGGAATACGATGATTGGGTCAACTCCTCGTCCGCCGGTGATTCAATCACTGTCTCTGGAAGGATCGATGAGGAAGAAAGCCAGTACCTATTCGGAATGGAGCTTCACGGATACAGGTTCAAGGGCTGTGATAACGGGTTCATGTCTAAGGATGACATAGGTGATAAGGGCCAGATCATCATCGTTAAGATCGAGAAGGATTCGTTGGGCATCCCCCAGGTGAAGAGCGCACAAAGCATGCCGATCACGATAGGACCGAACGTATGCTGCTGCGGTCTCTCCGGAACGGTATTCCTCCTGGGGGGGATTCTCGTAATCCTCGGAATTGCAAAACGGGGAAAGAGGAAGGGAGCTTCCCGGGACTTGAAAGAGGAATGAAAAATCGGACACGAATGATAATACATTCGTATCAGAACCTCAAGCCCCCGCCCCCTGATGTACTGTAGGCAAGAGGAAATGAGGAGTATTTCAAGAGACAATCGACCGGATGCTTTGAACATTATATATATGATAAAATATCGAGTGAAGCGCGCTTCATTCGAACGTACAAACACCCCGCCCCCCGGGATCTGTTATTTCAAGCGTGATTCCACCATTCGAGAAGCGAAACGACAGGGTCGATCGAATTTCCGATATGATGAAGAGAGGAGGAGTGAATGGAGGGGAATGAGATTTTCTATGTAAAGCCCCATATTAATCTTCAAAAGTATTATATTTCATTATCCTGTTTAAAGGTTGGAGATTATTCAAGGGAGGTTCATAAATATGGGGAAGATGAAAACGACAGGTATTATATTTACAGCGGTAGCTGCAGTTTTCTTTGTTGTCATCCTGATCCTCTCCTTTGCCCTTGCACCGGGGTTCTGGATGGGAGCGAAAAAAGCCAGCTCGGAATATGATGATTGGGCCAAGTCGGCCAAGATGGGGGATTCGATCCTTGTATACGGCAAGATAAAGAATGAGGAACAAGCATCGGCTGGTGGCGTATCCATATATTCATACACTTTCGATGGATGCAAAGAGAGTTTTCTATCATCTGAGGATCTAGGTAACAAGGGAGACAAAATACTGGTTACAATAGAGGTTAGGGAGCTCGGTCCGGAAGCGAGCAGCCAGGTCAACTCATTGGTTGGATGGGGGCCGAATTTCTGCTGTGGACTGCTCTCACTTGCGGTGGTAATTCTTGGACTCGTGTTCATACTTGTGGGCATCAAGAAGGACAAGAACCGACCACCCGAGCCTCCAAAATCCGGACAGGAGGAGTCGCAGGCTCCTTCACAACCTGAGCCGGAGCCAGCTGTTCCTCCAGGCAAGAGACAGGAGCAGCTCAACATGATGTTGGGCCTAACACCTCCTCCCCGGCAGCCGCCCCCATCTCAGTAGAATGAAGAGATGATGAAATGAGAAGACATTGGATCCTACCCGTTATCGTGATTATCGTTTCGCTGCTGATGATCCCTGTTCATGGGGAAACAGAACCCAATGACGATCCAGGCAGTGCACAGCGGTTGAACACACTTCCAGTGAGGGGTCATGTCTCGGAAGATGATGCCGATACCTTCGAGCTGGAATTGGATCCCGAAATGATGGCGACTGTACATCTCGAGATGATGGATGGAACGGATCTGCATCTGTTCACGGTGGATGAGGATGGCGACACGATCTGGTATGGTGGAATTGTCCTTGGTATCTACGAAGCGGGCGATGAAAGGAATGATACGATAATAAACGGAGGGCAAACATCCGAGCGGTACTATTTCCGGATCACCGGATCCGGGAATTATACGATAAGTTCGGTTGTGGAGCCAATTCCCAATTACGCGGATTCGCATTCATCAAAGGAAACGGCTCTCCGTGTTGAGGAGGGGATCTACGAGGACTCCGTTACCAGCGGGGACTTTGGAATGGACAACGGTGATGTGGATTTCTTCGTGATAAGCCTGTCACCCGAGGAACGTTTGGAAGTTACACTGACAATGATCAATGCCCCGGAGGGCCGCCTCTTTACCCACATCTCGTGTGAGGGTGAGGGACCGTACGATGGTCTCTTCGATTTATTCTACCTCAGTGTGGATGATGAGGGTGAATCAGATACAGGTTGTTATATCAACGACGACACAGAGAAGGTCGACTACTATCTTACCGTTAGCGGGGACGGGGAATACAGGCTGGACATATCAACCAAGGATCTGAGCTCCCGGGAGGACCTTACGGCCGGAGGCATACTTGTCAAGATGTGTGGTATAATCATCGGAGGCTGTCTCGGCCTGATAATAATAGCGCTGCTCATCAGTATAATTGTGATCACAGGTCGAAGGAATAGATCACCGTAATTGAAAAAAAACATTAACCAGAACGACAGGTACTGAACTACATGTCCATTCTCACGGATCAGGATATCGTTCACAGGCTCGAGAAGGGAACCATGAAGATAGATCCCTTCAGGGAGAGGAATCTCACCCCCAACGGATATGACCTGACAGTCAAGGAGGTATATTTCAGGGCCCCGGAGGGCAAGGTCACCATCGGCTCGGCATACCTGGAACCGGGTGAATGGTGTCTTGTTTCGACCGAGGAATACCTGGAGGTCCCCCATGATCTGTGCGCCACCCTCTGGATGAGATCCTCATTTGTGAGGATGGGACTCATTGCGGGTTTCGGTCTCGTGGATGCGGGATTCAAGGGCACATTGACGTTCTCCGTATCCAATCCGGGCCCCGTTCGTGTCGCTCTACCTGTCGGTGAACGGATATGCCAGATCTGCTATCAGAAGCTCGAATCCACCCCTCAGAAGCTCTACGAGGAGAGGTCGGGTACATATCAGGGACAGAGCGGGGTCACCCTGGACGGGGGGAAGAAGGTTTGAAGGGTGACGTATGCAGAATGAACAGCTGCTCCGTGTGCTGTCATGAAACGGAAATGGAACTGACCCTGGAGGATATCGACCGGATATCGGCCCTTGGAAGGAGAGATTTCATGGTGGAGAAGAATGGATCGAGGATATTGAGGAATATCGATGGACACTGCATCTTCCTCGACGGGAACGACTGCACCATATACGAGCATCGACCCAAGGGGTGCACGCTCTACCCCCTGGTAATGTCCATGCCGGAAAGGAGACCAGTTCTTGATGAGGACTGTCCTTACAGGCACCTTTTCGCGGTGGATCCGGACGACATACGGGAGTTGAGCGATCTCATTGATGAAATGGAGGGTTGATATGAGGTTCATTTCCCTGATGTCAGGGGGGATAGATTCACCGGTGGCCAGCCACCTCGTGCTGGACAGGGGCTTCGAAGTGGCCCTTCTGAACATGGACAACAGACCCTTTGGCGGTGATGACGAACTCAGGAAGGTGGAGATGATAGCGGAGCATCTTGCGGAGCTTCACCCGGGCCGGGTAACGCTTCTGAGGGGAAAGCACGGGATGAGCCTTCAATCGTTTCACATGCACTCGAATCCGAAGTACATGTGCATCCTGTGCAAGAGAGCAATGCTGAAGGTTGCGGACATGTTGTGCACAATGAACGGTTATGACGGCATCATAATGGGCGATTCAATGGGGCAGGTGGCCTCCCAGACCCTTCCGAACATGGCCGCGGTATCGGCGGGAGTGGAGCACCCGATCCTCAGACCTCTCATCGGTTTTGACAAGCTGGATATCGAGGCCGTTGCAAAGAGAATAGGTACGTTTGAGCTCTCCATCATAAGCACCTCCGGATGCACCGCGGCACCCAAGCATCCCATCACCCATGCCCTTCCGGAGCGGGTGGGTGTGGAGGCCAGCAAGGCGGATCTGGATGGTGTGGCGAAGAGGGTGGCACTTTCCGTCACGCAGGTGGACATCCGTTAGTGTTAATATCCATCATGCTCCTATACCCCGAGGTGACCGGAATGGAAGGTTTCCCTGAATGTCGTGCCTGCAACGATGGCGTACTTGTTCCCTTTTACAGTCCCGAGGGTCATGTTGTGTATTTCTGCAACAACTGCAGGGCAAGGTTCTCGGCCTATTACGAGGAGCCCATGATAGACGGCGTTCCCGTATTCTCCGAGATCGCATCCTACTTCATGGGGAGCGAGACCGGGATGGAGGAACCCCTGAGGGGTGGAATGCTGATGGAGAAGTTCCGGTCTGTGCTTGACGAGATGCCTCCCGGAGCGGAGACGGGAGAAACGGGGGTCTGTCCCATCTGCTCCGGTCCCCTGGGTCCCGACGGCAGATGCCTGAACCTCTGCTTCCTCCCGGAAATCTGATCCCGCTGACTACTCGTCAGCTCCCTTCCGCATGGCTTCCTTCCATGTCATTATCACTGCCGGGGCCGCTCCCATTGCGGTGCATGTTTCCATCGAGATCCCCCTCTCCGTGAGGTCCACGTGGTGTTTGCCCATGTCCATTATCCTTCCGGGCAGCCCCCTGGGGCCCAGGCCGAAAACGAGCAGCATGCTTGACCCGTTGAGAAGCATCCTCGCCGCATCCTTCGGGGACATTCGCTTTTTCACATCCGGGCGTCTCGTGGCGATCACGACATTCCCGAACTGCGGTGGAAATCCCCCTCCGGGAAAGGGGAATACCTGGAATCGTCCCCCCTCGGCCAGCTTCATTATCCAGTCTCCCCCCTGACCGATGGATGTTGTGCCGAGGAGCCATTCGGCAACCTCCACCGGCGTTCTCAGCTCCCTGTCAAGAGGGAAACCGAAGACCGCAAGATTGCAGTCGAAGGCCGCCGCAACGGGAGCGGCCCTTGCAAGCGCCCTTCTGTGCGCCTCGGCGAACCTCACCCTGTCAAGTGAATTGTACAGGCCTATGGTCAGCCTTCCGTCGATGGTTCGAACCCCCTGAACACCAGGTACATCTCGATGGATCTCTTGAGAGAGCTCTTCGGTTTGATGTTATCGACCCTCCGGAATCCGGAGGCGAACCCCTCCTTCAGTTCATCGACCTCGTTTCCCTGGAACATCTTGACCACAACATTGCCGCCCTTCCTGAGAACCTCTCCGGAGAACGACATCACCTCCCAGGCAAGAGCAAGGGACCTGCCCCTGTCAAGGGTCCTGTTGCCGGAAAGGGATGGTGATATGTCCGATATGATAAGGTCGAACTCCTTTGATATCTCCTTCACCCTCTCCCTTGTATCTTTCTCCGAGATATCGCCCTGGATGAATGTGACACCCTCTATCCTGTCCATGGGGATGAGATCCACGGCGACCACCAGGCCTCCGGGCCCGACCCGCTCGGCTGCGTACTGGCTCCAGCCTCCGGGCGAGGCTCCCAGGTCAAGGACACGACCGCCCTTTTTCAGGAGCCTTACACGTGAGTCTATCTGCTTCAGCTTGTATGTGGCCCTGGACCTGTATCCCTCGGCCTTAGCCTTCCTGTAATAGGGGTCCCTCTTCCTCTGCCGGATCCATTCCCTGGTCAATTCGGACCCTTCTATACCGGTTTTATTATGCCGATCGTAGGTTCGTACACGAGTCCCTCGTCAAGGAGTTCCTGTATCGTCTCCTCGAGCTGTATCTTGTCGATGCCCTTCTTTGCACATTCCTCGATGATGTCGCGGTACAGTGCCCCCTTGTTGCCCATGGTGGCCTTGATTATGGCGAATACCGTGTCCTTGACCTCGGCGCCCGGCTTCTCCTTCTCGGCCTCCTTGGGGGACGGACCGCTCTCCATCTTGGGGAGCTCCCCGAGGGATTCGCCCCCTCCCTCAAGGACCAGATCGAGCGCATCCCTGATCCCCTTCTTTATGGGTTCCAGGTCCACCTGTCCGTAGATGCCGATGGACCTCACGGCCGAAGCCGCGGTCCTTCCCGAATGGCCCATTTCCACGAGGTCCTTTTCGTTCGGGTCATCCATCCCGTAGGCATCCTTGAGAGCCCTTATCCTGTCCATCGTGAACCTTGCAGTGGAGATGATCCATCTGTCCCTCTGGGGTATATCCACCGGGAATATGACCTCGGGCTTCACGGAAGCATAGAAGCTCCCGTCATCCCTCACGAATGTCCTTATCTTTCCGACAACACCCAGCAGTGCAGGCGGCTCGAGCTGGGCCAGTGCGGTCAGGGCCTGGGGTTGATACTGCCCGGCGTAAAGATAGAATGTGCCGGTCGGATCCCTTATTTCCGCCCTGTACATCGGAGAGTCGTCGGTGCCGTTATTTGTCTTGGACATCAGTACGCCGATGAGATACATCCTGTTCACGGACTCTCCCAGGGGGGTGATAACGTAATTGGGAGCGTTCTCCTCTAGACCCCTGTCCTCATGCTGGCTGCTGTTGTATTCCACGGCGAACACCCTTCTTGCCGCCTCCCTCGTCCTTGCCATCTACAGCACCTCCAGCTGTTCAATGAGTTCACGTGCCTCCTCCATGTATTCCTCCTCATGGGGGTTCACGGTGTTCGGGAGTACCGTCGGTCCGAAATCATCACGTATGACGTTTCCCCGCATCTCGAACTCCCTGCCCAGCAGCTTCTGGTTCAGATGGTCCACGACCCTGGACTCATCCTCGCAGAACCGGGACTCGCATTCCTTGACACTCATTCCCAGGATATTCTCCGTGATCTCGGTGTTCAGTATGGCGAAGAGAGCGCCTGTCCCGTCATCGAGGATGATCTTGGTTCTGAGGTCGGGCGTCCCCTCCTGCTGTCCGTGAACGGAGCAGTTCCCGTTGATAAGGGATCTGTTGCATTCGGGGCATCTGAATATGAGGCCGGAGCCCTCCCTCACCTCTATCACCGTTCCAACCACCTCCACATCGGAGGCACCCGCCTCCATGAGCTCTTCCGCCAGAAGTCTCGGGGTCTTCATGATATCAAAATCGACATCCTCCAGAACCTCGATCTCGGCCCTCTCGTCGAAGTTTATCTGCGGGATCCCCCTCCATTCCTTCACGTAGGCACCTTTTATGGAAACGACCTGTCCTATCTCCATCGGGAAATCCCCCCATGACGTGAACCTGATCCTCTTGGTGTCATCCGCTAGCATTCCGTCGAAGATGGTCCGGGACCCCCTTTCGGTCTCTATGACGCGTTTCTCTATGTTCATTATCTTTCCCCTGACATGGATGTTGGACAGCCCGGCCTTAACATCCTTCAGGGTCAGCTCCAGGAGGTTGCCGAATCGGGGAAGTTTGGAAACATCGAGGTCCTTCAGTGCGTCTTCCTCGGCCTCCTCGACGTTCGTGAACGCACCTAGATTGATCTCCACCTCGCCCCTGTATGTTCTGGCCTGGGCTCCCTTGATCCGGTAATCCTTTCCCTTTTCTAGAAAATGCCCCTCCCAGGAGACATATTTCCTTATCATCGTGGTATCGGCAACCAATCCGGTTATCAGGGTCTTTTCTCCGTTGGATGTGTGCTGCATCCTTTCCGTGGACGATAGACATCTGACGGTCAGGTCCACGTTCATCTCGTTCCCCTTGAGTTCGACCAGCTTCTTTTCCCCCGATGATTCGAAGTTCTGCTGGGTCCCCCCGAACTTCTTTATTATTGCCTTCTTTGCCTCTCTGAGTACTATCCCGTATTTCATGTAGCGTTCCAGTTCTTCTCTTATCCGAGCCTCTTCCACTTCCGGAAGCGCCTCCTTGATCTCATCGATAACAGGCGCGATCTCTTCTGACATGTGAGCACCTCCTCACCCTAGAGGGTCCCGGGACCATCTCGGTCTATGATAAAAAGATTTGTTATCCAGAGGAAAAGGACCCCTGTCCGCTCCCGAAACCCTGAAAGGGGTCCAATGCTTGTCGGGTCCCGCCTCATCGGGGAGGCTGCGGTTCCTCTGGACGAGGGGAGATGGGGATGCCGAGCCTTACCTTGTCCTCATCGGAGAGGTTCTCAAGGTCAAGGGACAGCATCACTCTCAGCTCCTTCTTCTTCTGGGTAATGACGTAGACCCTGATGATCATCAGGGGGAGCATTATGATGAAGGCGACGATGAAGAAGACGGGTATGAGGGGAAGAAGGGGTTCGTAATATGTTTTCATTACCACCTCGGAGGCAAGGTTGTCATACGGGTCGTCCGGATCATCGGGGTTGTAGAACACGATATGATAGGTCGTTGTATCCGCATCCCGGAATGCGAGCTCCCATTCAAGTTCGGGTCTTGAGTAGGTCATTGAACCGTTCCGGAACGATGTGGATCTGAAGTATGCCCTCAACTCCTCAGGCTGGGTGCCGGTAACGTCCACCGAAAGGTCCGGAAGCTCATCCTTGTAGAGATAGACATAGACCTTGTTGTGCTCGTTCGCAGTTGACAGGTCCATCTTGAACTCGAAATACATCCAGTAAGTGCTGGGTATGGCAACGGCCGTCACACCGCCCGAGACCTCGAAGGAGTCCTTTCCGATGGAATACCTGTTCGACCTCTCCGAGGTTATCTCGGAGACGGGCAGGATGAAGAGCAGGAGAACCGTTCCGAAAAAGAGAGCCGAGGCGATGAATGCAAAGATCCATCTCTGTTTTGCAACGTCAAGATCGGCAGAACGCTCCATGAGCTTCTGTTTGATGATATCGTTCTGGTCCATCATATGCGGGTCCCCCGAATGAACATCTCATCCGGCTAATCAACAATATCCGTTAAAAACCCTTTCCAATGCGCACGGCATGTGGGGGAGGAAAGGTTAATAAGTTTCCAGCCATAAACTGGTGGTGAGGTGTTCGATTGAGGAGCAAGATATCGTTCCTATTCCCCCTGGCTGCATTCATGTTTCTCGTTCTCCTTATGCTGAATGTTTCCGCCCAGACCGCCGTGATAGACGAACAGAATATCTCCCGTGATAAGGAGAAGTTGGCATATTCCGATACGTTGACGGTGACCGCACCTGTGGTCTTCGTTGATGCCGAGCCGGTCACGGACGGGGTGGTACTGGAATGGAAGCTCTGCACCGATAACAAGTGCGAGATCCCCACCAGAACGGTGATGACGGATACCGGGAACGGCACATTCTCCGCCACCATAGGCCCGTTCCCCGAGAGGGATGATATGGGCGACCCCTATGTTGACGTGGGTTTCACGGTCGAGGTCACCTATGTTCCCACCGGAGGCGGTGATGAGCAGAAGATAGAGTCCGCCGAGATCACCGTGTATTTCGACCAGAGCTCCGCGGGGACCGGGAACAACGGCACAACCGATGATGATGATACGGACGATGACGATGACGGAGACTCCAGCGACTCTCCCATGGGATTCGAACTGGCGGTTCTCTCCCTGTTCGCCGTGCTGTTGTTGATGATGATAACGGGAAGAAGGAAGCAGTGACCCCTTCAGGGACCGGAGCCGAGGCTCCAGCCCATTTCCATTATCTCCAGTATCTTTTCCTGGAGTCCTTCATCCTTCAGCAGGGCCATACCGGTGCCGTCACCCTGAACATAGTAGGTGAACCCGTTGTTCTCCCCGTCGGCTTCCTTTGCAGCCATGACGGTGTCGATGGCCTTACCCGCGATGGTGTCCCCCTCGGAAGCTGCCAGCATAACGGGTCTCACGTCCCCAAAGTCCTGGAATATCTGCGGGACATCGAGATCGTAACAGGTGAGGGTTGGCGAGATGATGGTGGCCGACAGCATCTTCTCCCGTGACATTCTCGCGACCTGGGACAGGGCGAACAAGCCCCCTCTTCCCACCCCTATCATGGCTCCCATCTCTCCCGCATCCGTGTTCCTGTTCCCGTCAATATCTTCACCATGCACCCATTTGTATGCTCCCTGGACGTCAAGCATTATTCCCATCATGTCCTCATGATCCATGACCGTCCAGTCATAGGTGATATCGGAGGATTTTATATTGAGCGTGGATGTTCCGTGCCCCCTCAGATCTATGGCAAGGACATTGTATCCTTTTTCCTGGAGCTTCATTGCATAGTCGTTCCATACCGTCCTGTCTTCGCCTATGTCATGGATGAGATACACCGTTTCGGCTCCCTTTTCCGATGACGGATAGAACGTGCCGTTGATTATCGCCCCGTCACTTGCGGTGTAGAACATATTCCTTGAAGGCTCGAGGGATTCTCCCCCCCTCTGAAATACGGAGAGGGCCAGCAGGCCTGCCGCGATCAGGATGGCCGCCACGAAAAGAATAATGAACACCCTTGCCACGGTTGAAGAGGGGATCTCCCTGATCTTCCTCGGGGGTCTCTCCTTTCTGGCCTCCTTCATACGCTCGTACGGGTCCAGATCGGGATGGGCCCTTCTGTAGTGCTTTGCAAGGTTCTTCCTTTCGATTCTCATGCCGCAGTCAGGGCAATCGATTCTTTCACCGTAACCCATTATATCACTCCTTGGAGGCGGGTATGTCCCATATATTGTTTTTGAGCCACTTCCGGATTCATCCGTTCACCCTGGAGGATGCAAGGATGGAGAGAACCGCCTCATCCCTTTCCTTCGTCATCAATTCCTCGATCTCCCCGGATCCGAGACCCAGTACATATTTCAGGACGTCTGCACCCCCCCGGCTCGCATCGAAGAGGAGGATTGACAGCTCATCATCCAGGCCCTTCTCCCTCAAACGTTTAAGGAAATGGTCCCTCGAGATGCCGTGAGCCCTGATGACTGGTCCGTCCACTTCACCCTCGAACGAGGTCGTCATTATCAGGGGTATCTTTTTCAAATCGGGGGGCCAGTCCCCCCCCCTTGGATCGGAGGGTGTCATCTCTCCCAGAAGAAGCTCCCCCGGTGCGGGGTCCGCTCCACCCGTGAGAACCACAACATCATACGGCCCGCCCTCTATCGGTGAATCCCGATCCTCCGCCTTTTCGAGGAAGAGGGTCTTCTTCTTCCTCGAGCGGGCCCAGTGCCAAATGAGATCGTTCTTCCCGGATCCCTCGGGGCCCGCGATGATTATGAGCCCGCCACTCTTCAACATCTCATCAATGGAATCCAGCACCGCCCTGGAGAAGGGGGAGCCCTCGAGTTGGCTCCTGAAGTCGACGGGCCTCCATCCCTTCAATGTCAATGAATGCTCCTCCATCCTTCCGAGCGAGGCCGAGGTCCACAGGACATCGTTCCATGAAAGGTTCTCGAAGGGCAGCGATGCAAGCAGTGAGAGGGGGATCGCCCTCATCGATTTGGATGTTAGATGGGAGTTGATCTCGGACAGACATCTCTCCATGCTGCCGGTTCGTGCGGCCCCGGATTCATCGGTCCATCTCATCTTCATGGAACGGACCTTCTTCGTCAGTGACAGCGCAGTGCGGGTGCCTTTCTCCGTGAGGGAATAGACCTTAACCCTTCTTGAGCGCTCTGGACGCCTGCCGGATCTCTCATCGACCAACCCATCCTCGATTAGGGGTTTCAGTGTCCTGGTGACATGTGTTCTCCCTATACCGCACATGGAGGAGATCAGGTCCTGATCGGAAACGCCTCCCACCCAGCCCCCATCCGGCCTTGTTTCCAGAAGGTGGATAAGTACCCTGTCCCCGGAGGTGACAGGCATCTTCTTCATCCCTCCCTCTTCCTCTTGAAATTCTTTGCGGCTTTCACGAGACCGAGGAACAGCGGGGCGGGTTTCTCGGGTCTTGAAAGGAATTCGGGATGGAACTGACATCCGATATGATAGCGTGCATCCGGAAGCTCCCCTATCTCCATCTTGATCCCGTCCTCCGAGATCCCGGAGAATACCATCCCCGCATCCTCTATCCTTTCTATCCAGTCCGGATTTATCTCGTAGCGGTGGCGGTGTCTCTCGTATATCTCCCCGGCGTCGTACAGTCCGTAAGCAAGCGTGTCCTTCCTTATGATGCATTTCTGGGCACCGAGCCTCATGGTTGCTCCCATCTGCGTTACCCTGAGCTGTTCCGGAAGTATGTCGACCACCGGATATCTTGTCTGCTCATCGAATTCGGTGGAATTGGCTCCTTCGAGCCCCATGACGTTTCTTGCGAATTCGGAAACGGCAAGCTGGAAGCCCAGGCAGATACCCAGAAAAGGTATGTTGTTCTCCCTTGCATACCTGATGGCCTCTATCTTTCCCTCGGTCCCCCTAACGCCGAATCCTCCCGGGACCAGTATGCCGTGGACGGATGACAGCTGCTCCCTCATCCCGCGGAGCTCCTCCTCGAAACCCACCCCTCTTTCCGGAGCGTCGATCCATACCACATCGATACTAACTCCAGCCTTCGCACCCGAATGCTCGAAGGCCTTGTAATGGGAGATGTACGAGTCCTTGAGTCCGGTGTATTTGCCCACGAGCGCAATCTTGATTGTCTCCTTCGGTCTCTCTATCCTCTCGACGAATTCCCTCCAGGCATCAAGGTCGGTAACGTTCTTTTTCAGTTCCAGCCGGTCCCTCACGTAATCCGTGAGACCCTGCTCATGCAGCAGGATGGGGACCCGGTAAACGGTGGAAACGTCGTGGGCAGTGAATACCGCCTTAACGGGGACATTGCAGAAAAGTGAGATCTTCTCCTTGGTAGTCTGGGCAAGGGGTTCGGAACATCTTCCGATTATGATATCGGGCTGAATGCCGATGGACCGCAGCTCCTTGACCGAATGCTGGGTGGGTTTTGTCTTCTGCTCCCCCACAACGCCCATGATTGGTATTAGCGTCGTATGAATGAAGATCACATCCCCGCCTCCGAGCTCCATGTGGAGCTGTCTCGCCGCCTCGAGGAAGGGCATGGATTCCATGTCGCCCACGGTGCCTCCGAGTTCGATAAGGCACACATCACATCCGGACCCCTTTCCAACGTTGGTGATCGTGTTCTTGATCTCCTGGACGATATGCGGGATTATCTGCACGGTCTTGCCCAGGTAATCCCCCCTCCTCTCCTTCTCTATGACGGAGCGGTATATCTTTCCGGTGGTGATGTTGTGCTCGGATGACAGTGTTATATCCAGGAACCGCTCGTAGTTCCCCAGGTCCAGATCGACCTCTCCCCCATCGTGGAGAACGAAGACCTCTCCGTGCTCGTAGGGGTTCATCGTACCGGCGTCACAGTTGAGGTAAGGGTCCACCTTGATGGCGGTCACTTTCAATCCGGAACGCTTGAGAAGAAGTCCCAGAGACGATGTTGCAATTCCCTTTCCAAGACCAGAAAGCACCCCACCGGAAACGAAGATGTATTTCATCCTGAACCACTTCTAGGTGTATGCCTAACATATCAATAAAGGTTCTCTCGGGGTCCGACAATATCGGGGAGGAAAGAGTTCACTGCCCCCTTCACTGCTGCCCGGTCCCAAGGGGGATGTAGCGTCCGAGGTAGGCATCGACCATCCATTTCTTCCTCCCGTCCACATCTTTCTTCACCCAGAAAGGTATCACAACCTTCCTGGACCATCTTATGTCGAACGAACTGGGGTCGAACAGGTACCTGACCTCCTGGTAGATCGTCGACATCAATGTCTCCCTGACGAGCCGGTCCTCGGAATGTGTTTCCCTTGAGAGCCTGTCCTTCAATGCTCTTATGTGTCTCCTGTCATCCTCGGGAACGTTCCCGGCTCCCAGCTGCTCCCTCTCTCCATTCCATACGGCAAGCGTTGATCTCAGCTCCTCCGCCACGGTCCCGGGAATATCCAGGAGACCCGAGGTTGTCGGGTCGTAGAGATAATGTCCGCTTCTTGGGACCCTTTCACCGGTCTCGGATCTCAGCGCGTACGAGACGCCAACAAGAAGGTAAGGAGCATGTTCTAGTTGAAGTTCGGTATCCGGGGGCACTCCCGCCTTCTGACATGCCTCCTCCCTGGAGCATCTCGACGGAGCGAGTATGCTCCCCTGCCACGGGTCCTTGTGTGTTTCCTCTTCCTCGCCCTTTTCATCGAAGATGGGCATGTCGAAGGGGATGATCGCGGGTTCTTCCTTCTCATCGGTCACTTCCTTTTCGGCGTGCGTATCATCGCCTTCGTTCCGCTTGCCTTCTGTCTTTCCCCCATCTCCCGCTGATTCCTCCGAAATGGACCAGACATTGAGCAGCACCTCTTCCGATACCTTGTGACGTGCCTCCCTCTCCTTCTCCTCGGGGAACGTCAGCTTCTTCACGACGAGTTCCTTTTCCCTTTCCGTTTTTCCGGGACCCCCGGAAGGGATGGTTTCCGCCGCATCGTCCGTTCCACCGCGCTCCGTTTCCATCCCCTCTCCTCCATGTCCTCCCGTGGAGGCCCCATCGCTGATCTCGTGCGCTTTCATGATACGGTCGGGATCGAAAAGGTCTGCCTCCCTCGGTCCCTCGACACCGCCCTCCGACATCAGGCTCTGTTCGCCGATCGCGATGGCAAGTGCCATCCTGTCCCACGTGGCGGCCTTTGCCTCATCCAGTATCCTCTTCTGTTCCCGTTTCATCTTTTCGGGGGATATGAACAGCATGGAGTCCGCATCCGCGCCCTCTGCCATGGAGATGAACATCCTGATCTCGTCCACCGTGGGGGCCTGCCCGGGGTCCGAGTATCCGACTGCCAGGGTGGAGCCGTTCTTTCTCAGCAGTAGATAGCCGTTCTCATCCGACGAAACAAGGATCTCGTACCCCCTTGCCTTGAAGATCCCGGTAAGGATTCCTAGAAGTCTCATCACCATCCCTTCCGGTCAATGCACGGGAATTTTATTAAAGGTGTCGAAGGTCCCTTACAGCTCCTCGAGAACCTCTTTCAATTCCTCCTCCGTCCTGCCGGGTCCCTTCTTCCGGCCTGCCCTGGAGAAGAGAGACCTTCCGGCACCCTTTCCCTTCTTCCCTCTCCGATCGGGTATCACGATGTCGAAATCATCGCTTTCCACCTTTTCTGTTCCGGATCCGCGTCTCCCCGAAGGGCCGGAGTCGGTGAACGTCAGATCGAGCTCCTCCACCTCCTTTCTCCTGAGGTCCAGAAGGGGCGCCCTCTCGATCTCCCTTTCCGTGGAGGGTGCCCTTTCTTCCTTCGCCGTTTGTTTTCTCTCCGCGGCTCGAGCCCTTTCCAGGCGTTCTCTTTCCCTCCTCTCCCTGCGCTCCCTTCCAGCCTCCTCCCTTCTTGCCTTCAGGCGAGCCCTTCTTTCCGGTCTTTCGAGAAGTGCCTTGAGTGCCTTGAAACCCGGCTCCTTCCCTCTGGGAAGTCTCCTCCTTCTCATCACAAGAGGGTCTATGCCCATATTGAACAGTATGAGAGCGAACACAACCCAGAATACGAAGGCCCATGCCCAGGGAATGAAGGTGAAGTCCATGCCGAAGATGTAGACCATGAACGTCATCTCGTAGCTCAGCGGCTCCCTTCCCTCGTCCGTTGACTGATATTTATCATAATAGGATACCGCCAGGACGGAGAAGTCCTTTGTCTCCATGTGCCAGCTCACCGTATTTCTCGGGGATGTGACCCTTATTCTCGCCCTGGCCTCGGATCGGGGACCGATCGTGAGGGTCGTGGTGTTGAATTCGAATATCCACCCTTCCTTGGCATAGGTGTTCTCGTTGGGGATCGTCAGATCAACTCTCTCCATACCGTTACCCATGTTCATTACTATTACATCGATCTCCCCCGTTCCGCCCGGGCTGATGTCCAGCATGGCAGGATCGAACGACATCTGAAGGTAATGGTAGGGTTTGATATGAACGTAGATGTAGTATGGTTCTATGATCCCGCTGTCCCACGTGCCGTTGTTCTTTGCACTCCACTGGGCCATCCATTCTCCCCAGACCTTGACCCGGACCATGGGGTTCAACCCCGTGGAGTAAGCCAGCATGGGGGATGCAAGCTGAATGTTGACCACGAACCCCTGATAGGCGATTTTCCCTCCCGGCTGGACGTCGAATACCCGGGGAAACACGGAGCCTATTACAAGGCTCGGATCCTCGGTCTCGAAGTAGAGGGTGCACATTATCTTGTCCCTGAGGACCTTCGATGTTCTGTAGATGGTGACGTTGCCGTAGAACTGATCCATGAAACCGACGGTTCCGGGACCAGTTGTCAGCTCCACGACGTTCCCCCGCTGGTTCGAACCGCTCGGGTCGAGTGTTATGTAACCTTTCACGGGCCTGATCCCGTCCGCCTCCCCCACCATTCCCGTATGGAACGTCCCTTCACCGACGAGTATCGAACCCATGATAAGGATAACGAGGACCATGAGAGGTCCCGTTCTTCTTGTCATACCGATGCCCGTACCTTTCCCCATGGAGAGACCCCCCTAATCCTGTGGTGTCGAAACCTCTTCTATGATCTCTTCACCGGCATACACTGCGTCCACCGAGTGGACCGACCCTGCCATGTCCTCGATTGTCTTTCTGATTATCTTGTAATTGAGATTGTAGCCTTCGATTATCACCTTGATGTTCTCTGTTTCCTGGTCAACCTCGTTGAGGAATATGGAAACCCCCGATACCTGCTTGATCTCCGAGAGCTTCTCGGAATAGTCGATGATATCGGGTTTGTGCGGTTTGAGGACATCGAGGACGATCTTTCTGATATTTGACAACCTTTTCGCCTCCGGTCCGAAACTTATTTTACCCGGTGAAATGGTATTGGGGGTGCCGTATATATAGATTGGGTAAATCAGGTCGAAAGGTACCTGGCCAGTCATGGAAGGTGCGGGGATAATGAAGAAGGACGATATCACGGAACCATCCTTTTCCAGGGGTCTTCTCCTCTCCTACCTGATACTCCTGTTGTCCGTCCCCGTCGTTCTGATTCCGCTGATAGGCCCCATACTGTCCCTTACCCTTGTCCCCTATCTTGCGGGGGCGCTCGGCACCAGGTTCGCCCATCCCAAGGAAAGGATCCCGCTTGCCCTGACATGTTCGCTCACCTGGTCCATCCTGGAAACTGCGGTGCTCTTCCTTCTGCTTTCCGTCATCACCAAATATACGCCGATGGGAATGGTGATAGACCCCCTGGGCCTGCTGGTTGTCGCCATCGTTTGGGCCCTGAATGTGATATTCATGGTTCTTGGAGCCTCCCATCCGTGGAGAGACCCTTTCAAGGAAGCGGACCTCTCCGTTTGAGATTCAACCCTGCTGAGGTGGTGTGTACTGCGGTGTTTCCTGACCGGAAACCCCGGAATCCGGTGCAGCCTGCCCGGGTCCGGGAATCTGTTCCTGGACCTGAGGGACCTCGGACGGTGCCTGGGAGGGGTAACCGGGCGTTGGCGTCTGCGTCGGTTGTGTTTGTGTCATCTCCTCTCCACCGGCCGTTGGCTGGTACCCCGACTGGGGGGAAATGCCCCCTTCCCGCCACTGTCTCAACCGCTCCTGCTCTTCCATCTGTTTCTTGGCGGCCTGCCTTAGCATCAACTGCTGCTGTCTCAGTTCCTTGTCCTCCGCAAGAAGCCTCTCCATGGACCGGTCGGCCCTTCCGATGAAACCCACAAGGAACATTACAACCCCGGCAAGGGTTGTCAGAAGACCCGGCATCAACCATATCCATCCGGCACGGTATCCATGACCCCCCCAGGGGGCGAATCCGGATGAGACCGCCCTCTCCTCGCCGAAATCGTTGGCCCTTGATTCGACCTTTATCAGGACCCGGTCACCTTTTTCTCCCAGATCCTTGTCCGAGTAGACCCATACATCCGGTTCTATGTTCACATCTCCCTCTCTCAATGCAAGAACACGATTGTCCACTCCATCACCGTTTATCTCGTAAGCCGTGTAATTCTTGTATCCGTGATTGATATTGTTGTCCCAGTTCGTTTCCTCTGCCGCGGTCACTCTGGTGATCTTCCCGAAGACCATCTGTTCCCCGCCTTTTACCACGTAGACCCATGCCCCCTCCGTGTATTCCGGTTCCACGCCGGTGGGAGAATACACGATGAACATCATCACGACAAAGAGAAGGATCATGACCATGATTCCCGCCATAGCAACGATACCTCCGGCCCCCCAGAGGATGGGGTTCTTTATCCTTTCGACCTTTATCTTGGACATCTTCTCCTGGATGTCCTCCTCCGTGATGGTCGGGATCTCCTCCCCGGGGATGAATGTTAGCGGAGCTCCGCAAAAAGAACACTTCTTCACATCACCGTAGTTGTTCCTGCCGCATTTGGCACATCTGGTCATACCCGCACCCCCCTGGGGAACTCCTTAAACCTAAAATATCTTTTTGGTCAGGCAGGGCGGGGGTTTCCGGATCGGGTTGTTGATTCCTCCCGGATCCGGTATGAAACAACCATGACGGATCTATCCAGGCTCCTATTTGACACTCTCGAGTATGGAGGTGGCATTCCAGATGAGGGTCCTGGCATGAAGGGGTATGTTTGGGTCGTTGGAGAGTTCTTCCAGCACGGAAACAACGCTTGCACATCTCAGGTCGAGTGCCTCTCTATCGTCGAAAAGTCTTTCCTTCGAATCCTTGGCACCCTTCCTGATGTTCCTCGGGACCGAGGTATCCTCCGCAAGCATGTCAAGGTATGCGGCGACCTGGGCCAGCTTCTTCTGGTTATCATCCGACATGTTTCCAACCTCCATTGGTCAATCGATACGGAAGGAGTGATTGGTATGTGGTATTTAAAATTTTCATCATATTGGAATCTCGATGTACACGATGAGAATTGAAGATATATGGGCGGATGGATTGTTCCGAGCGGGCCCTTTCATCGAACCGGATTGGGTCCGGGTGCGGGGTATCGAACTTAGCCTGAAGGGGATGGAGATCCGGCGTGATGTTCACCGAACCTCCGTTCCGCGCTTGTTTTCATGGAGCCGCCGGAGTCTGGGCGGTGTATCTGCGATCACTTCTTTTCAGGGATCAGAAGTGTCACTCCGCATTCCTTGCAGGGGACCTCTGCGGGCCTCTTGTCTATATGGACGACCTGCTGGGTCTTGCACTGGGGGCACTTGACCTTCACGGCTTCCTTCTTTCCCTGCGTCTCCTTCTGGAGCTTTCCACCGGTGGGGGCGGGTGCTAGGGCCCCGGGTGCCGAGGGGAGGCCGGCAGCGCTCTTCGGGGGCATTGGCGCCCCGGCAGCCTCCTTGATGACCTTTCTGGGGCCTCCTCTTCCGGCTCCCCCTTCGGCCTTCAGCTTGTCCACCAGGGCCTCGAGCTCCCTTATCTCCTTGTTCCTGTTGTATGCCAGCCCGATTATTATGATGAGGGCTATCACAGCCAGAACGATGAGTATTATCATCAGCGTTCCGTACGACAGGTAGTTCTTGAGATTGAAAGCCGAGATTGACCTCTCGATATCCTTCTCGTTGTTGTCCTCATCGAGTTCGATGAGGTTTCCCTCGATGGAGGCCTCGATGGTGAAATCCCCCGTGCTCTTCGGCGTCCACTTGACCTTGAACACCTTCTCGGAACCGTTTCTGATGTCCTGGGATTCGGTGGTGATGGTCTCGCCTCCGATCTTCACGCTGACCGCAACGTCCTCCGCATCCGCCTTGCCCGAGTTCCTGACAGTCACCTTGATATCCACAGGATTGCCCTTGGACAGGTCGGATCCCTTCGGGACATCTATCTGGGTGATCTCGAGTTCGGGAACCTGTGCGTTCACGTACAGGAGAACGGTCTGTTTGGCATTCCTTCCCGATACGGACCCGTCGTCGGGCCACACATCGAATTTGAGGCTCTTGGTCCCGTCCTCGAATCCTGAGGTCTGGGAGAAGGTGATGGTCACCGTGATCTCCCTCTGTTCCCCGAGGGGCACCCTCGGGTGATCCGGGACAACCAGGATGTCCCATCCGGTGGGTGCGGTGTACTTCTTGATATAGAACGTATCATCCTTGTTCCCCTGATTCTCGATCGTGAACCTTATCTTGAGGTCCTCCCTCTTGTTGTTCACATCCCATATCTTGGCATTCGGTAGGGAATCGCCTTCTTCAACCTCGGCGATGAACACCCTGAACTCCTGCTGTACATCCACCGTAAAGGTGAGGGTCACGGGATCGGAATCCTTGTCGCCTCTTGACTGCACTTCCACATCGAAAGCGTATCTGCCGGCCTCGACATCCTTTGGATCGTTGACGTAGGGGAAGCTGGTATCGAACGGATCCTGCTCGAGAAGAGGAACGGTGACATTGAGGTAAACATAGACCTCTTCCTCCGGGTCAAGGGTCAGGAAGTAGGTGGAAAGCTCCGCCCATTCCTTCCTCTCCCCCTTCACCTTTAGTTCGTAATTGTCCCTGGAGTTCCCCTTGTTGATCACCTTGAACCTGTAGGAGACCCTTTCGCCCACATCGGCATCCTTCAGGTCGTCATCCGAGGAGAGATCATGTGAATACTTTTCCTTTACATTCACGGACACGATCGTGAAGTCCTTCGCCTTCTCCCTCTCGAACCTGTTGCTGGAATCCCTCGTTACGGAGATGTTGAAGCGGTAATTGCCTGCGATCGCCTTCTCGTTATCCTTTGGCACGCGGATCGTCAGCGTTATCTCTAATTTATCGTTCGCCGACTTTCCCTGCGCGTCCAGGGTGACCTTGGTCTTGGAAAGGGATGCCCAGTTATCGGTATCATCCATCTCCTTAACCTCCATCCTGAACGTGTCATCATCGTTTCCGAGATTCTCGAGGGTCAATTTGAACTGGATGGTGTTCCCGACCTCCACATCCTGTTCTTCCGTATTCGGATCGATGCTCACCCCGTATACCTGGTCAACCTCGATGGTCATCTCCTTCCAGGAGGTTACGTAATCCTTCTCGGCGTTCCATTCCGAATCATCACCTCTGGAGAGCCATCTCAATCTGAAGTTGTATCTCCCGGTCAGCGTGTCGATCGGAGCCTCCACCTTGATTAGGACGGATGCTTCATCTCCGGCACCCACATTCGTCATCGCAGGCGCGGACACCGAGTAGGTCGCTCCCATGTCGGTTGAGAAGTATATATCGAAATCATCCGGCAGTGATGTCTCATCCACCTCTATCTTGAAATCATCGACTCCCGTCCCGCTATTCTCGACCCTGGATGTGAACACGGCATAGAGTTTGTTGGTATCGGTGTCCTCCTTGGTCTTTATGTAATCATCACCCAGAACATTGGCGCCGTATGCCTGCTTCACCTTGGTCTGGAGGATAAGGATATCCGAGTACTTGTCATCGGCGTCGGTGTCACCCTCGCTGTAGGCCCAGATAACGGTCTTGTGGGTCGCCGGTTCGTAATGATCCTTGGGGACCTGAACGGTAATGGTGATGGTCTCCTGACCGTTCTTGGGTATGGAATTGGTCACGGTCTTCGATAGGACCACCTTGAAGTTGTGGTCGGTCTTGGTGATGTTGGACCAGGTAGCGGAATCCACGGCTTTCGGTTTCGATACGGAATTGTCAAGCACCTGGACTTTGAAGGTATCCGAGGACTCTCCCTTGTTTATGACCTGAACGTCGTATTCGACCTCTGTGTATTCCAGGTCCACATCGGGAACGACCTCTTTGGTCTGTTCAGCGCAATTGAGCTCCACATCCCTCCTGGGTTCCACTGAAACCGTCAGTGTTATGGAATCCGAAACCGCCTCATCGCCCTTGGAAGTGGCCTTTATGGTGAATGTCTGATCGCCGGCGGGGGCGTTCTCCGCAACGGCAATTTTCACGGTCATCGTCTTCGTCACATCTATGCCGACATCGTCAACAACCTTGTCCAGTGCGGAACCTACACCCCATTCCTCGACCCAGTCGGCCTTGGCGGATGTCAGGGTGAGTTCGAATCCGTCGATGGCATTGCCGGTGTTCTTCAGAAGAACCTCGAAGTTCACGGTCTGGCCGGGTTCCGCATCCTTCTTGGTAACGGAATTGGGAACCCTGAGGTCCACACTGTAATCCTCCTTGACGGTCACATCGAAAGGCGTGATGGTGAATGCCTTGTCATCGGTGGTGGACACGTTGAAGTATATGGTGAATGTCTCGGCCTCG
>NJDO01000065.1 GCA_002254385.1 Thermoplasmatales archaeon ex4484_6 | reverse complement strand
AACTCCGGAGGGATCCGTTGCTGCCCTGCCTTCCATACCGAGAAGACCGTTATCCGTAAGGAACTCCCTTCTGGGCCATGTCACACTGGAATTCCCTATCGGTCCCGAAACGTCCCTGACACTCACCTCGATGTTCCCCAACTCGGGGAGCTTGAGGGGGAATTCCTTTACAATGCTGCTCCCGTTCATCACGAGCTGAAAGCTCATGTCTATCGTCAGATTCTCTCCCGGTTCGCCGGAATACCATGTGATACCGTATTCCCCGTCGGGAACCTCCGCTTTCCACCATCCTGTCTCGTTCTGACAGGGAATGGACCTATCAAAGGGAAGATGGTTCATGTCGGAAGTGGTACCGGAGATGTGGAGCATGTCCCCGTCAATGGTTCCGGATCCGTTGTCCGTGAACCTCAGTTGGATCGTGGAGTCCTCGGGAATGATTGGTTGCAGTTTCAACTCCAGGGAGTAATCGTTCTTGCCGGGTATCAACGGGATGTCAAGGTACGTTCCGTGGAAGGAGGGCAGGTCGAGAACTTCTATGTGATATCCTCCGTCCGCGTAGGGGACATCGAAGTGGAAAGCTCCGTCTATCGTTGTGATGTCCGTGAGGTTGAATGGATTTCCGAATGTATCGATACCGCTCACTTCCACCCTGGCTCCCGAGATGATGCCGTCCCACTTTCTGTCCGAAACGATCCCCGAGATGGAGATATTGAGCGGTGAGGGACCGGATACATTGAAATCGAATTCCTGGGAGTGAAACGGGAGAATGTACACTTCCTGTCTGCACCTTCTTGTCGATGAATTGTCCATTGCGTAGATGGTTCCCGGACCGAAGAATGAGGGCCCGGGGTAGAGGGCTGTGCGCCCCGCGTTATCGGTAATGTTCGAGACGGAACCGCCACCTGTCAACGCATCGAGTTCTACCGTGAAACCGGAAGCAGGCGTACCGTTCATGAAGGTGAGGTTCACCGATATGCACGTCGTCGGGTTCATGTCCCTTGTCGAATTGTCATGGGACATCTGGGAGTGATGGGGGGATGGTGAGATAAGGAACGACATAATGGCGATTATCATGAACGAGGATAAGATTCTGTCCATCTGGAACTCCCCATAATACTGAACCTCGAACCATTGAATTATCTTCTATAAAAATGATATGCAGTTATATGCCTCATATGAATCCGGTTGATCATCCCTTGTTTTTCATCAAATAGATTTTTTAATGCATCCGGTCGATCCGCTATTTGAATGTATCTTAATTCCTCTTACACACAATATCTCTGGGGGTGGGGGATAAAAGTTCGGATACGAATGTATTATCATTTGTGTCCGATTGTTCATGAATTCCTTTTGTTGATATCAAAACCAATCCTTTTTTAAGAAATAAGCAGAATCCACATCAATGTCATGTTTGTTCCATCCTTTTTAGGGTGCGGGAACAGCCATGGATGATGACAGGAATATCCGGAACTATCCGAGGAATGTCAGATGACGGCGGACAGGGAAAGACTGGAAAGGGACAAGTTCAGAAGGATACTCAATTCCATACCTGCGGGGGTGCTGCAGGTATCCTCGGATGATGGAAGAATACTGGACATGAACCCTTATGCAAATGCATTGTTCGGACTTTCGGAGGAAGAACTCAAGGGGAAGGTCCTGCTGGAATTTCTATTCGATGAGAGCGGACAATCCCTTATGGACGGCAGATACTGTAAATCGGGAAAGTATGAGTGCAGACTGAGGTCCGCAACCGGGAAGATGATCGATGTTCTCGTGAGCTGTGACAGGATAGAGTTCGAGGGTCAGATATACCCCATATACTCCATAATGGACATCACTACAGAAAGAGAAGCCCAGGAGAGGCTTCGCAACGTTAACGAGCTGCTGAAGATGGTGAACCGCATCCTTCGCCATGACATGCTTAACAATCTCATGATAGTCATCATGGGTCTGGAACATTATTTCGAGGACGGAGAGGACCGTCTTCTCGATAATTCCATGAGGGCGGCAAAGAGAAGCGTGGAACTCATCGGTTCCATGAAGGATCTTGAGAACTTCTACATGATCGGAACGAATCTCAGGGAATACCATCTCGAGGATGTGATCAGGGTCATCACCCGGAATCATTTCATTGACGTTGATGTCGAGGGCAAGGCAACGGTAATGGCTGATGAGGCGCTGTCATCCATATTCGACAATATCATTTCGAATTCCATCAAACATGGTGGAGCAACCAGGGTAGATATAAGGATCATGAATCCGGACCCGGACAGGATAGTTGTGGAGGTGGAGGATAACGGCTCCGGGATAAAGGAGAAAGATAGGGATAAGATATTCAATGAGGGATTCACCACATCAAAGAGCAAGGGGATGGGAATGGGTCTTCATCTTGTGGAGAGGACCATGCATAGATACGGTGGTTCCATATCCGTTCATGATGGGAAGAATGGGGGGGCCATATTCCGTCTGGAATTCCCCGCTTCGGAAAAATATGCCAATCATTCTTGAAATATCATTCACCTGTAGAGATCCAATGAGTATGGCACGTCCCATTCGTTGAATGGTCCCGGCTCTTCCGAGTGATCATCTTTGATGTATATTGTCGGCAATATCGAGAGAGGCCAATTGAGATGTTGATTGATGGGTTGAATGTACTGGCATATGGTCATGTGCATGATGATGATGGATCGAATTGGTGTGCGTGTCATCATGTCCGTGACTTCCATTGGCATGGGGATGTTTCGGAGCATCCGCTTGACGATGTTTTTCATCATGGAAATGGGGGTGAACCGCATGAGGGTGGGCTCCGGCTGGTTTTGGTGGCTCCACCCTTTTCGACCGCACCAGGATAATGAAAAGGACCCCGCTTGCCAGAAGGAGCAAGAGAAGGGCGGCGATCAATAACAGGGCAATCCAGGGTGACCTGCCATTATCACCATTTCCTGTTGAGGGAAAACTAAGAGGATTGTGCGGGTCGGTTCCGGATAGGTATTCCTCTATATTGGAGAATCCATCTTCGTCCTGATCCATGAAGGAATCGTTTATCCCGATATCGAGCCCATGCTGGTACTCCCATAGATCCTCCATGCCATCAGCGTCGAGATCCTCTCCCGGCAGCGGGTGTCTCTCCTCACCTTCATCTGTTTCTTCCTCGGGAACATGCTCGATTATCAGAATCTCTTCCCTGGAAGAGACCGCTATATTGTCAGAATTGTCTCTTGCCTTGAAAGAGAGGTAGAGTGTTCCGTAGGCTTCCAATGAGACGGGGAGGGAGAATATGAACGAACCGTTCATGTATTCCATTTCCGATTCCTTCTTTTCACCACCTCCGAACCACCATGTCACGCAAACCCTCGATACCCGGATGTTGTCGGAGACCCTGCACGATACGTTGAGCGTGCTTCCCGCATCAACGGAGGAAGGAACGTCGATGTCATCTATCGTAGGTTTGATCGAATCCAGGACCGTTATGGTCCTGTTCCGGCTCCAGTTCTCATTTCCGGAGGAATCCCTTGCCATGCACCGGTAGGATATGGGATCCGTACTGTCGGATCGAACGTCCATCATGAACCCGTAGATGTCCTGGCTTCCGGGTACGAGAATCACTTCTTTCTCCCCGGTATTCCCCTGGTCCCAGAATAGTTTGACCTTGCTGATCTCCACGTTGTCGTGAACATTTATGTTGAAGGACAACTTTCCTCCCGCCTCGATCTCCCCGGGTGTTCTGTCGGTTCCGAATACGGGTGGGTCATCGTCGATTATTGTCACGGTCCCTATGTCCGATGAATTCACGTTCCCCGAGCTGTCCACGGCATGGAACCTGTAATGCAGGGGTTCAAGATCACTCTCGGGTGCCATGATGGTGAATTCGAAGAGGCCCTTTACCGGTTCCATGCTCTTGTTATCATGAATGGGCCAGTTGTCGTACCAGTATTCCGCGTGTACGGATTCCACTGCAATGTTGTCAAGAACATCGACCTCAAGGCTGATGGGATCGGAAGTTCCCGCCGTCCTGTTCGTGAGGTCCCTGATAAATGTGGGCCGATCATCGTCGAGTATGGAAAGGAAGGAGCTGTCGGTCCTCCTTGCGTTTCCGGATGTATCGTATATGCAGAAGGAATACTCCATCCTTCCTGTCCGGTTCCACGGGGCGGTGATTGTGAAGGACCATACGTCGTCAACGATGAACATTTCGGATGTTCTGTATCCTTCCCCCGGTGGGGCAAATCGAACCGAAACGTTTCCGACACCTATATTGTCGGAAGCCCTCAGGGAAAAGTTGTGCGGGTCTCCCGTTTCCGCGAAACGACCCGTCCTGTCCTCGATAAGATAGGGGGGATCATTATCGTTCACGAGAAGGTCCATCCATGGGGTAATGTTCCAGTTTCCGGATCCGTCCATGGCAAGGATCCTGAGTTCCAGAGGTTCAATGGAGTTCACCGGGATGGAGATATTGGTGGTGAACACGGTTCCGTTGCCTTTCAGAACGGTTCTTCCAAGGGAACCGTTTACCTCAAGGTATGCCTCCTTGATCCCCGCATCATCGAGAATCGTACAGTTCACCGAATAATCCTCCCCGGTGGTTCCGGGTTCTGACAGATCCAGATGAATGGTCGGGAGGACATTGTCCACCGATAGGTTGACCGTGAAGGGGAGCTGGTTGAGTGCAGTGATCGTAACATTGAGGGGGTCCAGGTTGGATGTTGTGAAATTGAACCGGGCCTCTCCCGTTTCGTTTGTAAGGGCGTAGGAATAGTAATCCGATTTCTGGAGACAGACCAGGGCATCCTTGATGGGGGTCCCGTTCGCGTAGGATACCTTTACCGGCAGCCCCTCGTATGACATGCCCACGGTGGATGGGAACGTAACGTTCATCACGCCCGGTTCCGAGGTCCTGACCCTTACCTCGGGATCCCCGAGGAGGTTGAGCACGATCTGTATCCATCTGGCCGAATTGTAGGAACCCGATGATGAGACGAAGTAGTTCTTTCCCTCTGCAAAATGCTGGGCCATCCTTACCTGCCCGTTCCTGAACAGCTCGTAGGTCATCACATACATGAACTGTTCCGACGGTCCGAATCCGGGATACCCGTAGGAATACCACCCGTAATGGCTGTTGCCGATACCTGCGATGGTTCCCCCGTCCGGTTCAAGGACATGACGCTCCACTATCGCATCGTTGTTGTTGAACCTGTTGGCGATGCATCCGATTGTGTTAAGTACGCCGTATTTTGCATCGCTCTTGTAAAGGGGAATATTGGAGTTGTACATCATACCGTTCGAGGCGGTCCCGACGCTCATCACGTTCCAGTTGCAGTGCCCCGAATGATAGATCAGTGATGCGCCCATGTCCACCTGATTCATGAAATTGGGCCTGTTCAGGTTCCCGAAGACACCCTTGGCGGAATCGTACATGGATGTTGCGTTCATGGTGGAGGGTAAGAGATTGTTCTTTATGAGGTCCATTCCCTGCGAGGAATTGGTAGTGGAATCCAGATATTCCCCCGCAAGTGTTGCATTATCAAGGTAACCGGATGGGGGGGATATCTCGTAGATCATTGTCTTGTTTACGAACACTTTCGCTTCCTGATATGTCTGGACCGGTGCCCTGCCCACGTAGACGTCAGGTCTCAGATCCACACCGTCCGTGGTTTCTCCCCAGTAGCTGTCACCGTCCTGGTTCCATGTTCCGTCAAGGTCCGAGAAGTAGAGATCACATGCGTTGTACGGTTGAGTGGTGCCTGATGTTCTTGCATAGGCCCCCCTGTAATCGACAACAGCCACATCCCCTCCCAGAAGAACGAATTCGGTGTCCCAGGAATTTACCGCGTCCTTGATGAAGTTCCTTATCTTTTCGGCCATATCCGTGCCGTTGTAATTATCGTTGATGAAAGACGTCTCCACGAGTTTTGTCGGGATGCCTTTCCTGTTCTTCCATTCGATGAACGGCGAGAAGGCATCCCCTATAAGAGACGTGTTTGTTATAACCACATACTGGACGTCTCCATGGTCAAGTATCGAAACGGGTGCATCCATTTTCAGAGCGGGGAACCTATCGATATCCTCCGGATTGAGGAGGTCATGTTCAAGGGAGGACCTGAACACCGACGTGCTCCTCCGGAAGGGTGCTCCGAGATCCACCTGTATTTCCTCTGGTATGTCGTAGGTCAACCTTGCATCGATCTCGGAAGCCGATGTCAGAGCACCCCTTCCGTCCAGAATGATGGGGTCGAACCTGATGTCCAATACCTTCATTCCCCTGACGTATCCGTCTCCGGATACGGATAGGTGTTCCGGCGGGTATTCGAGAGGAGGACCCGCAGGCGAAGGTACTGAGCTCGACACCGGACTCGGTTCGGGCACTCCTGCCACGGGATGGTCTACGGAGATCGTCCGTTCCTCGATGTTCGTGATATGCAGACGGATGTTCTCTGCGAGAGGGTGGACAAGGACCTTCCGTATTGTGAACGGGAGGGCAGCGTCACCTTCCGTGAATGGTATGTAATACCCCGGAGCGGTTACGTACGAGAATCCGTTGTGGGTCAGCTCCCTTGCTGAGGAGCTGTCGAATTCGAGATGGATGTCCACGTGTTGATCGGGTGGTGTGTTCTCCCCGTTCACGTTCGCCTGCGTGAACCGGTCCGAAAGAGCATTGATGTTTGCAATCAGGAAAAAAAGAACGATCAGGGCACTGATGGTGGGGTACCTGATGAATCTCAAGCATTGGCCTCCGGGCAGGATGAACGTTTGGAAACGCTGTTACGGGGTGCCATCGAGGTGCTCTTTGATATTTCTTTCCCGTACAGTTTCGAACGGGGAAATTTTGGATATCCTCCCCGAAGCATCCCGGGATGGAGGTCGGGCTTTTCTATCGACAGGGGAGTGATGGGTGGTACGGTATTATCGGATGGGATCATAAATGGCTCAGCTTCCGGCTACCGCGGATTCCTGGACCTTCAGTATCCGTCCTATACCCTTCTCGGCAAGGTCGAGCAGTTCAAGGAACTGCTCCCTGGAGAAGACATGTTCCTCTCCAGTGGCCTGTATCTCCACCAGATTTCCGTCGCTGTCCATTATCACGTTCATGTCAACCTCGGCCTCGGAATCCTCCCTGTAGGCAAGGTCAAGCTGGTTTTTTCCCCCGACTATTCCCACGGATACGGCCGCGATCTGCCTTGTGACGGGGTCCTTCGTGAGAAGGCCCTGGCGCATGAGGTTGGAAACGGCGATCTTCAGTGCAACCCATGCACCGGTTATCGCAGCCGTCCTTGTCCCCCCATCGGCCTGAAGGACATCGCAGTCGACCCATAGGGTTCTTCCGCCCAGCAGATGGAGGTCCACTGCGGTTCGGAGCGAACGACCTATCAGCCTCTCTATCTCCTGCGTCCTTCCCTTGGCACCCCTTCTTTCCCTCTGAATCCTGGTGTTCCCCGAACCGGGCAGCATGTTGTATGTTGAGGTCACCCATCCATGCAGGGGCTCCCCGTCCTTCATGAGCCATTGAGGCACCCTCTCCTCCACCATCACGGTGCAGAGCACCTTGGTTCGTCCGAAGGATACCATGGCGGATCCCGCCGGTCCGTCGATGAAGCCGGGACGTATGTCTATATCTCTCAATTCCTCCGGATATCTTGTCATGGGATCACCGTGAGAATGTTGGCAGGGAAATGGCAGGATTCAAATGCCCTTTCTCCTGTCGATAACCCTCTTCGCCTTGCCCTCGGTCCTTGGAAGTGTTCCCGGGGAGAGGAGCTCCACCCTTGCCCTCAGCGTCAGGGATGCCTGGAGAGCATCGGAGACCTTCTTGTTGAGCCAATCAAGGTCGACCCTGTTCCAGTATTCGTCGGATACCTCCACCTGGATGTAGAGATGGTCGAGTTTGTCATGTTCCAGGATTATCTGGAACTGCTCCCCCAGCTCCTCGATGCCGACAAGTATGTCCTCCACCTGGGAGGGGAAAACGTTAACTCCGCCCACGATGAGCATGTCATCTGATCTTCCCTTGATCCTCATAATTCTAGGGTGGGACCTCCCGCATTTGCATTTCTCCCAGTTGATAACTGCCAGATCCCTCGTTCTGTACCTGAGAAGGGGCATTGCCTCCCTGGTGAGCATCGTGAACACGATCTCCCCCTTCTCCCCCGGAGGCAGAACCTCTCCCGTCTCCGGATCAATGGTCTCCACTAGGAACTCGTCGGCCCAGATATGAAGGCCGTCCTGCTCGGGACATTCGACGGCCACTCCCGGACCGTAGAGTTCGGACATTCCGTAGAGGTCCTGGGCCTTTATCCCAAGATGTTTCTGGATATGCTGTCTGGCCTCCTCGGACCAGGGTTCCGCCCCGTGCATGCCTATCCTGAGGTTCAGATCATCCTTGGAGATCCCTTCCTTTTTCAGGGCCTCTATCAGGTAGATCGCATAGGAGGGCGTGCATGCGAGAACCGTCGTTTTCATATCAAGCATCATCTTGATCTGCCTTTTCGTATTCCCCGTTGCAGTGGGAACTATCATCGTTCCAAGCCTTTCCGCACCCATGTGGAATCCCAGACCGCCGGTGAACAGACCGTATCCGTAGGCATTCTGGACTATGTCGGAAGGCTCGACACCGGCACAGGAATAGCACCTTGCCATCAGGTCCGACCATGTATCGAGGTCCTTTGTTGTGTAGGATACCACGGTGGGGATGCCTGTCGTTCCCGAAGAGGCATGTATCCTGTTCACTCTCTCCAGGGGTACCGCAAGGATCCCGTAGGGGTAGTGATCTCTGAGATCGTTCTTGACAGTGAAGGGTATTTTGGATATATCGGAGAGCTCCTTTATGTCCTCCGGCCTCACTCCCGCCTCGTCAAACCTTTTTCTGTACATCGGCACGTTTTCGTATGCATGTCTGACCTGCTTCTTCAATCTTTCAAGCTGAAGTGATTCGATATCCTCTCTGCTCATGAACTGTATCTCTTCCTGGAACATTGTTGGTCCCCCTGGTTTGTGCTTTGCCATGGTGTCCCGTTCAGGATCCGTTCTTCTTCGGATGCAAGTGTAATGCCCGGGACGGTTCGGAGGATAAACCGGATCATATTCTTTAATTGTTTCTGAAGGATCCGATCCCGGTTTTTGGAAAGATTATTATTGGAGGCCTTCATTCTTCGATGGAAAATCAATCTTTCTCGGTGATTTTCTTCATATCCCGCACGGACCCTCGTCGAGGGTGTCGGGATCCAATGAGGTGTCATTTCATGAACTATGAGTTGAAATGGGGAAACAGAACATGGCTGTATGCCCTTGCGCT
>NJDO01000013.1 GCA_002254385.1 Thermoplasmatales archaeon ex4484_6 | reverse complement strand
CGAAGTCGCCGAAGACCCCGCTGTTCACCGGTGCATCGATACCGGCCTGAACGGTCTGGTCGATGAAAACATATCCCGGAGGACCGCTGTTCCTGAACAGCTTCCTGCCGTCGATGAGGAGATCCTGATACCCGTCGTTGTTGTAATCGCCCCATGAGAAGAAATTTCCCCTGACACCCGAGAGCCCGGTCTCCACCGAAACGTTCATGAACGTCACCTCCCCGGCCCTTGCCGGAGCTCCGATCGGGCCGCCATCCGATGGATGGGCAGGGACCTGGACCAGCAGGAAAAGTACCGTCATCGATGTCAGCATCCGGGATATCGACAGTAAACCGAGCGACCGCATGTTCCTCGTATGTGTATCCCGTACATGGAATAAAGAACTATTGAACATACGGAACCATCGAATTCACTGAATCCGGGGAGGATCCAGAAGATGGGGGTCGTAATCCTCGATCTCCAGATCATCGATGCGCGGAGGCGAAGGGATGGAGGCATCTTCGATGTCAAGAGGCGGAACCTCTTCCGGGCCATCCGGTTCCGCGGATTGTTCGGGGAGCTGTGTTTCCTCGAGGGCCTCTTCCTCCTCGGGTGCACCTATCTCCGTCCCTTCCTCGTCATTGGTTCCGGTGTCTTCCGAATCCTCTCCACCTTCCCCGGTCTCCTCATCCAACTGACCCGTCTCCTCCTGCTCGTTTCCATTGTCCTTTAAGGGAGGTTTCAGGTCGTCGATATTCTTCTTCAGGCGGTATATGAAAAAGAGCGCGAGAACGAGGATGAACATAATCGTGAGAAGACCCACGATCGATGTGACAGCATTCACCATCAGGGAAACCGGAGAGGGGGACTCAACGATGACCTCGACCGTGGCACTGCTGCTGTCTCCGTCATCATCCATCACCGTCAGCGTGATGGTCCTCTTCCCCCGGGAACGGAACGTGAATGTCTCGTTCATCCCGTGCCTGTCGGATTCCACTACGCCGTCCACGGCCCAGATGAATACAAGGCTGGAAATGTCAGAAGGATTGTCCGTCGACCCGTATCCACTGGCAGTGAAGCTCTCCCCGACTCTTATGGAGACGGGTACGGAACCGAGCACCGCCCTGGGCGGGGGGTTCGTCACCGATATGATGGTGCTGTTGCTCCCGCGGGCGCCCTGATCGTCCTCTGCGGTCACCTTCAATATGTGCATGCCCGAGACCGGTATGGAGAAGATGGGCGGGTCCCTTGTTCTGCCTATCACGTCACCGTCAAGGGTCCATGTCACGTTGAGGGTGGCGTTATCCGGTTCCGTGTCCCATCCCGGCAGAATCTCCACATCCACTGGCTCGTCCTCCAGAACATCCCGGGAAGCCGATATCCTGGGGGTCGGTGGTAGGTTCATGACCTCGATCACCGCCGATTCCACGGAGAAAGCTCCGTCATCGTCCGTCACCTTCAACGATACGGTCCTTCTGCCCGCATTACCGAAGGTTGTGCTGGCCTGGATTCCCCGGGTCTCGAATTCACCATCCGAATCCAGGTCCCATTCGTACAACAGGTGCGGAAGGTCGGACCGGGTGTCGACGCTCCGTTCGGCCGACAGTTCCACAACCTCACTCTCGTTGACCCTCTCGGGTGCCGATATCACCGCCCGGGGCATCATGTTGACAACGGTCACGTTCAGAGCGGCCCTGTTCAGCCCGTAGGAGGAAGGGACAGGCAGGGTATCTGTCACCTCCAGCGTGATGACATGATCTCCCTGATCAGGCCAGGATATCTCCAGCCACGGGTCCTCTCCCACGGGTTCATCCGACCCGTCGACGTACCATGAATAGGTAAGATTGGCAAGATCCGACACGGTGTCCATGGAACCGTTTCCAAGGAACACGGCCCGTTCGTCCTCGAGAAGGGAGGACGGGCCCTGGATCACCGCTTCCGGCTCCCTGTTGATTACCGATATCGTAACGGTATCCGTATCTTTCCCCCCGTCGGCATCCCTGACCTCCAGGGTCAGGTGGTGCCCCCCGGATGACGGGAAGGATGTCCAGAACGTCTTGTCTTCGGACCAGTTCCGAAGAACGGAGCTTCCCTCCAGGAACCTGAACTCCAGCTCCCCGATATCGGCGGCCGAATCCGTCGATGAGGAGGCGTCAAGGAGAACGGGAACATCCTCAAGTATCGTGTCGGGTGGAGACGGGGAATAGGTCAGTACCGCATTCGGGGGAAGGTTGACCACATTCACGGTCAGATCCACACTGGATGATTCTTCCGAATCGTTCACCGTCAGCCTTATGGTCCTGTTCCCCTCGTCGGGGAAGACGACCAATGCGGTGGGTCCGATGTGGTCCGTGTCGTTGAGACCGTTGGAATCATCCAGATCCCAGCTGAACGTGAGGAGGTCGCCATCCGGATCCGTGGAATTCGAACCATCGAAAAGGAGCTCCATTCCCTCTCCCATCAGGGGCTCCCTGCACTCTATCACCGCCACGGGAGGTCTGTTCAATACCTTGATGTCTTCAATGTCAACAAGATCGTCCTTGAATGCTTCCACATGATACCATCCGGGATGCACACCCTCCAGAACGAAACTCCCGTCCTCGGAAGTGTTTCCCGAATAGGACCCGTTTATCCATATCGCAGCTCCCTCGACGGGGACGGGCGGGTCCTCCCTCGGGTCCGACAGATTCATCACGAGGTCCAGACCGAACGGGGGAGGCCCCCCCTCCTCGACCCTCAGCTCCAGCCTCAGCCTCTCGACGGGTGTCCTGTACTCCCTTATCATCTCGTCCCAGAGATGTTCGGCGGACATGTTCAGGAAACCCGTGGAGCCGTCATACTGTGATTTGTACGGAAGTATCCTGTTCGGAAGATAGATCGAAACACCGGTTCCTTCGGGATTCCGCCCCTGGGGTTTTATCCATGAATCCGTAACCATGCGTTTATAGACGGATAGGCAGGTACCGGCAAGTTCCGTCACGTTGTGGTCCATGTTCGCATCGATCATCTCTTCAAGAAAGGATCCCAGGTCCACGTTGTCTATGGTCAACTGTTCCGCGCGGTCCTTCACCAGGGAGAAGAGTGCGTTGCGCTCCACCTCCAGATGGTACATCCTGCCTATCAGCGATGCGGATAGCATGTCGAGAAGGGGCATGAACTCGTTCCTCAGAACACCGAGATCTACCACGGCGATCGTGTGATACGTGTCGGAACTCGACGAATACTCATCCCTGAATATCTCAACCATCCTTGCGGCCAGCATCTCCGGTGAATGGGGATCGTTCCCATCCAGTTCTCCTATGAAAGTGTAATTGTAACCGTACCATGGCTGCTCGTCCATGGATCCCACGGCCAGGGATGACCATCGGGAGAACTGATAGAACACCTCGGCCATCCCCATGTAGCAGGTATCGAACCCCATTATGTCGAACCTGAAGTGACCCAGTTCTGACTCCACCCCCATTAAGGCATCCCTCATGCCGTCCAGATACATCATGCTCCTCTGCGGTGTCATATCCTGGGCGAAACCCCTCGTCGCCGGAGGCCTGGAAACGTCCCCCTGAATATACCATCCGGACCCGTGGTCCCACAGGACGAACATGGACCTCCGGAAGCTGGTGTTCCCTATAGCGTACGAGATGAACCTCTGCAGGGTATGGGGATCCCCCATATCGAGTTCATCGGACCAGGATTGGTCAAGATCCGACAGCGGGATTGTGGGGGACGCGACACCCGTGGAATTATCGGGGCGTATATCGTAAAGTGCGGAATTGTGGTCCCCTTTGAGATCTGTGAGTGCAAGCACCCTCACTCCATTCTGCGGTATTGCAGCCTCCATCTCATCCAGGTCCATGAGCGCGGCGTTCCCGTACTGGCCGTCCTCTCCCAGGTCGTTGTCGCCGGCAACATATATGAGGATCATCCATTCGAAATCCTCTCCGGCCGCTTCCCCGCCACCTCCTCCTGCATAAGGGGCCACGGCGGTCGTTCCCGTAAAGGATCCGCCCATCAAGAAGAGCATCACGAGAGCCGGCAGGAGATGGAGAACCGTCTTTATCACGGTGGTTAAGAGATGCCTGGCTTTAAAACATTGATGGTGATATGTGCTACTTATGTGGCGGATCTTCCCCATTATCAAGGACGATTGCTGAACTCGAGGACGTAGACGCATCTCGAATCCTCGTCCTCGAAAACGGTGAGGTCTCCCTTCTGGACCTCCATGAGGGCCTTTGCGATGGGCAGGGACAGTTTTTCCCATTCCATCGTTGTCAGTCTGGCATCCTTCTCCGACATGGACCTGACGATCGACGCCATGCGGTCCTGGTCCATCATCTGCCCGAACCCGAAAACGATGATAAGCGTCCTTTCCTCACCCTCCTTTAGGGCCACCTTTATCCGGGCTCCGAACGGAGCGGTGGAGACAACATATCTCAGTAGATGGGAGAGAGCCCGCCGGGCAAGGTGCTCGTCCACGGGAATTTCCACAGGTCTCGTCATGTTCTCCAGTTCGAACTTCACATTTCTCTGCTTTCCTATCAGGGAGATCTCGGCGGCCACATTGTCCACCATGGTCCTGATGTCCACCTTCTTCAACTCCCCGGTTTCCCTGCCATTGGCAAGATAGCCAATATCCTGTACCTGGTCAACGAAATATGACATCTCTTCCAGGTTGGAGGAGATCATTTCCATCTTCTCCCTCATGTCATCCGTGAGAGGGCCGTACATACCCGCAAGTATGAGTTCGGTGTAGGAGCTTATCAACGTCATGGGCGTCCTCATCTGATGTGATGTGTTCTCGAGATAGGATATCAGTTTGCCCTCTTTCTTGAGGATCTCCAGTATTCTGGACCTGAGCCTCTCCGGTTCGTTCCTGCCCACTTCACCTGCCATTCAGTCTTCCCTCCCTCCGGTTCCGGACCTCACGTGCACCCTCATCGCCCGGATACCCTCCACTCCGGCTTCCAGGATGTCACCGTCCGAAAGAGGGCCCACACCCGCAGGCGTTCCGGTCATCACTATGTCGCCCTTCTCGAGGGTCATCACTTCCGAGATCCGTGACAGGATCACCGCCGGGGACCAGAGAAGAAGGTCGGTGCTGCTGTCCTGCCTGGTCTCACCGTTGACCTTCAGCCATATTCGTTTTCCCTTCCAGTCCCAGCTTTCCGCGGGGACAATTTCCGATCCGATGGGCGCGAACGTGTCGTGGCCTTTCGCCTCACTCCAGGGAAGGCCCTTCTGCTTTGCTTCCAGCTGAACATCCCTTGCGGTGATGTCCATCATCACGGTGTAGCCCATGATGTGGCTTTCCGCTTCTCCGGGGGGGATGTTTCGACCCTTCTCCCCCACAACGAAGGCCAATTCAACCTCATGATGGAGTTCCGACACGCCCTCGGGAATGATCACCGTGCCGCCGTCCGGAAGCAGAGAGGAGGGGGGCTTCAGGAAGAACATGGGTCTTTCGGGGACCTCGCTCCTCATCTCCTCCGCATGGTCCGCATATGATCTGAGCAGACATATTATCTTGGAAGGTCTGAGGATGATCGGGAGTTCCCCCATCTTGATGTCGATCATTCCGTTTCCCGTTCATTGAAAAACGGTAACGTATAAGAAATGGTTGGGCACATTATCAGAAAAGTATAAGATTGGAACTCCTGAATGACCCCCTCATGAGAGTATGCTTCCTGGGAACAGGCGGTTCCTGGCCAACAAAGAGGAGAAATCCCATTTCCATAGCCCTCTCCTCCGGAAGCACCAATGTCCTTCTGGACTGCGGGGAGGGAACCCAGAAACAGATGCTGTTCTCCCCTGTATCCCCGAACAAGCTGGATGCCATCTTCATAACGCATCTCCACGGCGACCATTTTCTCGGGGTTCCGGGGCTCATCCAGACAATGTCCCTGAATGACAGGACGGAGAAGCTCCTCGTTTTCGGACCCGAGGGAATAGAGAGCTCGATGGAAAAGGCCCTCACCATGTGCCATTTCCAATCAAGGTTCGAGATAAGGGTCCGGGTCATGAATCCCGGGGACACCGTCAAGGTGGGGGAGCTCAATTTCAAGGCGGGTCGTGCAAGGCACAACGTCCCCTCGCTGGCCTACAGGATATTCCTCGATGACAGGCCGGGAAGGTTCAACAGGGATAGAGCACTCGAGCTCGGCATCCCCGAGGGAAGACTGTGGGGGCGGCTTCAAAAGGGCGAAACCGTGGAAGTTGATTTCGGGGGCGAGACCAGGGAATTCACGCCGGAGATGGTGCTCGGACCCCCTAGGAAGGGGGTTTCCATCGGTTATTCGGGGGACACGGCCCCGTCGAAGGATGTCGAGGAGCTCGTGAAGAATGTGGACCTGCTCATACATGAGGCCACGTTCACATCGGACCTTTCCGAGAACGCCAGGAAGTACGGCCACTCCACGGCAGCCGAGGCAGCCCTCCTGGCCGGGAGTGCGAAGGTATCCAGGTTGTATATCGTTCACCCGTCGCCCAGATATGCCAGGGAGGGCTCGGAAGCGCCCCTTCTCGAGGAGGCGAGGAATATCTTCCCGGAAACATACCTGCCGGAGGATCTCGAATGCATCGAGGTCACCCGGTGAAACGCTTTCCCCTCAAGGAAAGGACATAGAGGGGAAGCAGTATCTCGAACCTTCCGATAAGCATCATCAGGGCCAGGACCAGCTTGACGAACCAGTTGAGACCGGCGATGCCCTCCGCCGTCGAATATATCCCGAAGGCCATCCCCGAATTGGACAGCGATGTGACGCAGAGGGACAGAGCATCGAACATGTCATCCGCAAAAAGGAGCAGTACCGTCATGGAGATGGCAAGAAGTGCGAACAGGTAGAAAAAGGACATGTTCGCGGATTCCAGTGCCTTGTCCGAATATGTCCCCTCCCCCCTTCTCAGCATCACAACGGCACTCGGATGTGAGCTTCTCCTCACCTCTCCCAGGAAGCCCTTCACGAGCAGAATGGACCTCTGGACCTTGAAACCGGAAGCAACGGAAAGCGACGAACCTCCGATGAGCATGAGGAGCAGAAGGAGAAAGCGCATGGAATCGGGCCATGAATCCATACCCTCGACCATGAAACCGGTCGTCGACAGTGCCGATATCGAGGCGAAGATCCCGTCCCGCAGGGAGCTGCCGATGGCTATCCCGTGGGATGCGAGGATCAGCGTGGAAACGATCGGAACGACGAACACCATGGTTAGGTATATCACGTTCTCGGAGTCGAAGAACGTTCTCCTCCTCCCCCTGGCCGACATCAGCGAAAGATGGACATAGTAACCCATTCCCGAGAGGAACATGAAGAAGGCCACCATCATCATGAGCCCCCATCCTCCCGTGAGGACCCGCCCGGATGAGGAGAATCCGCCGGTGGAAACCGTCGCGAGTGAGAGGCAGATCGAATCGAACAGGCTCTGACCCGATATGTAGACGGAAAGGAAGGAGAGCAGAGTGAAGATGACATACACCGTTGCAAGGTTCTGAAGTATGAAAGACAGTTTCGGGACGAGGCCTATCCTGGAGAATATCCTCCTGTCAACGGACCTCTGGGCCAGATCGCTTATGTCGGAAAGGAACATGAACGCAAACACCAGATAGAAGAACCCGCCCACCCATTGGATCGCCACCCTGAAGAACATCAGGCCGTGAGACATCTCCGTTATCTCCCGGGCCCCGAAGATCGAAAGGCCCGTGGTGGTGAAACCGGCAGTGGATTCGAACACCGCGGATACGGGGTCCCAATGCTCCGTGAGCATGAAGGGAAGAGAGCCCAGGAATACCATGAAGAGGAAAGAGAGAATGGCGGCGGTGTACCGGGACCTCCTGCGGAACATCGAGAACCTGACCTCCCTGAAGGAGAAGATGAGATAGATCAGGGAACCGAAGGCAAAGGGAAGGACGAAAACGTGAAAGTTGGACCATGAAAGGTCATCCCATATCATATCGATTACAAAGGACATGATGAACAGTACAAGGACCACGACCGTGACCCTCGTGGCGGAGGTGACGATCCGTTCGGCATCCATCGTTTTACCTTCCACTTCAGAAATTATCCTTGACCCATTTCACCAATCTGCTCTTTGTAAAAATAACCAGTCTATCCTTCGGGTGGATGAATGTATCACCACGGGGCATTATCACCTTGCCGTCCCTCACGATGGCGCCTATGAACATCTCCTTCTTCCGAAACCTCATGATGGAATCTATCCTGGCATTTGCAGCTTTCGCCTTTTCCCTTACCTTGAGCTGGATGACCTGTGCTTCACCCAGATTGAGGATCCCGAGGGATTCGAAGTCATCCATGTGGAAGTACTTCAGTATCGTCGAGAGGGTCACCGCTCTCGGGGATATGACGAGGTCTATCCCCACCTCCTCGAGTATGGATTTCAACCCCGGTCTGTCCACAAGGGAAATGGATCTGTTCGCCCCGTACTGTCTTGCGAGAAGCGCCGTCAGTATGTTCACCTCCTCCCTGTCGGTCACGGCAAGGAACGCATCCGCCTCGGTCACACCCTCCTCCTTGAGCAGGTCCTTGTCGGTGGGGGAGCCGTTGACAACAAGAACGTCGGGGAGCTTCTCCGATATCTCCCTGCATCTGGCCTCGTCTTCCTCGATGATTATGACAGACATATCCTTCTCCGACAGTAATCTGGCAAGGTGGTATCCTACTCTCGATCCCCCGGCGATCATGACCCTCTCGATGGGCTTCCTGCTGTCCACCTTTCTCGGGATGCCGAGTATCCCGCTCAGTTCCTTTGTGGAACCTTCCTCGAATTCCGTTGGCATTATGGAGAGCACCCTGTCGTTGGGCTCCAATCTGAGATTCCCCCGGGGGATGATAACCTCCTCGCTCCTGAAGATCGCGACAAGGTTGATGTTTCTCGGAAGCTTTAGCTTCTTGATCTCCCTTCCTGCTGCCCGGGATCCCTTCTCCACCCGGTTCTCCACCATTCGAAGAATTCCCTTCCCGAAAAGCGGGGAATCCAGAAGGAGGGGTATCGAGAGAACATTGGCCATGTGGCTGGAGCTGATGAGTTCGGGGCAGAAGGCCACATCGATGCCAACCTCCTGGAGGTCCTCCGTGGAAACCGGTTTCTTCAGGTAGTCCTCGCTGTTTATCCTCGCAAGGGTCCGGCATCCCCTGTTCTTTGCCACAGAGCATGCCGCAAGGTTGATCTCGTCACTTCCCGTAACGGCTATGAAGAAATCCGCCGAATTCACGTATGCACGGTCCAGAACGGAAGGGGAGGCAGCGTTCCCCGATACGACGAGAACATCAAGGGCCTCGATCCTCTCGGTCAGGGAATCGTTCCTCTCTATAACGGTGATGTTATGTCCTTCCTCGCTGAGAGTCCTGGCCAGAGCGTATCCGACATCCCCGCCCCCTGCAATGATGACGTTCTTCATCCATCCACCAATTAAGTCATAATTCCCATGATTTAAAACATTATCTAGCACAATATGGATTCCCGCCGCATATCGAACGCCGATTCATTCGGCGGGACCCAGCAGGAGGTCAAGGGCCACATGGTCTATTCTCGGGGCATACGATTTCACCTTCCGCGAACCGAGCAGGGACAGGCTCCTCCCATCCTCCGCTGCCATTCTCTCGAGAAGGTTGAAGAGACCCTCCGGTCCTGTCTCGACCTCAACGGTATCATGAAAGTGGATGATGCTTCCCTCCGGCCTTGACAGTTCCACGGCGGTCCGGAAATAGTTCCTCGTTCCCCCCAAGTACCCGGCGATCAGCCTGTCGGCGATGCCGTTCGGAAGGGTCGATCTGCAGTCGCCCAGAACGGGGATCACTCTCTCCCCGACCTTGTTTTCCCTTATGTTTCTGACTAGATAACCGAAGGAGGTCGGGTTCTTCTCTACCGCAATCACGAGAATGTCCCTATCGGAACCCTTTGCAAGCGGAATCGTGAAGTATCCTATCCCCGCGAACATGTCCACGACCACCTCCATCCGGCGACCTGCCGGACCGTCGGCCGAAGCTTCCACGCCAGGAGGCAGCGGCAGGGATCTTGCCAAGTCCGGAATCAACGGTCTCTCCGATATGTTCCCCGAGGAGAACATCACCTTCCTCGGATCCAGGAGGTACCTGACATTTCCCTCCCTGTGGACCACCTCATAGCGTCCGTCCCCGGGAGGTACAAGAACCTCCATCCGGGGTTCCCTCAGCTCGCCGGACACTCCTCCCGCATCACTCAACACGTACCTGGTCCGGGTCGCTTCCATGTAGGCCCTCCCCACGATATACTGGAATGGACCCGGCGGCCCTTCCAATCTGAGTATCAGACAATCCCCGAGCTTCTCGTAGGAAGCCGGTATCAGTCCCTCCAGCTTCTCATCGATCCTCCCCCTGACAAGTTCCAGCACCTTTGCGTAGGGGGTCGGAGGGACATCACGCTCCCTCGTCAGGCCGGGACCTTCCATAATATGAAAATCGCACCCCGAATCCGTCAGAGCCTTCACGAGCTCCTCCAGAAGTGAAACGTTATCAAAAAGAACGGGGAAGTGCACCTCGTCCCCCCTTCCCGTCACCCTGTCCGGATCGAAGAGGGAAAGTTTCAGCAGCATCCCCCGGGCGATGTTCGCATCATTCTTTCGGACAGCAAGGGTCCTTTTCAGTGGAAATGTCATCGGTCCGATGCCATCGAACCCTTCCGAGGTCATGTGTACACATGAAGTGCGAATAAAGGAAAAAACCTTTTGTAAACATCCCATGATATCATGCCATGAAATTCAATGCAGTGGTCCATTTCATCACAGCCCTACTGCTTCTTTCCGGAGCCTTCATCCCGATCCTGGCTTCCTCGGAGGGGGCCCGGGACGCGGGAATCACGAGAGCGGCGGGGGAAGAACTCACAATAGAGGTAAGGGTCACTTTCGAGAGCCCCCTTGACCTTGACATCCGTGCCGACATCTACATCCACAAACTGATACTGAACGGAACCCTCAGGTCCAGCGAGGAGATCAGGGACATCTATTCTCTGCTTCCCGATTCCACGCTCGCCTCTCTCGATTCGGAGATGAGGCGGCGGGTCGGCAACATCACGGACAGCATGCTGTCCGGAGGCATGGTGGAGATGGTATCCTCCTTCACGGACAATTCGAGCTTGGACAATTCCACGACCATGGAATCGGATCCGATCCACCACATCATTGAGTTGAAGGGACACGAGGACATGGACAGGTACCTCGAGGGAAGCAGGGCGGACCTTCTCGAGGACGGTAGAGAGGACCTTTTCATCACATCGCTCTTCCTCTCGGGTTTCACTTTTTCGAGATCGCTTTCACTGACGGCTCTGGAGGGCCAGTATGTTACATACATGATAGAGGACTCCTTCGACCCCCTGGGCGACGGAGCAGTGGAACTGGAGCTGCAAAGCTACGACCGGATGCCCGTTGATGGTTTCTACAACATTGTAGTTGACGGCACCGGTGGAGAGGCCAGATCTTATTTCACCTTCATATTATCGGCTTCGAGAGTGTTCGCTCCTTCCTCCGAGATTATACACGGGAGCATGATTATCGACTGGGAGAGGCTGGATGCGGTCTCCATATCGGGGAGCCTGGAGATCTCATCCGTTTCCACGGACAGGTCGGAGATGCTCACCACCCTTCCACCATCCATGACAGCGCCCCCGTTCGTCCCTGCGGCACTGATAGGCTATTCCCATCTGGAAGGTGTGCTCACCTCCGCGGATCTGGAGGAGATGGAGAGCTCCATCTCCTCGGAGGTCACCGATACGGTGCGAACAGCCCTTTCCGATGATACGGCAAGAGCGGTCGTCAGCCTCGATACCGGTTCCGGAAACCTCACGAGGCCCTCGTCCGGTTCCGAACTGATAACCATATTCTCCGCGGACGAACCAGTAACGGCCGAAGTGTCCACGGAAGGCGAGACGGTGCTCGATGTCCTTGACGGATACGAGGCCGATGATGTCCTCGGACTTCTCAACGGGGGACTGAGGATATACCACGAGATGGAGCAGATAACGGATGACAGGTTCGACGTGGAGATAATGCTTCCACCGCACCTGTTTTTCGACGATGAGCAGCCTGACCGTACTGTCGGCGGCAGGAATGTCTATGTCTATTCCCCCGGAAGGAAACTGATCGCCTCCTCCCTGGCACCGCATTTCGACGGGGATGAGCTCTCCGTGAAGGGGAGAATCGACATATCCCGGGTCAGGACATGGTACGTTGCCGATATCGAGATGGATGTGGATATCGACCTGAACCTGGGGCTGGGTGCCATGAAGTTCGATCCGGGGGATATGGAGTTCTCGACGCCGCTCGATTTCGAACTCGACTATCTCAGCTCGGACATGATAAGGCTTCTTATGGACATGGGCATAATCGACCGCCAGAAGGTGGAGGACAAGGTGGAGGGGGACCTGAACGAGGGACTTGCCGATATAATGCCGGATCGAAACGATTCCTTCAGGATAGACCTCGTGGACGAGAGCCTTGATTTCGATGGCGACATATACAACATGACATCCGACGAACACATAATCATCAGTGTGTGGATATCGGGCACCCTGGCACCCATGAAGGAGCTCAGGAAGGCGGGGAAGGATGAAAATGATGACAGCAGCCCGCAGAACCAGATACTCCCTTTCCATCTCGACCCCATACTTCCCCTTTACACATATGAAAGGAACATCGATCTGGAGGACGCTGCCAGATACGATATCGACCTGTACATCTCCGTCCCCAGCGGCATCGGTCTCAGAGCATGGGCCGGGAATGGGGACCAGGACAGGATCCGGGAGTTCGAGGTGGACACCTCCGAGGGGTATCCGACAATACATATAGATCTCGAGCCGGGCGAGGCTGACAGAATACGGGTCCAGGTCAAGGTGGGGGCTTTCGTGGCCGTCAACAACATCAAGGGGTGCTTCGCATGCTGCATCCTCGGACTCGTGATGATCCTGCTGATATTCCTTCTCGTAACACTGAAGATAGCAAGGAAGAGGAAGGCAAGGAGGGAAGCGGCGGAAGAGACGGCCGGGGAAGGCGAGGAAGAAGGGGACGGGCGGGATGATGAGGGCAGCGGGGACGAGAAGAGCGATAAAAAGGAGAAGGCCGGGAAGGGGAAGAAAAAGAGGAAGTCAAGGGGACGGAAGAAGAAAGGAAAGGAGGAAGAGGAGCTTACATGGGATGATTGAGGAGAGATATCTTCCTGGCCTACGTTCTGGCTGCCGTGCAGTATAAGAAATATTTAAATAAAGGAGATAGTATGAGGCCCCTCACATCCCTTCTAGTAGGGATGGTTCCCTTGCCGGGATCTACTGGAGGCCAAAGATGACCACAGCCTATGATGTACCCCCCGACCTGCTGATAAGCAACGTAGCCAGGAAGCTGAAGAAGATGGACAGCATGGAGGAACCCGCATGGGCATCTTTCGTGAAGACGGGTGTCCACAAGGAGAAGGCTCCCATCCAGGAAGATTGGTGGTTCGTCAGGCAGGCTGCTATTCTGAGGAAGGTTTACATGAAGGGACCGATCGGGATCATGCACCTGAGAGCGGAATTCTCCGGTCCCAAGGACCGGGGGTCCAAACCGCAGCGGGTCGAGCTCGGTTCGGGTTCCGTCATCAGGACCGCAATCAAGCAGCTGGAGGCCGCGGAACTGTTGAGGCAGGTAAAAGGCAAAGGAAGGGAAGTGACGCCGAAGGGCAGAGCGCTTCTCGACAACACTGCATACGAGGTACTCCAGAAGATAATCAAGCAGAACCCCGAACTTGGGAAGTACTGAGAACTCCGGGGTGTGGGAGATGAGCGCAGCGGACGATCAGGAGCTCGAGGCCATAAGGAAAAGAAAGATGGCGCAGCTTCAGATGGCCCGGCAGCAGGAAGAGGTGATGAAGGAGGAAGCACAGAGGATCGAGGCCCAGAAGAAGGCAATCCTCAGAGTTGTGCTCACCCAGGAGGCAAAGGAGAGGCTCGGGAGGCTGAAACTTGGATACCCCGAACTCGCCGCGAACATCGAGAACCAGCTGATAATGCTCTATCAATCTGGCAGGCTCCCCGGCCAGGTGGACGATGCAACGCTCAAGAAGCTTCTTGAGCAGGTCCAACCGAAGAAGAGGGAGATAAACATCAAGAGGAAGTAGGACCATGTCCAGCCGAAAACCCTTTGGAAAGAAGAAGAGGCTCATGAAGGCCACGAACACGAACAGAAGGGTGCCCGCATGGGTGATGCAGAGGACCGCAAGGAGGTTCACCACTCACCCGAAGAGGCATACCTGGAGAAAGAGCAAACTGAGGAAGTGATGTCGGACAGGGTGATATGAATGGCTGACGATATGGAAGAAAGGATAATGGTCGTTCCCTTGCGAAAGATCCTCGACGCACCGAGGACCAAGAGGGCGCCCAGGGCCATCAAATTGATAAGGTCCCACGTTGCAAGGCACATGAAGATCAGCGAGGAAGACGTCTGGCTGGATACCCCCATCAACGAGGCCGTATGGGGCAAGGGTATAGAGCATCCCCCGAACAAGATAAAGATCAAGGCCACCAAGTTCAAGGACCAGGACCTGGTGGAGGTCACTCTCCCGGAGGAGTGACCCTACCGGAGGGTGAAGATTGGCCCTCAGAATGGCTGATATCAACGGAAACTCATTCATCGGCGTATTCTGTTCCCTGATAGGGGACAGGGTCCTATGCCCGGTGGATGCACCGGATGAATTCGTGAATGACCTTGAGCGAACGCTCGGAGTGAAGGCCGTGAGAGCCTCCATAGGCGCTACGAGCCTTCACGGGTCCCTTGTGAGAGGGAACTCCCGGGGAATAATCATTCCCTATTTTTACGACGAGGATGAGGTGAGGAGAACACTGGCGGACGCCGGTGATATGGAGGATGTTCACATCCTCTCCCTCGACGATCCACACACTGCCTGGGGGAACAACATACTCTCATCCGAGAAGGCCGCCCTGGTGAACCCGGACATCAGGAAGGGTTCCCTCGAGCTGATAGGAGACATTCTGGGAGTGGAAGTGGTCCAGGGGACGATAGCCGGTGTGAAGACCGTGGGCTCCGTGGCGGCCATGAACTCGAAGGGCATGGTGGTCCATCCAAGGATAGACGAGAGTGAGAGGAAGATCCTGGAGGAGCTGTTCGGTGTCGACATCGCCGTGTGCACTGCCAATTTCGGTTCGCCGTATCTGGGAGCCTCCATCATCGCGAATGATGAGGGAGCCCTGGTGGGAAGGAAGACCTCCGGTGTGGAGATGAACAGGATCGAGAACACCCTGGACCTCATCTGATCGGGGTAATGCGGATCCATCATTTTCCGAAACGTCTCTGCCTCAGCTGATATGACCTTACCGCTTTGAGGAATTCGGTGAATGTGAGGCCGGGCCAGTAGACATCCGTGAAGTAGAATTCGCTGTAGGCGTTCTGCCACAGGAGGAAATTGGATACCCTTATCTCACCCGATGTCCTGAGCACAAGGTCCGGATCGGGGAAGGGGGCCGTGTAGAGATACCTGGAGACGAGCTTCTCGTCAATATCCTCCTCGCGGATCCTGTCCTCCTTCACGTCGCGGGATATGGCCCTGATGGCCGCGATGAGCTCCTCCCTCCCGCCGTATGCCACGGCCAGATTGAAGAAGTAATCACTGTATTCCTTCGAGTTCTCCTCCGCATTCCTTATCGCCTCCTTCAGGGATGGAGGGAGCAGCTCTTTCTGTCCGAGGACCGAGACCCTTATCCTGTTCTTGTGGACCCTGTCATCGGTCGCGATCCTCATGAAGTTCTCCTCGAAAAGTGCCATCAGGGAGTCCACCTCCTCCCTGGACCTCTTGAAGTTCTCGGTGGAGAAGGCATAGACCGTCAGTATGTGTATTCCCAGGTCAACGCACCATTCCAGAACGTCCTCGAGCTTGTCCCTGCCCGCAAGATGACCTTCCAGTGGTTCCTTCCCCTCCTCGATCGCATATCTACGGTTGCCATCCATTATGATCGCAACATGTTTGGGAACGGGGTACTGCAGAACGAGCTTCTTCAATCTCTCCTCCTTCGCCTTGATGAGGCCCTTGGATATGGATCGTGAAAGATCGTTCGTTGATAACTCCCCCTTTGTGAATGCCGGACCTTCCTTCTAAACGATGATATTATGTAAACCTTTTTCATCATGCCGCCGATACGGATATCCATGCTTCCTTATGTAAAGGACAGGTCCGTCATCGTGGATGACCCCAAGACGGCCTCACTTCTGCGGAACAAGGGAGCTTTCGGCAGGTCCCTCCCCGGAGGGGGACTCGAGCTCTCCCTGATGGAGGCGGCCTACCTGATCTCATCCGGAAGGCTCGAAGTGAAGAGGTCCAGGGAGGGGCACAGGATTTCACCGCACGAGCTCCTGGCCCTCGGAATGGATGCGAGGGAGAGATTCCTCGAGGATTACCTGGTATTTGCCGATATGAGGGACAGGGGCATAAACATACAGGGAGGCGGGGACAGGACGTTCCTGGTATATCCCCGGGGGAAAGGCCCCGGACGGGGGAAGGCCGGTTCATGGATAAAGGTATACAGAGAGCATGATGACGTTTCGATCGGGGGCCTGATGAGGGAGACGGAGAGGAGGGAGGGAATGGGGATGGAGCTCCTCTGCGCGGTGGTGGACGGCGACTGGGACCTTACATACTACTCGTTGAGAAGGGCCCTGCTTTCCCGGAGCAGGAAAAGAACACATCCCGGAAAGCCGGACCTTGGAGAGGATGTCCTGCCGATTCCAAACGGAGGGCTTCTCGTTCCCGACGGGGAGGTCCGGGAGCTTCTTTCCGGAATGTCGGTGGGAAGCTCCATATCCGATTCGCTTGCGCTTTCCAGGGAGGAGGCCGCATTCCTCAGAGGAGAGGAGGGCGATGGGAAGACGGCTGTCTATCGTGATCTCATGGAAAGGGGTTTCGTCGTGAGGACGGGGTTCAAGTACGGAACCCATTTCAGGGTGTACACCTCGGGATCGATCGAAGAGCATTCCGACATTCTCGTTCACCTTGTGGAGAGGGACGCGAAAATCAGCTGGGAGGCCCTCTCCAGGGCAATCCGGTTGAGCCATTCGGTGAGAAAGAGGATGCTTTTCGCTTCCATCGGGAAACGGAAAAGGGTGGATTACCTGGAGATCAGATGGACCAGACCCTGATCGACGGAGGTTCGAAAGGAAGACGGATCCTCCCTTCCGGACTCAGGATTGAACGAACTTGACGTATTCGAGGTCCTCGCTTCCGCGAAACAGGTTGATCATGTCTCTTATACGGCGGGACTCTCCCCTCACTATGAAAACCTCCAGGCACTTGTCGTTCCTCAGATGAGAATGTATCTGTGTCCCGATGAGGTCCATGTGCAGGTGTCTTATATTGTCCAGCCCCCTGGAATCATGGGAATCATGGACCACGATGAGGACACCCTCGACATCCCCCGTCATTCCCTCCCTCTCCCTTATCTCGTCCTCCGCGGATCTCAGACAGGCCCTGACAGCCTCGCTTCTTCCCTTCAATCCGAAGATCTCCTGCAGCCTGTCTATAACCTCCAGGTTCTTCTCTGTAAGGGATACACTTACGACCGGCATACCAAACCTCGGTGGATGAAAGGTGTCAATGTTTAATAACTTTTTTTAATTTTTTACCAGAATGTTAATAACATTAGTGCTGTTAGTAATTAAATATTAATAGCTCCACTGCCAATTGCGGTGGTGCTCGCGGAGGTGAGACAGTTGAACAGACCGGAACCGTTCATGATTCTGATGATCCTGGTATCCTCGTCGGTCCTGCTCGCTCTCTCGGGCTGCATGGAGGATCGAAACGACGGGGAGCTGGACCTCATGATCGTATCCATAGGTCCGCAGAAGGAAGTGGTCGAGAGGATCGCGAAGGAAGACGCGGAGATCGTTGTGATGGTGCCGGAGAACATGGAACCCCACACGTACTCTCCCACACCAAACCAGATGATGAAGGTGGCCGAAGCGGATATCTACTTCGAGATGGGATCGGGCATAGAATTCGAGCTCCGGAACATGGACACGATACGGGAGACGAACAGGCAGATGGATGTCGTGGACATGTCCAGCGGAATCGAGATAGTGTCGTTAGAGGATCACGGTCCCGGAAGGTTCGATATTTCAAACCGTTCAGGAACCGAACGGGACGGAACGGACCCCCACATATGGATGGACCCGTACAGCATGGCAAGGATGGCGGACAATGTACTCGAGGCGCTGATCGCCCGCGATCCGGAGAACGAGGAAATATACAGGGCAAACCACGGATCCTACATGGAGGAGCTCAATGCGACCATAGAACATGTCAGCTCCGTTCTGGATGAATTCCGGGGAAGGAGCTTCCTCACATATCACCCCTCCTTCGGTTACTTCGCGGATGCCTTCGGGCTGATCCAGGTCAGTGTTCAGGAAGAAGGGGGCGAACCCGGTCCACAGACGGTCTCCGCCCTCATAGACAGGGCAAGGAAGGAGAATATCACAGTTGTTCTGGTGGAGCCCCAGTTCGACAGCTCCTCGGCAAGGAAGATAGCAGATGCCATAGACGGAAAGGTTCTCACGGCGGATCCGCTCGCATCCGATTACATGAACAATCTCAGGACCCTTGCGGAGAACCTGGAAGAAGCTTTCAATGACGGGTGAACGATTGACGGGAACGGTGAGACCTTGAAAGATGAACTGGCACTGGAGATCCGGAATCTCTCTGCGGGTTACGAAGGAGAGGTGGTGATCGAGAACGTCGATCTTGTCATCAGGCACGGTGAGTTCTTCGGCCTCATAGGACCGAACGGCGGCGGGAAGTCCACCCTTCTGAAGACAATACTCGGACTGATCCCGCCGTATTCGGGAACCGTCAGGATATACGGCGAGGGACCGGTGAACGGACGAAAATACATCGGTTACGTCCCCCAGTATGCACAGTTCGACCGTGATTTCCCCATCACCGTCAAACACGTTGTGCTCATGGGACGAAGAAGGTTCAAGGGGAACAGGCCCTTCTATTCCAGAAAGGACCTGGAAGCCGTGAGGGATTCACTCGAAAAGGTGAACATGCTCGACCATATCGACGATCACATCGCGGCCCTTTCGGGAGGACAGAAGCAGAGGGTGTTCATAGCAAGGGCCCTTTCCACCGAGCCAAGGATGATGCTCCTTGACGAGCCCACGGCTTCAGTGGATGCCAGAATGGAGGAATCCATATACAAGCTGCTGACGGAGCTGAACGATGATATGACCATCGTGCTTGTGACCCATGATATCGGGATCATCTCATCCCATGTGAGCAGCCTGGCCTGCATGAACAGGCATCTGTTCGACGGCGGAACGGACGGCTCGCTTATAAACCAGGAGATGCTCGAAGAAGCCTATCAGTGCCCCGTGGAGCTGATAGCGCACGGTGTACCCCACCGGGTCCTCCCCCCACATGAACATGGAAATTGACGGAAGTGGAAACATGCTGAATATCATCGGATACCTTGACGTTCCCTTCGTCCAGAGAATGCTCATTGCGGGGATGCTTGCGGCACTCGCCTGCGGTGTCATGGGGACCCTGGTCGTCGTGAGGAGGAACGTTTTCATCGCAGGAGGCATCTCACACACCGCTTTCGGGGGTATAGGTCTGGCGTATTACCTCCAGGGACTCGGGCTCACATGGTTCGATCCCATGCTGGGAGCCATCCTGTCCGCCATAGGAGCGGCGTTCCTGCTCGGCTCCGAATCCATCAAGAAGAGATACCGGGAGGATTCCACGATAGGTGCCATCTGGGTTGTCGGTATGGCTGCAGGTGTTCTCCTCATCAATCTGGTGGACCGGAACAAGGTCCAGGTGCTCTCGTTCGAGGCGATACTTTTCGGCAACATACTTCTCACATCCGTCAGGGACCTCATGATCATGGCAGGTGTCACCGGCATCATCTACGGGATAGTCATTTTCAAGTTCAAGGACATGGAGATGACCGCGTTCGACCCGGAGTTCGCCCGCATTTCCGGTGTGAGGGTCACCGCCCTGAACCTCGTCATGCTTGTGATGACGGCCCTCACCGTCGTGATACTGATAAAGGTCGTGGGCGTGGTGCTCGTCCTTGCCATGCTGACAATTCCGGCCGCCATTTCCAACCTTTTCACGAAGAGGCTTTCAAGGATGATGGTCCTTTCGACGATCATGGGGGTTATGCTTACCGCCGCGGGGACCATCACCTCCATAGCCTACGACACACCCCCGGGTGCCACCATCGTGATGTTGATGGGGGCCTGTTTCATCGCCGCTCTTCTGGGTAAATGGATTTATATCAGGGCCCGTTTTTCATTTCCGGGGAAAGCCTGAACACCGGGAGGCGTTCGCTTGTACGAATTCACCGAGATCGACGGAGAGCCGAAGGGGGATGTGAAACTGTTCGCACTGAGCACCTGCGTCTGGTGCAGGAGAACGAAGAGGCTCCTGGACAGCCTGGGGATCGGATACAGATACATATTCATGGACCTTCTGGACAGGGAAACAAGGGATGAGGTCGAGAAGGATGTCAGGAGATACAATCCCAGATGTTCCTTCCCCACACTCGTAATCGATGACAAGAGGACGATAGTGGGGTTCCAGGAGGAGGAGATCCGGGAGGCTTTCGAAAATGCCTGAAGATGACCAGTGGTATTTCGATGAAGATGTCATAGAGCGGAACTTCGTGAAGCTTGACAGGGAGGCGGAAGCCGGAGGATATCACCTCAACCCCGACACCGAATTCACCAAGGAGCTCGTCCTCGGACTTCTCGTTAACGAGAGAAGATACGGATACAGGTCCTGTCCCTGCAGGATAGCGGACGGCGATATCGAGAAGGACAGGGACATCGTATGCCCCTGCGATTACAGGGACGCGGATCTCGATGAATACGGTTCCTGCTACTGCGCTCTCTACGTCGATGACGACATCAGGGAAGGCAGAAAGAAGGCAAGATCCATTCCAGAAAGGAGACCCACCAGGGAGGAGAGGGAAAGAATGAAGGAAGTGGAAGGGGAGAGGTCGCGGGCCTCAGCCCAGGGAAGCGGGCTCGATCTCAGGTACCCCGTATGGCGGTGCACCGTGTGCGGATATCTCTGCGCAAGGGAGGAGCCTCCGCTCGTCTGCCCGGTGTGCAAAGCGAAGAAGGACCGGTTCGAAAGGTTCCTCTGAAACGGACATCGACTTTCATTGAACGCAGGTCGGATCGGGCCTCGACCGGATGCACCAACCCCTAACCCGTTGTATCGAAGTGGTTCGAATCATTCGAAAAACAGCAGAGAATTGAATGATCGATGTCCGCAGAATTTCACGAAGATCCGGCGGACCACACCGGAGCTTCACCCTCTCGCCAACGTTCATCTTCATCCGACCGGCATTCGGGAGTTCAATAGATAATCAAGGTCCGATCGAAAGCATCGAACCCTGAACCTATAATCCCAATCCCCGAAGGTTCGGTGATATAGCGTTATTCCATTATCCAAATAGCCGACGACCGGACCGATCGAATCAACAATTTGATAAAAAAAACCTTCATGAACATAAACCCTGTGCTGATCGATGCTCACAATAAAAGAGTGAAGATTCGGTGTATTTCACCGAATCTTCATACTAAACCCTCATGGGCCGGTGGCCCGTCACGCATGAATGAAAATCCACCGCAAGAAGAAACGAATTCTTTTGTCCCAACAAACCTTTACGGTTGGTGAAGGAAAAAGGACCGTTTATTTTTGGAGGCTCTTGACCCCGTAAACTAAACTGGATCCGGGATCCGGTGACATCGCGGCATCACGCATTGTTGCTTTCAAGCACGTGTACCAAAGTCGCATTTTGGCTTGTCACCTCCTTCACCAACCGAGGCGTTAGCCATGAAAGATATCTACGAACAGGTAAAAAGAGGTTGTGGCATTGACATTGACTCGCTCAAGTTGTGGGCAAGCACATTCGTCACATCCAAAAAAGGTACTATCGAATGGGAAACAAAGGTATTCGACAACACCGTGGATGGAATAGAGGAACTGATCGAGTGGTTGAAAGAAAAGAAAACAACTCATGTCGCTTTCGAAAGCACAGGATGCTACTGGCAAATGTTGTATTCATTTCTTGAAGACTCATTCGAAGTTATCGTGGCCAATCCAAGACAAACCAAGCCACTCAAAGGCAAGAAAAGGGATCCCGATGATGCAAAACAGATCGCCCGATTTCTTCAAATGGGTTCGATCATACCAAGTTTCATTCCACCACGGAACGTAAGAGAATTGAGGGATCTGACCAGGCAACATGTAAACATCACCGAGGATATAGTGAGGGTCAAGAACAGAATAACCAAGACCCTCAGAGAAGCAAGCATCACTCTTGATGCTCATCTGAGTGATCTGTTCGGTGTTTCTGGTCGTGCCATGATACAGGGATTGATCGCAGGTATGCCAGGTGATGAAATTGCAGAACTTGCAAAGAGGCGATTGAGATCAAAGATACCCCAGATCAAAGATTCCCTACGGTTCCCGTTGTCGGATCATTATCGTCGGATTCTTTTCCGATACTGGAAACAATTCACTTTCCTTGAGGAAGAGTTGGAATCGCTTGAAAAGGATCTTGACGAGAAGATGAAGCCATTTCTGGCAGTGATCAAAAGACTTCAGACCATTCCTGGATGTGGTATGAAAGCTGCCAGGGGTATCATTTCCGAAATTGGGAATGATATGTCCAGGTTTCCCAAAGACAAGAATCTCTGTTCGTGGGCAAAGGTCTGTCCTGGAAACAACAGTAGTGGTGGCAAACGCAAGAGTGGTCGCAATTCCAAAGGAAACCGATATCTTCGAAGATATTTGGGAGAGGTAGCATGGGCTGCGGTTCGAACCAAGGGAAGTGAGTTCAGGGATCAATATCTGAAAAAACAATCGAGATTGGGCAAGAAGAAAGCAATTGTAGCAATAATGCACAAGATCCTTCGAATTATTTACCATATGCTTTCCAAGGGAGAAGATTATCAGACGAACTATGAGCGGGAAAAGAGGAAAGATCCACGTAAAGCCTTGATCGGCTTCAAGTTGAAGAATATCAGCAATGAGGATCTGATAAGCGAACTTCTTTCCCGCGGCATGAGCGATATCAAATGGGATTGGGATTCTGAAGAGAACGCTGTTTCTCAATAATTCTCGGTATAAGTTGATGGGTGCCGGGGAGATTCTAATTCCCTTCGAATGTTTTTCTTAGATTTTATGCTAAATATATTAAGGTGTTCTAAGCATTCTTATACTTGCGGTGGATTTTCGTACCAAAAGGTGCTTTTCTATGATCGAGGCCCGATCAAAAGCACCGAACATTGAACTCATGGCCCCCACACCCTGCAATTTTCACTTGTTGGCAGTATTTCAAAGGTTATGTGACGGGACGGTTTGAAATTCCCATCGGATGAAAGAAGGATCCAGCATAGAAGGGGCGGGGAATTGTATTAATAGTTGTAAGGCGAATATTCGCCCGGTGAAAGAAATGACAATAAGAAAATCCATCCTGGCACTATCCGTGAGCTTTCTGCTTCTCGGTGTCGTGCTTGCCAATGTGGTTGGACAGGAGAACCCCTCCGAGAGGGAGGGAGAACCAAATCTTTTCGGGAAGGTGTTCGATTCCGGAAACAGGGAACCGGTTCATGCCGTGATAACGCTGCACGGAGGTCCTGAAGAGAGCTGGATGGTCACCGTGGAGACGGACAGGGAAGGGGCTTTCAAGGTACATGTGAGACCGGGCAGGGTCCTTATCGAGGTCTCGGCCGGGGGATACCAGGACAAGAGGGATGAACTTCTCGTCCCCGATGACAGACCCCTGGAGATAGGCATACCCCTTGATCCTGCAAACGATGTACCGGAGCCGAATGTGTTCGGCATGATGGTGGGGGAAGAGGGGATGCCCGTTTCCGGTATCATATCCTTTCACATCGGTGACAGGACTGCGGCCAGAGTGGAAACGGGAAGGAACGGGAACTTCGAGCTGTTCCTTGAACCGGGAGTGTATTCCTGGCATGCCGAGTCCAGGGGTTATACCCCCGCAAGGGGTGAGGTTGAGGTCCCGGAAGACGAACCAGTTAGGTTGATGTTGATGTTCGAGAGGGAGGACGGGGACATTCAGTTCGGCTCTCTGTCCGGAATCGTCACCGACACGGAAGGCAGCCCCGTCGGAGGCGCCAGGATAATCGCATTCCCGATGGACAGGCCGGTAATGGGAGATCTGCCGGAAGAGAGAACATGCTGTGATCCTATGGGGATGGAACCCCCCGGAACAATCTCGGAAAGGGACGGGAGCTTCAGGATGAGGCTCCCGCTGGGTGCTTACTTCGTCCGGGTCCTTGCAGAGGGCTTCGAACCGTTCGAGACAAGAGCTGCTCTCACGCCGGAAAGACCGGATGTGAGGATCGCCGTGGAACTGCCGTGGATGGAGAACCGGGAGCCGAAAAGGGTCAAGATACACATGGAATACGTGGATGAGGACAGCGACGGAAAACCCGAGAAGATAATCGTTATCGCCGACACCGGAGATGACGACATTCCCGACCTCACCCTCGAGATGACGGATAGGGATAGTGACGGCAATTTCGAATCCATTTTGTTCGATCTGAACGCACCAATGAAGGAACTCATTTTCCTCCTTTCGATGATAATGGAGAAAATGGGTTACATGGGAGGTGAGGTCCCACCTTTCCCGGAGGGAGACTGGCCCGATGATGAATATCCGCCATACCCGGATGAGGATTGGGCAGACGATGAATATCCGCCCTACTACCCTGATGAGCCGAATAGTCCCGGGGAACGGGAAAGGATCGGCGGGAAGAGGGGGGAGAACATGGATGGAAACGACAGAGGGGATGTGGGTTCATCGGACGGTGAAAGGGACGTCAAGAATTCATCCGACGTGAAGGACAGCTCCTCTTCCAGCAAGGACAGCAGGAGCGGGGCGGACAGCATTCTCCCCGAGGTCGTCGCAGCTTCGGCCGTGATCATGCTTCTGATAGCGGGAGTGTTCATCGCGGGATACGTTATCAGAAGGAGAAGATACTGATTCCAAAATGATACGGGGAGACCTGGAAATGGAGCTCATTGCCACATCCATCAAGGGCCTTGACGAGGAGATAGGAGGGGGGATCCCGAAAGGTTCCATCATCCTTCTGTCCGGAACGCCGGGCACATACAAGTCCTCGGTGGCCTATTCCATGCTTTACAATGCGGCCATCACCAAGAACACCATGGGTATATTCCTCCTGCTCGAACAATCCATGAAGAGCCTGCTCTCGCAGCAGGAGAGGATGGAAAGACCAATGGATGAGAGGGTCCAGAAGAACATGATAGTGTCCGATGTGGGCAGGATAAGGGCTGCAGCGGAGAAGTTCTCGACCGAGAACGACTGGATGCACGCCCTCCGGTCCTACGTGGAATATCTGGTGGAGAAGCGGAAGGCCGAGCTCCTCGTCATTGATTCCCTGCCCGTGCTGGAAATACTATCGGAGGAGAAGAACAGGCGGAAGTTCCTGTTCGAACTGTTCGAATGGCTCAGAGGCCTTGGAACGACAACAATCATGATCTCGGAGAAGAAATCGCTCGATATGGATTACGGAGAGGAAGAGTTTCTGGCGGACGGGGTATTCCAGCTCACCCTCAGCCCCGTGGGTGAGGTGGACCTTCAGAGAAGGATAAGATGCATCAAGCTGAGGGGAATGGACCACAATACCTCGATGTTTGCCCTGGACCACAAGAATGGAAGCTTCCGGGTGGGACCCGCCATTTGAAGATTGCCTCCCATGAATTCGTGTTTCATTGTCAAAAGGTATTTCTAATCATGGGGTGGTTCACTTGCCGGTGACGGGGATGGACGAGAAGGAATCGGATATCCGGGGCATACCTGGTCGGAAGATCTGTCCGAGATGCAACAGGAACCTGTATATAGTGGAGAGAGGCGGGTTAAAGCTTGATACGTGTCCCACCTGCGAAGGTATATGGTTCGACAAGAGCGAGCTTGATGAACTCATGGGAGACGGCTCGACAGAGCTCCTGATAGAGATCACGGGGAAGATCCGTGGTGAAGGGATGCTGTGTCCCCAATGCAGGGAGCGGATGACCACACATGAGGTGTTCGATGTCTATGTGGACCACTGTCCAGTCTGCAAGGGAATATGGATGGACAGGGGCGAGACGGAGAAGATATGGGAAATGGAGGAGAGATCCAAACACCCGTTCGGAATCGGTATAGAGGAGCCCAGGGCAGAGGATTTCTGGAAGAGGTTCCGCAGGAAATACTATGATCTGGAAAAGAACGATGACAGCTGAAGTCCTCAGCTCTTCCTGATTCTCGAATAGGGTTTATCGGGAAGGTCCCCCTTGAACAGGCATTTTGTGCATCTGTAGCTGTTGTAGTTCTTGGATATCGTTCGGGAACCGCACAACGGGCACCTGTAATCCAGAAGCGCACCGTCATTCTCCAGGAAATCCCTCACCCTTGCCATGTCTATCTTCCAGAGATTGGCATCCTTGGGGGTTTCGTTCTCACGTCTTGGGGTCAGGATCCCAATATTGTACAGGTAGAGAGTGATATCGCGTCCCTTGACCAGTCTGGTCGCGAACTTGTCGAATATTCGCTGAACGGTCACACATTTCTCGTCAGTGAACTTCTCGTTCAGCATCTCCATGATGGATCTGATGATCTCATTGCTAGGTTCATCTTTCTGCGAAACCATGGGCCTCACCGGATTCCCCGGAAGGGGCTTGAAAACCATGGGGGTATATCAAACCCGTGATAAAAGGTTATTGAAAATCTTTCCCGAGGAAGCTGAATATCACATTCAACACTGGACGCAGGTCCGGTTCCCGGATGGATATGTCAGCCCCGGAAGAGACAGACGGGGCCTCGGGCCTGAAGGCGATGGAAAGGTCCGAAATATCGAACATTGTAAGATCCACAATGGAATCCCCCACCGTGATCACCGGGCCGTCGTAGCCTCCGCGTTCAACGTGGTCCCTCAGAACCGAACCCTTGTCCCTCAGCGGGACCCTGAGGATGCCTTCCCCGGTGGGTCTGCCTCTCTCATCGAACTCGACCCCGTTCGCCAGTGACGGGCAGGCAACGGTCTCCCTCGATAATTCATTCGCAAGAAGGTCCATCCCCCCGCTGATTATCACGATGTCGATACCGGACCGTCGAAGTTCCGAGAACACCTCTTTCAGCCCGGGGGTCCTTTCCACTCCCGCATATACATTCATCATCCAGGACCGGTCCAGGCCGGGATTGACAGAGAGCCATTTTCCGATATCCCTGCGCATGAACTCCCTGTCATCTATCTCTCCCTTCATGTACGCCGTGAATGAATCCTCGTTATCGGTACCAAGCTCCCGGTGGATTATCCTCCATGAACTCCTCTGAAGAACAAGGACGCCGTCCATATCGAAAGCGACCAGGGGACGGTGTCGGACCATTGAGCACCACTACCGCAAAGGTTGCCAGGCCGACCGGAGTGGACACCCTGGTCCGCCACCGGTGGATCCTCGGGACTCCTCCATCCCGGCTCCCAACGAGCGTTGAGAATCTACGGTTAGGCTGCTCCCTTCCGGGCCTGACCCGGTCCCCGTAGTCAAGATGGCGAAGCGACCCTCCGGCCGCCCCGAACATCACTTCCAACCCCGTAGGACGTTACTTCATCGTCGTCCCTTGGACCGATGGTGTACTGGTTGTGCCGCCCCCGGCCTGTCGTCCCGCTGTAGACCATTCTGCGGCTTGCTGAAAGCAAGAGGGAGGGCCTAGCTCCCCGACCAAGCCTGGCGAATTCCGTGAAGGATATCGCCTCTATATAGTCTTTGGTGCTTCCGATTTTCCACTGCGGTTCGAATATCGCCCGAAAACCGGGATCGGGGAAGTTTTCAACATCAAAGTTTTATATTCCATCAATCCCTTGACCATCGGGGGATACTAATGGTCGATGACGAGACAGAAAAGGAAGAGGTCTCCGGTCTTGAGAAAATGTCCATCAGGGACTTCACGATCACTGATGAATTCATTTCTGTTGAAAAGGGAATGCCCTGCAGGGAACTGGCAAAGAGATTGATGGAGGTGCCCAGAGGGGCCATCTTCCTTCTCAACGAGAACAATGTTCCAGTTGGAGCGGTGACGGCAAGGGAGTTCCTTATCGCCACGGTGAAGGGTATCGACCTTCTCGTGGCATCCGGGGACGAAATAATGAACACGAATATCATGGAAATCGGTGTTGACGATCCCATCTCCGAGGTGCTGCTGAAGATCTCCAGTTACGCCCCTTACGCGGTGGTTGTCAAGGATTCCGACGGTACATTCCTTGGATATTTCTCACCCAAGGATTATCATGAAGCACTGCACAAGACCGGAGTCATCTGAACCGAAGTGAGGAATGGCGGATATCTCCGGACCTCCGGATACCGATATCGGAATGGTCCATGTCGGATGTCCCTTCGATGAGTGGATCTATATTGCAAGAAATATCAGTGCAACAAGGTTGCCTGCGGTCATCTGTACCATAAATCCAAGGAACAGGGAGAATATGAAGGGGATCTTCGGGGTTACCCAGACCCTTTTCGTGCCTTCACCCAGCAGCCTTGACTCCAGCTTCCTCGTCGGTTCGACCTTTTCCCTCTTCCCGTTCCTTTCCACATACACCCATACATGCTTCCCGTTCATTCCCCTGACATCCGTTCGATAGGATGTGAAGATCCTCGGGAAGGCCAGATCTCCTCTGATCAGATTCATGACGGGGAGAATCACGAGCAGAAGGACTGTCGTGATGAACGCACCGTTGAACAGCACGGACAGATGTATGGGGAATATCCAGGCCAGAAGGGTATTTCCGGACAATATCCGGTAGAAGGGGCCCAGAGCAAAGGGAAGATCGCTCCCGTACCACGGGAAGAGAGCGGCGAGCACCAGCAGGCATTTCAGGTCCGCTCCGCCGTGAATGATCCTTGTACCACCTACCGGAACATGATAGAGACCGAAATATATCAACATGAACAATGAGGAGAATGCCACTGGATATGTCAGAGCGGGATCTCCCCTGACGAAGCCGAGAACGGACCCAATGATGCATGCCGAGTAGATCACCAGAAAGGATATATCCGCCGCACTGCCCCTGAGGACCTCTCCGGGTTCGGGATATCCGAAGAGTACGAACAGGAACCCCATGAGCGGCAGAAGGAGGGAGAGAAGAGAGATCCAGGACGAGTCTCCTCCTTTGAGCCACATCTCGAATCCAAGCAGCGGGAGACCGGAGAACATCATCAACATCCAGACGCTGTCTTTTATTCTTCTTGTCCTGATATCCATGACGGACCCCGCCAGAAGACCCATTCCGACTATCAGGACCCTGGCCGTGAACACCATCTGGATCTGGTCCATCAGAGCTCCCTCTCCATTTCAAGGATTTCCTGGGCCCTTCGCTTCAGTATTCTTGCCTGGGTCGGATTGATCCCTTCCAGTACCGAAAGGTCCCTTGTCGAGGCGTTCGCGATATCATCGATGTTCTCGAAACCGCTGTCCACAAGGATCTTTGCCCTGTCGTAGGATATGCCGATCTCGTCCGCCAGATCGTAGATGTCCTTTCTTTTCCGGCCCCTGTCCCTTTCGGCCCGTCCTTTCTGGCGTATCATCCTCACCACATCGGAAGTGGGGGTTGCCGGAGGCTGGGACCATGGCAGTCTGTTGCCGCCCACCGACAGCGATATATCGTGTCCGGGCTCCTCCGAGGACCCTCCGAGGACGACCGCGGTTCCCAGCAGCAGAACCTCCCTGACCTTCCCGGACGGTGCCATCACGGCAGCACTAACGCCGAGGATCGCATCCGCACCCAATCCCTCCGCCTTCTCGAGAAGAGCCCTCTCCGCCTCTTCAAAGAGACCGTTCACAAAGGCGGGGTAATCTTCATCCTTCTTCTCCCCCGCGGAGAAACCATTGACCATCCCCAGAACAGCAATCACCTCTCTATCTGGGATGTGGTCCAGATTGGTCACGATCATGTGTGCCCCCCATCTCCCGGACCCTCGGGCCCGATCCGGGACAGGATATGCGAGTACATTACAAATATCTAACCCAAACATCGAGGGGAAAAGAACGCGAGGGAGCCCCAAGGGCCCCCTCATATGGCACGAGCTGTGTCCCGACGGGGACCCTCAATGCCCTCCGATTAGCAGTTGGTCAGGCTCCCTGCTTCCTGCCCACTATCCTATTGAGAAGAGGTATGGGCTGACCCCTGCGGTATCTGATGGCAACATAGACACCTGCGGCCACGAGACCGGAGAGGGCAAGAAGGGCCGCTATGTCCCATATCAGTCCATTCCCCACGGCCCTGGGGTGATCCCCGGCTCCGTAGGGAGAATGGCCGTCTATGACAGCACCCTTCTCGAGGTGATCGGGCTCCTCCCACCGATGCACCGGTGAGAATACCGTGAGATCCGGGTCACCGTAATAGACCAGGTTCTCGAATATATCCCACCACCAGCCGTCGATGAGATATTCTATCCCCACATGGGATATGCCTCTCTCGTACGCATCACCTACGGTATGCCCGTAATAGATGTCCCTAACGAACATATCCATGGCGAAAGCCGAATACCAGGACGTAAGCCATGGATCTATGACCTGGAATATCGACCCGTGCCTTACCATCATCAGATGGAGATAGGTGTTCGCGATGAGACACGAACCCGCGGAGAAACCCATGGAATGAAGGTTCCCGAATGCCTCATCCATCACGAGACCTGTCTCCGTGTAACCTGTCTGACCCTGCTGTGCGATCGCGATGACCACTCCGTCGTGCCTTTCCGGTATAATACCTGCACCTGTCTGGGGACCGAAACCGGGAGTGATGTCAAGCCCGACATGCTTTGACATGGTCACGACATCCGGATCATCGGTTGCCCCCCTCAGTCTCATCGTCTCGGTACCTGTCGGGATCCCGCTCTCCTCGTAACCCCTCCAGGGGTTCCCCTCCTTTGCACCTTCCTCCTGCCACCACCCCACAACACCCGAATTTGTATGACCGCCGTGCATGACCTCAAGCCACATGATGGCGCCCCTGTTCAGGTTCTCGGTGGTCTTCTCGAAAGTGGTGGTGAACACATTTCCGTATCCGCACTTTTCCAGGTAGTGAGGGATCACCTCGGAAGAGTCGAGATCGGGATATCTTCCGTTTGGATCGATACCGTCGGGGTCCGTTTCCGATGAGTCATCGAACCATGGAGTGATGCCTGTCCTTGTGGTGTAGGGGCATCCCCAGTATTCGCTGGCCTGTTCATTGAACTTGTACTGGTATGACACCCATGTCTGGACCACCGGGAAGTCCACCTTCTCCTCCCTCTCGGGTTCCGTGATGACCAGTGCTCCACCCACCCTTGTGGAGCTCGACCCCTGTATCCTCATACCATCGAATTCGTCAAGTTCGGGATTCACTGCGGGATTGGCGTATATCAATTTGGGGTACAGGATGGATCTTGATATCCATACGGATGTATCCACTGGAGTGCCCATGATTCTCCCGGAATCCGCCCCGCCCACAAAGGCCCTGTCCCACGAGGAACCTATGTCAAACTGATCAGCGACTGTTATTATCGATTCCTTGCATTTCCCCTCATCGTCAACGGGGGATTTGACATCGAAACCAAAGCGATCTATCACATTATGATACGCGGCCTTTGCCGTAAGGACCATGCATGCGACGGAGGGAGGGGCCCTGCTGTGATGATAGGCATAGTTCCAGAACTCATTATGCCACGCCTGGGCACATGAGAGCTCCGAATGGACGTCGGTCACGAAGACCGGAGCGCCGTGAACGGCAGCTTCAAGAGCCGCAGGTCCGACGAAGAGTGCACCCGGAACCTCCGGTCCGGGGTTCCCCGAGGTATCCCGTCCTTCAAGGACCTTCCAGGAAGTCCATGGATTGATAGTGGTGAAGACGATATCCCTGTTCTGGACACCCCCGACCGTTGTCAACTTTTTAACAGTCCCGTATAGCGAGTCGAAATCGTTCAGCGTTTCCACCGTTATTCCGTTCCCGAAGAGCCTCTGCATTATTCCTCTCAGCCCCCTGATATCCCGTTCAAGGCCGCTCCCGGCATGGGAATCTATATCGATCAGATAGACCTTCTCAACGCCCAGCGTGTTCAAGGCATCCCCCACACTGCTGCTGAGTCCATTCCGATCCGAGAACATGAGAGGAGCGTTCAGTGCCGTTGCGATGACCGCACCATTTGCAGCTCCGGCCCACGACGTTCCCTCGAACCTGTCCTTCTTCTGCTTGAACTCGTATGATATCCTGAAATCGGTGGACTGCGAACTTCCTCCCATGTTGATGACCGATACCTGGTATTCTCCCTCACCAAGCTCGGGGACCTCGATTACCTGCTGGGCACCGGACGCGGGCTGGTCAGCCACCGCTATCTCCGCTCCGGACGGTCCTCTCAGTATGAGTCCCAGATCCTGAGAGGTGTCGGACCATTCAAGGACAAACTTCGCATCCCTGCAGTAGAAGGGGGTCTCTATCCTCTGCGGGACATCCACTCCGGGGTAAAGCGTGTAATCTATTACATATTCCACGGAGGAATCGAACGGGGCAAGAGGGGCCAATCCTTTCGCCTCTCTATCCTTCATAACCCTTTCCATCCTTTCCCGGACCCACGCATCCCTCTGGGACGGCGTCACCTCGGAAGGCCGGGGAACGGAGTTCCACGACCACTCCTCGTCCGCGTGCACCATTGAATTCTCAGTTGGCATGTAGGTCACCGCGAACTGCCATTCCCCCGAATCATATATGTAGGAGCTTATCTCCTCGGAAGCACCCTCCAGGACATTCCATTTCTCGCTGGCGCCCACCATTCCAAGCTGCATATCATAGAGCTGAAGGTCGGGGTCCTTTCCCCTCTCCGTTATGCTTGAAAGCGGATTCCAGCTCTGACCCCATGTGAGCTGTGATGTGATGTATTTGTAATCGGGTTCGATAGTGAACGAGTGGGTGTTGGGATCGACGGGGGACGGTTCCTTTGAGCCCGTCATCGAACCGCTCTTCGGAGAGGCATTCGGTGTTTTCCCGGTAATCTCCCCGGTGAATACATTCTCGAACGGAGCGGGATCCGCGTCCACCACCGCGATGACGGCCTTATCGGAATATTCCCAGTTCTCCAGCGCCACCTTCGCCGAGAGTGAGAATGGATCGTTCGCATCGATGTGCTTCACCCTGGAGGCGGTCCAATCCGATTGTATCTCCCCCGGTGTCTGACCGTCGAAACCCACAAGCTCTATCTTGTCGAGGTCGCCCCCGCTCACGGTCATCATGTCATCCATAAGGTTCTTCACACCGGGATATGGGTTGAACGTTCTCTCCGTATCGGAAACTTCCCTGGAAGGTTCGTAGAACAGGACAGGGTTCACGAATACCCTTTCGGAAGCCCCTGAATGGAACGCCGATGCAGGCACCTCCGCAAGATATGAAAAATCGTCCAGTATACCTTCTCCGTCATGGTTGACGAGGGTTACCTTGTTTAGGGACGTCATCCGTTCGTAGGAAACTCCCTCGAACCCGGCGGGAAGCCTCGATGCCGCATTCACCTTGCCAACTCCGGAAAGAAGCGGTGCTACAAGGAACATGCCCGTGACGACCATGAGAAGAGCTTTCTTCAGAACCGTATGATATGACATACAGCATCACCTTTGAACTCCAAGGGTGCGCTGACCCTCTGGTACAACCCTTTGTTATAGGTCAACGGGATAAAAATATTGTCATATGTACATTACAAACGATAGGATGCCTTTCCGGAACGGAATGATGTCGTTCCACCTGCAGTACAAGATCCCCTGATACACCTGTCACCCGTTCATCCCGACAGGCATACCGAGGACAGCAATGCGTTCCATCACCGTGCAGGCCTCACAACGATCCTGGAGCCTTTTCGGGCACCTTCCCCCTGTCTCCCTTTTCCTCCCGGGTGAAACTCCAATCTCATCAAACCCAGCTTGAGCATGGTTTCCAGCAATCCACCCACAACTTTGTCAACCGGTTCGACCCTCTCATGGAACCTTTCCTGCTCCTCGATATAGATCTCGAGAAGGGAATGCTCCCCGTCGCTCATCTCCCACAGAAGGGTTCCAACATCATCCAGGGGGCGTCTGATATTCTCCGGTCCCTTCAGGACCCTGTTGAGGGCCCTCTCCAAGCGATTGAGATTTTTGGGATATTCCAACACTATCCTGCCATCCCTTCTCTTCCAATCCAGGGGGGACCTCACAGGGTATATCCAGGCCGGATCCGGGCCGTTGTGATGGGGTGTTATGAGGGGTTTTTTCTCCATTGATTAGCACCTCAAAGAAGTACGATAAACATGAGGCCAGCCATTGACAGGATGCTGATCACGATGAAGAGCCGCGCCAGTAGAACATTCTTCCATCCGCTGTAGGCAATATTTGCCATGACCGGACCCGAGATGACGATCAGAAGAAGGATTACGTAGATCAGTGGGTGGACCTCCATGATCGGGCAACATCATGCTCATAGAAATCCGTTTCCTTTTTCCGTCATATTGAATATTTTAAACTGTCCGGCTGTTCGTCTCCTTTAACATCTCCTTGATATCCAACACCCGTTTTCCGGGATTTCTCTGAGGTAAGGGAGTGAGAGCTCAGACACGATTGTTTTCTCATTCCTGCTGATCATTTTCCCCGGCATGATGCGATGGGTTTATATAGGATAACTACATTGACGTAACAACGAGATTACAACTCAAGGTTGTAAACAGGAAGATGATTAAAATGACCGGTGCCGAAGAGGTCAGGGAACCCATCACCCAGGTAATGGAGGAAGAAGATGGCGTAAAGCTCATAGTGGAGCTTCCCGGTGTATCCCAGGATTCCATCAAGATGGGAGTGGCGGGTGACATCCTGAAACTGGATGCCGAAGGGAAGAGGGGGAGGTTCAGGACGGTACAGGTCATTCCCTTCGAACCCGATCCCGAGAGAATAGCTGTCACGTTCTCCCAGGGGGTCCTCGAGGTCGAACTCAAGAAGAGGACCGAGAGGACCCGGGAGGATTCCTCCCAGGATGGGAAGGATGGGGAGCTCTCCATCCCGATGATATCTCTTGAAAAGGAGATGGAGGAGCTCAAGAGCGAACTGGACAAGGTCCTTGAAGAGAAGGCCGCCCTTGAAGAGAGGATCGGATTCCTGCAGCGTGATTTCCAGAATATCAGGAGGAGGCATGAGAACGAGAAGGAATCCATTGCCGACAGAAAGATATCCGAGATAGCCTCGGGACTGGTGGATGTCCTGGACAGCTTCTCCTTCGCAAAGGAATCCATTCTGTCCTCGGGCTGCGACAGCAAGAGCATTTCCAGCATGATCAAGGGTGTCGAGATGGTCGAGGCACAGGTTCTGAACCTATTCTCCAGGGTGGGGATCAGCCCCATGGTGGCCACGGGGCAGCACTTCGACCCCAACTTCCACGAGGCCGTGGGATATGTGGAGGAAGGCGGCCTGGGTGACGAGGTCGTTGCTAAGGAAATAAAGAAAGGATACATCTACAAGGGAAAGACCCTGAGACCGGCCCAGGTACTGGTCAACAGGAGACCCTCCGGAAAGAAGAGGGAAAGAAGGTCATCGAGATCATCGAAAAGAAAGGAGAAATCATAACATTATGAACACAAAGAGGTGATATGAATGGGAAAGATCATCGGAATAGATCTGGGAACCACCAACTCGGTGGTTGCAGTGATGGAGGGTGGACAGCCCGTCGTGATACCGAACAGGGAAGGGGCAAGGACCACTCCATCCGTCGTGGGCATAACAAAGAAAGGTGAAAGACTGGTGGGCGAGCTTGCCAAGAGACAGGCAGTGGCCAATCCCGAGAACACCATAGCATCCATCAAGAGAAAGATGGGTCAGAAGACCAAGGTCAAAATGGGAGGGAAGAGCTACACCCCACAGGAGATCTCGGCAATGATCCTCCAAAAGATGAAGGAGGATGCGGAGGAATACCTCGGGGAGAAGGTGACCGAGGCGGTGATCACGGTTCCGGCATACTTCGAGGATGCCCAGAGACAGGCCACGAAAGACGCTGGCAGGATAGCGGGTCTCGAGGTCAAGAGGATAATAAACGAACCGACAGCAGCAGCTCTCGCCTACGGCCTTGACAAGGAGGACGATCTGACAATACTCGTTTACGATCTCGGAGGAGGGACATTCGATGTGTCCATACTCCAGATAGGCGGAGGGGTTTTCCAGGTAAAATCCACCTCCGGCAACAATCATCTGGGAGGGGACGATTTCGACAGACGGGTCATGGAATGGATAGCCTCCGAATTCAAGAAGGAGCACGGAATAGATCTCCTCAAGGATAGACAGGCCGTTCAGAGACTGAAGGACGCGTCGGAGAAGGCGAAGATAGAACTCTCGGGCACTCCGACCACACAGATCTCACTGCCCTTCATCACACAAGGGGATGACGGACCTCTGCATGTGGAGATGGAACTCACAAGATCCAAGTTCGAATCGCTCATATCGGACCTGGTGGATAAGACGATAAGACCGTTGAAACAGGCTCTGAAAGATGCAAAACTGGAACCCTCGGACATAGACAAGATCCTGCTTGTGGGGGGCTCCACAAGGGTGCCCCTGGTCCAGAAGAAGATCAAGGAGGTCCTGAAAAAGGACCCCACAAAGAACATCAACCCGGACGAATGCGTCGCCATAGGAGCTGCCATTCAGGCGGGAGTACTTTCCGGAGAGGTGGGCAAGGACATGGTCCTTCTCGATGTCACACCGCTGTCCCTGGGTATCGAAACGCTGGGAGGGGTGATGACCAAGATCATCAACAGGAACACAACAATCCCCACCAAGAAGTCCAAGATCTTCTCGACCGCCTCGGATAATCAGCCCCAGGTGGAGATCCATGTACTTCAGGGTGAGAGGCCGATGGCGGCGGACAACAAGACGCTTGGCGTCTTCACTCTGACCGGCATCCCACCCGCCCCAAGAGGCATTCCACAGATCGAGGTGACGTTCGAGATCGATGCAAATGGTATTGTCCATGTCACCGCCAAGGATCTGGCGACAGGGAACAGCCAGGACATCGTGGTCTCCGGAACGGGAGCACTCTCGGACGATGAGATAGAGAAGATGATGGAAGATGCCGATAGATTCGCCGAAGATGACAAGAGAAAGCTGGAGATCGCGGAAGCAAAGAACAATGCGACCTCTCTGGTGTTCGCCACCGAACGAGCCATAAAGGATAACAGGGATAAGCTGGACGAGGCGGATGTGAAGAAGGTGGAGGAGCTGATGAAGGAGGTGGAGGAACTGGCGCAGGGAGACGATGCTGATGAGATCAAGAAGAGGACGGAAGAACTCTCCGAAGCATCCCAGGAACTCTTTGCGAAGATGTACAAACAGGCCTCCAAATCGGCAGGGGAATCCATGGACATGAACGGGGAGGAGCCGCCCTCCCCGGAGAAGGAAGAAAAGGTCGACGATGACTACATCGACGTCGATGCAGAGGACGCGGACTGATGGGTCCGGGACCCAACCAAGGGAGGGAGATATGATGAATCTCCCTCCCTAAACAACACGTAGGGAGCATGGCAGGGATGAAAAAGGACTATTACGAGATCCTCGGGATCTCCCGGGACGCAACCAAGGAAGAGATAGAGAAGGCCTATCGGACCCTTGCCCTGAAATATCATCCGGACCGCAACCAGGATGACCCCAAGGCTGCCGAGAAGTTCACGGAGGTCACCGAAGCATACGAGGTACTGTCCGACCCCGAGAAGAGAAGCCAGTACGATCAATTCGGTTTTACATCGGATGACGAGGGAGGCATGCCTCACTATCAATACCAGCATATAGACCTGGACGATGCTCTCCGGATGTTCATGAGATCCTTCGGCGGCGGATTCTCCTCGTTCTTCGGAGGTGAAGATCCGTTCGGTGGGGATTTCTTCGGAGGAGGAAGGGGGGCGGGATCGAGAAGACCGATGCAGGGTGATGACAGGGTCGCCCACGTCAGGATCTCCCTGGAGGAAGCTGCAAAGGGGACGGAAAGGGAGATAGAGGTGAAGCACCTCATTCTCTGCCCAGAATGTGATGGAACCGGCTCCGAAAGCGGAACCGAACCGGATGTCTGCCCGGATTGCCACGGAACTGGCGCCCAGAGGATGGTCAGAAACCTGGGCCCCGTGCAGTATGTCACCACAAAGGCCTGCCCGAGATGCGGCGGGGAGGGCAGCATAATAAGCGATCCCTGTCCGAAATGCAGGGGAAAGAAGAAAGTCAGGAAGACGAGCAGGAAGACCGTGAACATCCCGAAGGGGGTGGATTCGGGAACAAAGCTCCGGATCCCCGGAATGGGAGACGCAGGAGACCGGGGCGGAAGACCCGGGGACCTCTTCGTTATAATCGAGGTGAGGCCGCACAGGTTCTTCACCAGGGAAGGCAACGATCTTCACGGTGAGATAACGATCACCTACCCCCAGGCGGTCCTGGGCTCTAAAGTGAAGGTACCCTCCCTGAACGGCACACTTGAGGTCAAGATACCCGCCGGAACACAACCCGGCTCCGTTCTCAGGGTCAAGGGCAAGGGTATGCCGGACCTCAGATATCCCCGCAGGACCGGGGACATGTTCCTCAAGGTCAATGTGGATGTGCCCTCAAGACCGTCGCTAAGGGAGAAGAAGGCCATCAAGAAGCTTCTGGAGATCCAGGGCGAGAGGACCAGATTCGACGGTTGAGATCAACCGGACAGTTCAACGAGGAGTCCGGAATCCAATCTCTCTATCGAGATCAGCTTCACTCCAAATGGTTCGGGCAGAGCTTCACTGCCGAAAATGGAGGGGCCGACACCCCCGACGAA